>CAZZDO010000047.1:0-18561 GCA_964653205.1 uncultured Armatimonadia bacterium | reverse complement strand
GTCCCATTCTCGCCGTTGACAGACATCAACGCGAAATGTAGAATACTCGGTACTGTATAAGTTTTCCTGCGCAAACTGATACATCCGCAATCATGTCAATTTCTGCGAGGCTGTGGATCGAAGGACGATCATCATGAAGACCTGCAGCAGTTGTGGCGCGCGCAATGCCACCGACGGAACCTTCTGCATTCGTTGCGGCGCGTCGCTGACGGATCTGGACCGCGACCCGCGCGCGGGCACCGACGCGTTTGCCGCGGCGCCGGAGCGTGTCCCTGACACGCTGGTGGACCGAGCGGCCACGCAGTTGGCCGACGGCGATGCCGCTGGCGCGATCGAGAACTGCCGCCGGGCTGTGGCCCTGGACCCCAGGCATGTGGAAGCATACGCGGTGCTGGGCATGGCCCATGAGCAGACGGGCGACCTGCCGGCGGCGCTGCATGCCTACGATACGGTGCTGGGCCTGGCGCCTGATCGGCCGGTCGAGCGCCAGAAGGCGTCGCTGCTGCGTCTGCGCCTGGGGCACACGCCTCCGCCGGCCCCGCGCCCCGTGCGTCACGGCTCGGTCCTCGCCAACTGCACTGCGTGGGTCAAGGAGCAAGTCCAGGCGAACCCGCCGTTGGCCGCGGGCATCGGGGCTGCGGTCCTCGTGCTCATTCTCGGGTCGGTGCTGCTCGTCAGTGCGGGCCGCGCGCAGGCGCGGGCCGCGCTGAAGGCGCAGTATGACCGCGAGGTGCTGCTGGCCCGCCAGGCGTTTGCGGCGCAGGAGTACGCCGAGGCGACCGCCCACTACGGCGCGGCCTGGCAGCTCACCCCGGGCGACACGACCGTGCGCGGCGAATGGGAGCAGGCGTATCGCCTCGCGCAGCTCACCGCCGCGGAGCAGGCCCGGGCCATGGAGATCGCCGCGTCCCCGAAGTACATCCCGAACACGACGGGGCGCAACCCCTTCGAGCCGGTGCCCATCGGCGGCACGCCGCCTCCTGCCGCCACGACGGCGGCCACGCCGGCCATGGCCATGCCCGCGACGGCCGTGCCGCCACCGACGGTGAACAGTAACGCCGGGCAGTACGAGACCTGGCGGGGCACGGCGCGCACCACGACTCCGTCCCCCACCACCGGCCCGCCCAGTTCACGGCGTGAAATCGTGGCCGGGGGCAACAGGATCATCACCCCGGTTGCGCCCAAGCAGACCGAGAAGCCCGCGACGACCGCCCCCGATACCTCGGGCAAGACCTCCAAGAGCGAGATCACCATCTGGGTGAGTAACCCGAAGCCCGCGCCGAAGCCCTCCGGGAGCACCCCGGCCGCAACCCCGAGCGGGAACGATGCCGCCGCGCTGCGCGCTCAGGGGGAGCAACTGGGCCGCGAGGGCCGCGCCCAGGAGGCCATCGGCAGCCTCGAACGAGCCGCCAATGCCTACGAAGATCTGGCTCGCCGCGACCCGACCAACGCCGCGGCGCATGGCCAGGCTGCCGAGACGTGCCGCACCCGGATAGAGATTCTGCGCCAGAACCACAGGTGAGGCCATGCCGCGACCCCTCGCCGCGTCGCTAGTTCTAGCCGCAGCCCTGCTCGTCGTCAGTGCGGCGGGCGCCGCCACGGCGCCCCGCTCGGTCGGCGTGATCGTGGACGCCGCTCCGGCCGCCAACCGTATCCCCTTCGTGCGCTTCGCCGATGTTCTGATTGAGGCGCTGGCGGGCTCGCGCCAGTGGGAGCCCACTGCCCTCTATCCCGAGAGTCCCATCGTCCGCGTGTCCGGCGCGGTCTGGCCGCAGCCGATGCGGGATGACTGGATGACCGCCGCCGACGGCCTGCAAGCGCTGCTGCTGGCGGCGGAGTTGGACGATCTGCTCGTGATCCGGCCCATTCCGGCAGTGACGAACGATCTTGAGATCTTCTGGCTGCGCCAGGGCGAGAAGGACATCCGCCGCCTGCACCTGTCCGAAGTGGGCGCGGGCGACCAGGCCTACCAGGCCCTGTCCCGGCGCCTGCTGGCGCAGTTGGAGCAAGGGCCGGAGAAGGCCCCGGTGGCCGTCGCCCGCCCCGAACCGGCCACGGTGGCGACACGGCCACCCGTGGCTCCCGCTACCGCCCCGACGGCCCCGGCTTCACCGGTAACGCCGGGGACCGGAGCGGCCGTGGGCGTCGGCGGCCATGAGACGGCCCCGGCGGTCGTTCCCGCCGCTCCGCCGACTGCGCCCGGACCAACCGCCGACCTGCCCAGGCCGGGCGCCGGTGAGACGCGGCCCGGCGGCGAAGGCCCCAAACCCGGCGTGGCCCCGGCCACGCCGGCGCAGCCGGGCGCCGAGCCCGTCGGCCCCCAGGCCCCGGCCACTCCGGTCCAGCCGGCTACTCCTGCCACGCCGCCCCCGCCCACTACGCTAGGCGCGACCACACCCACGGCTCCCGTGACGGCGCCGCCGGCCCCGCGCCCGCCCTCGCCCTACCTGCCCGCCGCCGAGAAGTACCTCAAGGAGCGCGACTTCAAGCGCGTCGAGGAGATGCTCGTCAAGGCTCAGGACGCCGGCGACGCTAAGGGCCACGTCTATGCCATGTGGGCTGAACTGGAGAAGGCCCGCCAGAACCCCGCCGCGGAGCGCACGTGGCTGCAGCGGGCCCTGGCCGAAGATGACTCGCTCAACGCGGCTCACTTGCGCCTCGCGGAGTTGCTGCGGCAGTCCGGGCTGTGGCGCAAGGCCGCCGACGAGTACGAGATCGTGATCAAGCGCGAGCCGAAGAACCTGTATGCGTACCTGGGGCTGTCGGCGCTGTACGCCAGCCAGTCACAGCCGCGACGGGCCGCCGAGATCCTGACCGAGGCCCTGCAGCATGCGCCCCAGGATGCCAGCCTGTACGTGCGCCTGGGCGACCTGCAGGCCCAGCGCCAGGCCTGGGCCGAGGCGGAGAATGCCTACGACCGGGCGGTGCGCTTGACCAAGGGGGCGCAGCGGGCCGACGTGCTGGACCGGCTGGGCGACCTGTATCTGGCCGCCGGGCGCGAGCGTGAGGGCTTCATCTGCTTCGCGGAGGCCTCCAAGCTGCGCGCCGGCGGCTCTTCGACGATGGCCGAGAAGCGCTACCAGCAGATCATGCGTGCCGCCGACGAGTCGCTGCTGCAGACCTGCGAGCGGACCCAGGCGGAACTGGCGGCGTATCTGTCCGGCCAGAGCGTCTACCGCGAAGAGGTCTGGTTGGCTCTCAACGACTTCCGCCAGCAGGTGCAGGACATCCTGGGGTTCGTGAGCAGCGTCGTCCCACCGGTGACCCTGAAGGCGAATCACCTGGAGCGCAAGCTGGCGTACAGCCTGGCCGCCGAGGCGGCGCTGGCGGGCCTGGACTACATTGACCAGGGCGCCGCCAAGCAGCAGCGCCTGCAGGACTACCACCGCCTCCTGAACGAGGCGGTGGCCACCATACGTCAGCTGTAGCGAGCCGGCGGCCATCAGGAGCCGCGGCGTTGCAGCAGGGAAAGGACTGGCGGGGTGGAGGCAGCCGGACGAGCGGTACTGATTGTGGGGCTGGGGCTGGCGCTGCTCGGGCTGGGGCTGATGCTGGCGGGACGTCTCGGCCTGACCTGGCGACCCTTGCCCGGGGACCTCGTCGTGCGGCGGCCGGGCCTCGTGGTGAGCCTCCCGCTGGCCACGATGATTCTGGTCAGCATCGTGTTGACGCTCATACTGAACTTCGTCGCCTGGTTGCGGCGGTAGCGGGCTGTGGCCCGGCCGCTGCCCGGGGCGATGCACGCACTACCCTGTAGCACTGAGGATAGCAGACCATGTTGATGCACGAATGGCGCAAGTACCGGGATCGGCAGATCAGCAAGGTACTCAAGGAGGCCCGCGAGGCCGAAGGCCCGGAGGCCGACGAGGCTGAGGCGCCGGCAGCACCGGCCGTTGCCGCCACGCCCGGCGACCCGGAGGGCGCCACCCTCAAGTCCGGCCCCGCGAAGCCGAAGCAGATACTGGAGCGGCTGACGGTGGGCAAGGATGAGGTCCGCGAGAAGCTCGAGGCTCTCGACCTCCGTCAGCAGGTGCTGCCGCTGGACATCGAGGCAGCCGCCGCGCCCCCGAGACGATCAGGTCGTGTCACCGAGAACCGTGAGGAGCTGGTCCAACGCCTGATGGACCCGGTGCTCTCGCTGGAAGAGGCAGCCATCCTGCTGGATGTCTGTCCCACGACCGTCCGGCGGTACACCAACCGGGGCGTGCTCAAATGCTATCGGACGCCGGGCAATCAGCGTCGCTTCCGCCTGTCGGAGATCATGAGCTTCATGGAGCGCCGCCAGCGGGGGACCTAGCCACCTGATTGCCCATGCGGTCCGCAGGTCCGCCTCGGAGAGCCATGGGCAAGCAGGTGCTGCTAATCGGATGCCTTCCCGACCTCGAACGTGAGTTGCACGCGCACTGTGGCGCCGGGCTGCTTGAGACGACGGCCCTGCCGGACTTGCGCGACCCGCGCCTGCTGGACCTGCTGCGGGCCGCCGACATTGTGGTCCTGTGCGAGAATGCCGCGCCCCGCGACCTCCCCAAGATCTGCACTCATCTCCGCGGCCAAACCAGCCGGCCCCTGCTCGTGGCCCTGCGCGACACGCCGGAGGCGGCCGTGACTGAAGTGCTGGAAGCCGGCGCGGACGATGCCGTGGCGGCGACGATGTCCCCCCGGGAGTTCCTCGCCCGTATCCGCGCCCACCTGCGCCGCGACCAGGAGTATGCCAACGGGCATGTGCGCCCGGCGGTAGCCGTCGGCGAGCTGCATCTGGACTCGGCCCGCCATGAAGTGCTGGTGCGTGGCGAGCCAGTCAACCTGACCCCCCGCGAGTTCGAGTTGCTGGAGCATCTGGCGCGCCAGGCGGGCCGGGCGGTGCGACGCGCGGAGTTGCTCGAGGAGGTCTGGGGTTACAACAGCCAGATGACCACGCGGACCCTCGACGTCCACATCGGGCGCCTGCGCCAGAAGATCGAGCGCCGGCCGCAAGAGCCGGAGATCATTGTGACGGTGCCGGGGGTGGGCTACAAGCTGCAGGCCCGTTGATTGACTGGGCCCCGCAGGTGTCTGGGGGGGAGCCGACGTTGACCGTGCGCGTGGCGGCGTCCCATCGCACCGCGCACCCGAAGGCCTCACTGACCAGACGCAACGGGAGGTAGGCTGTCCCTGCTTGCAGCACCGGGGGGCTGGCGAGTTGCACGGGGTTGCGGTTGACCTGGGCCACGGGCGTCATCATCCACAACTCGACCAGGCTGTCCCCCCGCCGCAGTTCCGCCTTCCGCTCGTCCGCGTACCACTGCACCTCCGCCCCCAGGGCCGCGCCCAGAGCGCGCAGCGGCAGCAGCAGAGCGCCGCCGCGATTGAGGGCGGCGTGTTCGGCGGCCAGCGGGCGGCCGTTGACGAGGACCGTGGGAGCCTGGGCGTGGGCGAGACCGGTGGCGAGCACCCCGGCCACCACCAGTGGCAGGAGGGCTCCACGGCATCGTGCCGCGAGGCCCTCCGTTGTGCTCATGCTCTGGCAGTCGGGACTCATGGGCTATGCTTGCGCAGCAGCGTCAGCAGTTCCTCCGGGGTGGCGAAGCCCACGTGCCGGTCTATTTCCTTGCCGCCGGCATCCAGCACCACGACGGTGGGAATGCCGCTGATGCTGTACTCATTGGCGACATCCTGGTTCGCGTCCACATCGAGGCGCACCGCGACGAACTTCGCGACCGCCGCGGCCACTTCGGGGTTGGGCCATGTCTCTTCGTCCATCGCGCGGCACGGGCCGCACCAGGTGGCGAAGAAGTCCACGACGACGGGTTTCTGCTGGCTCTGCGCGGCCTGCTTGCCCTCGGGGAGAGACTTCAGCCACGCGATGTCAGTGCCGGCTGCCGCCGTCGGGGCCGCGGCTGGTTCCGGCTGGGCCGCGGAGGGCTTCGGACTGCCGGCGGGCCGCGGGCAGCCACCGGCGACCAGCAGGAACGCGCTCAGGGCGACGATCAGAACTACCATATGCTTCCACACCGACGATCAGTCTCCTCTTCGTGCGGCTTAGAGTACCACTTCTTCAACGCTTGCGCCATGGGCCAGCGTGAGGCCGACCTTGCAGAGATTCTTGGCGCTCTCGACGATCGCCCGCTGGCGGTCGTCTAGCGGCTGAGGCATCTTGACCTCGACGCGGAAGTTGTCCAGGCGCTTGCCCTCCTCAACCAGATCGGCCGTGACCTTGACTTCCATGCCCTCGTAGGGAATCCCTTTGCTCTTGCAGGTGAGAGCGACGGCCAGGCCCAGGCAGTTGCCCAGGGAGGCCAGCAGACTCTCGGGCGGGAGCATCCCCGAGTCCTCGCCACCCATCTCGGGGACGACGTCACAGTAACTGGTGTGGCCCCGGGCCTCACCGCAGAAGCGGGTCTTTCCGACGTTGCGACATGTGACTTCCAAGCTACCAACCATCTGAATCTCTCCCTTATATTCAACTATTATACCTAACACTATAATTGATTATAGCCATCGCCTCCCTGACTGTCAAGGGGTACGGCAACGGCCACTGTGGGCAGGCCAGTCCACGCAGCGGAACCGGCCCCCCCGCGGCACGATCTGTGCTATAATTGGCGTTCACACTCGGAGAGGTCAGTACCCTTGCCCCGTAAGCTCACACAACGCCTGGACTGGACCCTGCTGGTCGCGGTCCTCTTGCTGACCGTGGTCGGCTGTCTGATGATCTACAGCGCGACGCGGGCCGAGATGGGCGCGCGCAAGCTCATGCTCCAGCTGGTCTGGGTTGCCCTGGGCCTGGTCTTGTTGGCCTCGGTCACCATCGTGGACTACAACCGGCTGGTCAACCTCGCCATGCCGTTCCTGGGCTTCTGCACCTTCTTGCTCGTGGTGGTGCTGTTCACCGGGCACCTGGTCAAGGGCGCCGAGCGGTGGATCCCCCTCGGTCCGCTCAACGTGCAGCCCGCCGAGTTGCTCAAGCTGGGCCTAATCCTGTTCCTGGGTGGGTTCCTGGCTACCCGTGAGGAAGAAGCCCATGACTTCGGGCTGGTGCTCACCTCGCTGGCCTACGTGGGCGTTCCGACGCTCCTGGTGCTGGCGCAGCCGGACCTCGGGACGCCGGTACTCCTGTTCCTGGTCTGGCTGACCATGCTGTTTGCGGTGGGGGCGAAGGTCACGCATCTCGGGGCGATTGCCTTTGCCTTCCTGATGCTCTTTACGGCGGCCTGGGGCCTGAACATCATCCGCCCGCATCAGAAGGAACGCCTGACCGCTTTCATGAACCCCGAGGCCGATCCGCGCGGGCAAGGCTGGAACCTGCGCCAGTCCCTCATCGCCATTGGCTCGGGTCATGTCTTCGGCCAGGGGCTCTTCAAGGGCACGCAAAGCCGGCTGCGGTTTGTGCCGGAACAGGAGACCGACTTCATCTTCACGGTCGTGGGTGAGGAGTTGGGCTTCGTGGGGTCGGTGGCGCTGCTGGCCATCTTTGGGTTAGTGCTCTATCGCTCCCTGAGCATCGCCGCGACCGCCAAGGACACGGCCGGGCGGCTGATCGCCAGCGGCATCACCGCGATGCTGCTGGTCCACATTGTCGTCAATGTGGGCATGACCCTGGGCATGATGCCGGTCAAGGGCATGCCCCTGCCCTTTGTCAGCTACGGCGGCAGCAACATGCTGACGATGATGGCGGCCGTGGGCCTGCTGCAGAGCATTCACATCCACCGGCAGAAGATCACCTTCTGACGCGGGTCGGCCCGGCGCGCGAGGCCGGCGGGAGGCGAGGGCCCGGCCCCGGACGTTCCTTCCTCAGAGCCAAACGCCAGCCACGGGAATGCCGTCCCACTGCACATGACCAGCCAGCATGCAGACAGCCCACTTCGCCGGCGGTGGCGCAGGCCAGCGCTACGCCTCGGCTTGCTGTTGCTGGTGCTCGTGGTCCTCATTCTGCCCTTCTGGGAGGCGCGTCGGTTGCACGTCACGAACCCGGTTGTGTACGTGCCGGGCCTGCCGCCGGAGTTCGCCGGCCTGCGCCTCGCCTTCCTGGCCGACATCCATCGCGGCCCCTACATGTCCGAGCGCCGCGTCGTGCGAGTGGTCCATCTGGCCAACGAGCAGCACGCCGACATCATCGCTCTGGGCGGGGACTACGTGCATCGCGACCGGAAGTACATCCCGTCCGTCTGGCACGCCCTGGGCGGCCTGCACGCGCCCCTGGGGGTCTACGCGGTCCTGGGTAACCATGACCACTGGGAAGGCGCCGAATTCTCATCCCGGGCCATGGCCCATGCCGGCATCACGAACCTGACCAACCGCCATGTGCGGCTGGAACGCGGCGGCAAGACGATCGTGGTCGCCGGGCTGGACGACCCGTGGGCCGGCCAGCCGGACCTGGGGGCCGCCCTGGAGGGCGTGGGCGCCGATGAGGTCGCCATCGTCATTTGCCACAACCCCGACTACGTCCAGCAGGCGTACGACCCGCGCGCCCGGCTGTGGCTGGCTGGCCACACCCACGGCGGACAAGTCTGCCTGCCTCGCGGGCGACCTGTCGTGAACATCTCGAGCCATGGCTATGTCAGCGGCCTGTACCCGTACCGGGGCATGCAGATCTACATCTCGCGCGGGGTGGGGACGGTGACGCCGCCGGTGCGGGTCAACTGCCCGGCGGAACTGCCGGTCATCGAGTTGCAGCCCGGTTAGGTTCCGGGCCCGGATGGTGAGCCGATGCGCGTTCGAGTTGCTGCCATCATCGTGGACGCCGGGCGGGTGCTGCTCGTCAGTACCAGGCGCGGGCGCCCGGGCTACCTCGTGCCCCCGGGTGGTGGGGTGGAGGAGGGCGAGGCCCTGGCCGAGGCCGTCGAGCGTGAGGTCCGCGAGGAGGCTGACCTGAACGTGCAGGCGGGCAGCCTGCTGGCCTATCGCGAACTGCAGACCCACCGCGGCGTGGAGTTGGAGCTGTACTTCAGCGCGCACCTGGTCGCGGCCGGCACGGCCGCCGCGGCCCCCGAGGACCGGCAGGTGCGGTGGGTGGCGCTCGAGGAGTTGCCGCAACTGCCCCACTTCCCGCCTCAACTCCACGATCTGGCGCGGCGCGCGGCCGTTGCCGACGAGCGCGTGACCTACCTGGGCCGGGCTGACACCAGGTCGGGCGCGGAGCCAGCCGACATGACGGAGAGCGAGTCACGGTGAGCAAGAGCCAACGGAACATTGTGGTGGCCCTCGCGGCGGTTCTTCTGATCGGCGTGTTGGTCGGGCTGTATCTGACCGGCCACCTCGTGCCGCGGCAGCCCGCCGGCGCAGTGCCGCCCGAGCACGTGGCCAAACCCGCGGGGAAGCTGACCGGAAAGCCAACCGTCACGCCGGAAGAGCCTCTGGGGTTGTCGCTGCAAGGCCGTGTCGAGGCGGCGCGCGATCATCAGGCCACGGCGCCGGGCGAGGCTACCGTCATGGCGTTGGCCGCGCCGGAGGGCCAGCCGGTCGTCCAGGGGCAATTGCTCCTACAGCTAGATGCACCGACCCGGCGCGGAGCGCTCGACGCTGCGCGCAAGGAACTCGAGCGGGTCAAGGGCCTGGCCGAGAAGGCAAGCGACCCGCCCTTGCGTGATCGGCTGCAGGGCGCCGAGACCTACGCTCAGCAGTGCGCGCAGAAGCAGCAGCGCATGCAGGCGGAGCTGGACGCGTTCCAGCAGACGAGGCCCGAACTCGCGACAGTGCTGGAGACCTTCCAGGCAGCCCGGGCGGAAGCGGAGAGCGCGTCCCTGGCCTTCCAGAACGTTTCGCAGGAGTTCAACCGCGTCCAGGGGGCGGCCGCACACACCGGCAAGCCATCGGCCGGCTTCAACGACGTGTCGGCCCGGTACCAGGCCGCGTACCGGCGCAACGCTGAGGCCCAGGCCAGGCTCGAACAGGCCCGTGCGGCGCGGCAGCAGAGGCACGCGGAGATCGCGCAGCTCGACCTGCTGCGGCGGCGTGTGACCAGCGGGCGCGAGACGCTCAAGCAGGCGCGTGCGGCCCTCGAGAAGCTACGCCAGACGCCCGCGGTCGCGATGATGACCCAGGGGCGCCAGCGTGTGCAGCAAGCCACGGCACGCGTGACGGCCCTCGAGGCAGAGATCGGGAAGCTGGCTGTCAAAGCGCCGGTCGCGGGCATGCTGCGCGAACTGACGGTGCGCCCGGGCCAGAGGGTCCAGGCCGGCGCGGTGCTGGCAGTGGTGAGCGAAGCCGGCGGCTCTCGCCTCGTCTGTGATGCCCCCGCCCGGGACGCCGCGCGCCTCGCGGTCGGCATGAAGGCACAGGTCAGCCTCGCCGGCGGCCGCCCGTTCGACGCCACGGTCAGCCAACTCGTGCCTGAGCAGACGGCCACTCGCGTCTATCTCGTCCCCCGCAAGCCCCTGAAGCTCCCCGCCCCGGGCACGACACTAACCGCCACGCTGTAGCTTCCCCGCTCGACGGGCCAACACTGCAGGTCCTCTCGCCGGTCATGTCCAACAGTACTCCGCCCGGCCGTCTCGGCTCGGGCTGAACTCCCTGTGACTGCGAGAGGAACTCCATGCTCAAGCTGAACTTCCGTCAGGTCCACCTGGACTTCCACACCAGCGAAGCCATCCCCGGCATCGGCGCCGCCTTTGACGCGAATGAATTCGCCGACACGCTCGCCGCGGCCAGCGTGAACTCCGTCACGTGTTTTTCGCGCTGCCACCACGGCTGGCTGTATCACGACACATCCGCGTTCCCCGAGCGGCGCCACCCGCACCTGACGTGCAACCTGCTGGCCGAGCAGATCGAGGCGTGCCACGCGCGCGGCATCCGCGTGCCGATCTACATCACCGTGCGCTGGGATCACTTCACCGCCCGCCAGCATCCCGAGTGGCTCGTCGTGGACGAGAACGGCGCGATCATCGGCACGAAGCCGTACGAGGCGGGCTTCTACCGGCAGATGTGCCTCAACAGCCCCTACGTGGACTTCCTGGAGCAGCAGACCGTAGAGGTCTGCAACACGCTGCCGTGCGATGGCTTCTTCTTCGACATTGTCTTCCCCACCCCGTGCAGTTGCGAGAACTGCAAGCGCGACATGATCGCCGCGGGGATGGACCCGTCCGGTGCCGACCAGCGCAAGACCTTTGCCGACCAGGTGCTGCTGAAGTTCGAGGAGCGCCTGACCGCGGCCGTGCACGGCGTGCAGCCGGAGGCGACGATCTTCTACAATGGCGGCCACGTAGGGCCCTACCACCGGGGCATCCTGCACAACTACACCCACCTGGAGTTGGAGTCGCTGCCCAGCGGCGGGTGGGGCTACATGCACTTCCCGGTGGCGCAGCGCTACGCGCGGACGCTCGGCGTGCCGACCATGGGCATGACCGGGAAGTTCCACACCTCATGGGGTGACTTCTCTTCCTTCAAGAACCAGCCGGCGCTCGAGTTCGAGTGCTTCAACATGGTGGCCATGGGCGCGCAGTGCTCCGTCGGCGACCAGCTCCACCCGTCGGGCAAGATTGACGCCGAGACGTACAAGCTGATCGGCAGCGTCTACAGCCAGATCGCGGCGGTCGAGCCCTGGTGCCGCGACGCGCAACCGGTCGCCGACATCGGCGTCTTCACGCCCGAGGAGTTCCTCGGCGGCGGGCATGGCGCCATGCGGCCGGCGATCATCGGCGCCACCCGCATCCTGCAGGAACTGCGCCAGCAGTTCGATATCGTTGACAGCCGGTCGGACCTGAGCCGGTACAAGCTGCTCATCCTGCCCGACGAGATCCCGTGCGATGACAGGCTGGCCGAGGCCGTGGACCGGTTCGTGGAAGCAGGCGGCGCCGTGATGCTGTCATACCAGTCCGGCTTGAACCCGGAGGGGGCGCGCTTCAACCTCCGCAGCCTGCGGCTGGACGACCTGGGCGAGGCGCCGTACTCGCCGGACTTCATCGTGGCCGGGAAGCTCGGCGGCAGCCGCCCCGAGGCCGGGCAGGTCATGTACAACAAGGGGCGGCAGGTCGCACCGGGCGAGGGCGCGGAGGTTCTCGCCGAGATGCAGCAGCCGTACTTCAATCGCACCTGGGAGCACTTCTGCTCGCACCGGCACACACCCGCCGAGGGCCCGGCCTCGTATCCCGGCGCGGTCCGCACCGGCAACTGCATCTACTTCATGCATCCGCTCTTCGGCACGTATGAAGCCAAGGCGCCGCTGTGGTGCAAGGAGTTGGTCCGGGGCGCACTGGAGATGCTGATGCCCGAGCCCGCCCTGCGCGTCGAGGGCCCGTCCACGCTGCAGGCGTCGCTGAACGTGCAGTCCGACCCGCCGCGGCAGATCGTGCACCTGCTGCACTACATCCCCGAGCGGCGCGGGCGAGAGTTCGACATCATCGAGGATGTCATCCCGCTCTACAACGTGAAGGTATCGGTCCGCGGAGACGCGCGCGTCCCCGCGAGCGTGACCCTCGAGCCACAGGGGCAGGCCCTGGAGTTCACGCAGAATGGCGCGTACGTCGAGTTCGTGGTGCCGGAACTCAAGGGACACCAGATCGTCGTCATCGCGTAGGCGGGTTCGTCCTCGAACCCGCAGGAGGTTCTCATGCGCATGTGGATGCTCATCTGCGGAGTGGCCGTATGTCTGGCGACGGCGCTGCTCGCTCAGGCCGCGCCCGACGCCTTCGTGGCCAAGCGCCATGAGCTGGCGCACCGCCAGCGCCGCATCATCCTCAACGACGATGGGAATGTCGTCATCTATTACCCCAAAGACGAGGCTGTCACCGCTGAGAACGTGCTCGCCAAACGCACCTCGCCGCTGGTGGGGTCGCAGGTGGACAGCCTCTTCTACTGCCCGATCAGCTCGGGCTTCAGCTACTTCACCCATGACACGAAGGTCGGGACGGTGCTGGAGCACCCCATGGTCCAGAGCGGCAAGGAGTTCGTGCCCGGCACCCGCAACATCGCGCGCGATCTGATCAATCAGGGCACCGACGCGCTGAAGATGATCGTGGACTTCGCCAAGGCGAGCAAGATCGAATGCTTCTTCTCGATGCGCATGAACGATACCCACGACACGGGCCACAGCCCGCAGAACCCCTACCCGCTCTTCCCGCCGCTGAAGGAGCAGCACCCCGAGTGGCTCATCGGCTCGCTCGCGAATCGATCGCCCCATGCGCCGTGGAGTTCAGTAGACTACACCCGCCCCGAAATCCGCGACCTGGCCTTCAGGTTCTTCCAGGAGGTCTGCCGGAACTACGACGTGGACGGGGTGGAGATGGACTTCTTCCGCCACATGGCCTACTTCAAGTCGGTGGGCTACGGCGGGCAGGCCAGCCAGGCCGAACTGGACATGATGACCGACCTCATGCGGCGCATTCGGGCGATGGCGGATGAAGAGGGGCGCAAGCGCGGCCGGCCGATCCTCATCGCCATGCGCGTGCCGGACTCAGTCGCGTACAGCAGGGGCGTCGGCCTGGACCTCGAACGCTGGCTGGCCGAGGACCTCGTGGACCTCCTCATCGGCGGCGGCTACTTCCAGTTCAACCCGTGGGAGACGCTCGTGGCGCTCGGGCACAAGTACAACGTGCCGGTCTATCCGTCGCTGGATGAGAGCCGCGTGCGGGCGGACGGCCCGCCCTACAAGCGCAACGCGCCGGAGGCCTACCGGGCGCGCGCCGCGCGCGTGTGGCAGAGCGGCGCCGACGGCGTGTATCTGTTCAACTTCTTCAGCCCCAAGGCGCCGATGCTCCGCGAGATCGGCGACCCCGCCACGCTGGCGAAGCTGGACAAGACGTACTTCGTGACCGTGCGCAACTACTCGCCCGACATGTACCTCAAGGGCGGCACGGCCTACCGCACGCTCCCGCTGCTCAGCCCTGACAACCCCATGACGCTCGCGCCCGAAAAGCCGGTGAGCGTGCCGATCTACCTCGGCGAGCAGCCGCCCAAGACTGAGGCCGACCAGCCCACCGTCACGCTGTGCCTGATGTGCCCGGGCCCGCGCGCGCCGCAGGCGACGCTCAACGGGATAGCCCTGGCCGAGGGCAAGGCGGCGGGCGGCTGGTGGGAATACGCGGTGCCCGTCAAGCTCGTGAAGCCCGGCGAGAACCAGGCGCAGGTCGCATACACCGCAGCCCCGGCCGGGGCGGCGGATGCCTGGGAGGTGACGTGGACGGGCGACAAGAAGCCCGCCCAGCCGTGGACGAGCGACCACCCCGGCGCCGACGTCACCAGCGAGATCAAGGACGGCGCGCTGCTCATCGCCGACCGCGGCGAGGCGTCGGGCAACTACCTGTACTACTGGTACGCCTGGAACGCCGGCCCTGACCGCGCGGCCGTGGCGGAGATTGAGGTCAAGGCGGTCTCGGGCCGCAACAACATCATCATCTCCAACGGCGTGGCCTGCGACCGTGTGGGCATCATGCCCGACCACATCGAGATGTACTCGACCCATGCCCGCCATGACATGAACACCACCGACGACTTCCACACCTACCGCCTCGAACTGCAGGGGCAGGACCTGAAGGTGCTGGTGGACGGGAAGCTCGCGCTGGACTCCACGGGCAAGTTCACGGACCCCTCGCCGGCGGGGCGCAACGCCCTGCAGATCGGCGCGGCGACCAGCAGCGAGACCGGCGAGGCGCTCTGGCGCGCGGTGCGCTTCCGCACCGGCGCGGTCTCGCTGTTCGACCTCGTGATGAAATTCGACTACCCGTGAGCGGTAGGCCGGAGGCATGATGTGGGCAAGTTCATGAAGGACATATTGGAGGCGCCGTGGCACGAAGCCGACCCGGCGCTGTGGGCGCAACGGCGGGAGAAGATACAGGAGGCGTTCGTGGGGCTGTTGGGGGAGGCGAACGGCGGCCCACCCCCTGCCCCCTCCCCATGCGCTCGCGAGCGAGCGCCGGGAGGGGGAAACGGCAACGGCAACGACCTCGACCTGCAGTGGCATGAGGAGACGCGGCAGGAGGGGCTGACGATCCGCAAGCTCAGCTTCCTGGCCGAGCCGGAGGACCGCATATTCGCCTATCTCGTCATCCCCGATGGGCTGACGGAGCCCGCGCCGGCCGTGATGTGCATCCACGGCACGACCGCCGACGCCAAGGAGGCGTGCCTGGGGCGCGGGCTGAAGCCCGGAGGCTCCAACGGCACGGCGATTGATCTGGCCCGCAAGGGCTTCATCACCTTCGCGCCCGATCACTTCTGCGCCGGGGAGCGCCTCAAGCCCGGTGAGGCGCCGTATGATCCGCGACCCTTCTACGAGCGCCACCCGCACTGGTCGGAGATGGGCAAGGACATCTTCGACCACCGGCTGGGCCTGGATGTGCTGCAGAGCCTGCCCGAGGTGGACGGCAGCCGCCTGGGCTGCATCGGGCATTCGCTGGGGGGCTACGGGGCCGTCTTCCTCGCCGCGATGGATGAGCGCATCCGGGCGGCGGTGTCCAGTTGCGGCATCACCGTCTGGGCGGCCGACCCGCTGAAGTTCAACTGGTCGCGTCATCACGCCGGGGAGTACGTCCACTTCCCGAAGCTCCGTGAATACTGGCGCCAGGGCCTGCCCGCGCCCGTGGACTTCCACGAGATCATCGCGCTCATCGCCCCGCGTGCGTGCCTGAACATCAGCGCCGTGGGCAACGACGTATGCTTCCCGATCTTCGAGCCGTTCGCGGAGTTGTACGTCCAGGTGGAGAGCGTCTACAAGCTGCTGGGGGCCGAAGGGAAGTTCGCGTGCCATTTCCACTCGTCGGAACACTCGTTCAACCAGTCGCCGCGGCAATTGGCGTATGCGTGGCTGGCGGAACAGCTGGTTGACGGATAGCGACAAGGAGAAACGCATGTACACGGTCGGTCTCATCGGTATCGGCTCCATCGCCGAGGGCTACGGCAAGCCCGAGGATCCCAACAGCTACTGCCACATCGCCGGCATCGTCCACAACCCGCGCGTTGCGTTGGCGGCGGTGGCGGACCTGTCGGAGGAGCGGCGCGACAACTTCAAGACCAAGTGGGGCGCGCTGCTGCCGCCGGACTACCGCGAGTACGCCAGCGCCGCGGAGATGCTCGCGGCCGAGGAACTCGACATCGTCGCGGTGTGCGTGCGCGGCCCGCATCACTTCGCGGTCATGCAGGAAGTGCTGCAGGCCGGGCCGCGGGCCGTGTTCCTGGAGAAGCCCCCGACCTGCTCGCTCGCCGAGATGGACGAGATGGTCGCGCTCTCGCAGGCCAAGGGCATCCCCGTCACGGTCTCGTATTCGCGCCACTGGGCCCCGCACGTGCTGCGGCTGCAGGAGCTGGTGGCCGGGGGCCTGATCGGCGAAGTCCAGCAGGTCGTGGGCTATTGCGGCCACAGCTTCCTGTCGTTCGCCAGCCACACGACGGACCTCATCTGCCAGTTCGCCGGTTATTGCCCCACGGCGGTCTACGCGCGGGGGCATGTCCCCGAGGGTGGCGTCCCGGAGGGCTACGAGCCCGAGCCCGCCGTGGACACGATGACCATCGAGTTCGCCAACGGGGTGCTGGGAACGCAGATCGGCGCGAACGGGGAGCACGGGACCTTCTACTGTGATGTCATCGGCAGCGAGGGCCTGGTTCGGGCGGGCATCTACATCCCGCCCTTCGCGCGAACCAAGGAAGGGCCGGTGGATCTGGCGGCGCTGGGCATGCCCGAGAACGCCAGCGTGTTTACCGTCGCCTACGGGCAGATCGCGGACAACCTGGACGGCGGGCCGAAGGCGCACTGCACCGACGAGGACTGGGTGGCCGTGCATGAGATCGGCTTCGCGGGGATCGAGAGCGTGCTGATGGATCAGCGCATCGCGTTGCCGAATGTGAAGCGCGACCGCAAGGTGTTCGCGAACGGGTGACCGGGCGTGACTACCGGGGCAGGATGAGGTCCGTCACGACGAGGCGGTGGTCGGAGACTTCGCCGTCGCGAGCGCGCGACGAGACCGGCATGACGCCCCCGGCGCACCACACGTAGTCAATGCGGATCATGGGCCGGCGGCGGGAGAAGGTGAAGCCCCAGCCCAGGCCGGCGCGGCCGAAGGCGTCCTGCGCCTCGGCGCGCAAGTCCCGATACAGCCGCGCCCCCGGCGGCGTGTTGAAGTCCCCACAGACGATGCGCGGTCCCCGCGTCTCTCGCAGCCAGGCCAGCACGCGCTTGTTGGAGGTCTCGCGGGCGTCCTCGATGCGGTCGGGCAGCCCCTGGCGCGCCTGCGCGACGTGATGCCGCACGCCCACCACGTAGTGTACGTTCAGCACCGACAGACGCCCCTGTGGCAGCTCAATGTCGGTGCTCAGGCCCCAGCGCCAGGTACCCGGCGAGCCGAGCGGGAAGGTGTGGCGGCTCACGATGCGACCCCGCGTCAACGTGCGCACCTCGTGCGTGTGGTCCGCTTGCGCTCCGGGAAGAGCCTGGGCGAACGCCTTCTCCTGCGCCTCCTGCAGGCACACGACGTCCGGTTGCAGCCGCGCCAGCGTCGCCTGGATCTCCGCCAGGTGCCGGTCCTCGCCGTGTACATTCCAGGTCACGACGCGGAGGCGCTGCGCGGGGTTGTGACGGGGCGGACGATGCGGCAAGACGGGGGGCAAGACGAGGACGATGGCAACGCCAAGGACGCCCATGTTCACCAGCGCGAGGCGTGGCTGGCGCAGCAACAGGCACAGCAGCGCCAACGCCCCCAGCGGCGCCAACAGCGGCGGTTGCGGCGCGTAGACGAGCAGGTAGCCCAGCAGGTGGCTTTCCGGCACGAGGCGCCGGACCGTGACGAGCAGGAGCGCGTGCAGCACGCTCACCGTGGTGAGCGTGAGGCAGAACAGCCAGGAGAGCCGCCGGGCGCGCCGGCGCCCGTGGGTGTTGTCCATCGCGAGGTTGCCTTCAGTGCCAGTCAGGTTGCGTCACGGGCTGACGAAGTCCAGCGCCTGCGCCCAGTCCACCCCGATCACCGGGGAATCGTGGCCGCCGCCGGGGATCTCCTGGTATTGCACCCTTCGTCCCAACCCCTTCAGCTTCTCGGCCAGTTGCCGCGTCCAGTCCACGGGGATGAGCGCATCGGCGGCCCCGTGGCAGAGCTGCACGGGCATCGTCAGGCGCTCGGCGTGTTGCAGCACCGACCGGGCCTGCAGTTCCTGCCGCAAGTCGTGCCCGTCGGCGGTGTAGTGGATGCGGATGGCGTCGGTGATGTTCCTTAGTGTCGCGTTCCCGGGCGCGCGGGCGAGGGCCCAGTCGTAGTAGGCCTCGATGTCCGACGCCGGGCAGCGGGCCACGGCCCCGGCGAAGAGTTGCGGCTGGCGCAGGGCCAGGATCAGCACGGACGTCCCGCCCATCGAGCCGCCCTGCAGATACACCGGCACGCCCGGCCAGCGCCGCCCAAGCACCCCGACGAGATCCACCATCCCCGCCTCGGCCACCGGCCCCATCCACGAGTTGCCGCCGTACCACGTACACACATAAGCCCAGTTGCGGCGCAAGCACTCGCGCCGGAGCTTGCCGAACGCGTCCTCGTAGATGCCCTCAGTCATCATCTGCGTCTCGTCGGCGTAGTGGCCGTGGAGGTTGATCAGAATGCCCCGCGCGGGGCCGGGCGGGTCCTGGACGAGGAAGGGCCAGCGTGAGCCGTCGAGGGTGCAAGTGAAGGTCTCGCGCCG
>CAZZDO010000046.1:6808-18592 GCA_964653205.1 uncultured Armatimonadia bacterium | reverse complement strand
GGAGGAAGGAGCCAAGAGGAGGGAGGGGGCGGGGCTGGGAATCCACCAGCTTACGCTGGTGGCAAGGTACGTCGGCCCCTTCGGGGCGAAGGGCGAGTCGTTGCTGTCCTCGGGGCGAAAGGCGAGTCGTTGTCGTCTTGGCTCGAGCCCAGCCGTTTGTGCATGCTCCTTGTGTGCTGCTGCTGTTCGCTCCGAGGCCAAGGCCCTTGTTGTTGGCGCGTGTTGCGCGTTGCCGTATGCCCCGCAGGGGCCAGCGTACATTGCCACCAGCGTGAGCTGGTGGGTTCCGGCCCCCGTCCAAGTCCCCCGTGCCGCCCCGCAGGGGCCGGCGCATGGGGCCAACGGGATGACGATAGAGAGACCTGCCACAATGACCGCTTCGCCCGTGCCGGATGCCCCAGTGGACACGCCCCCCGAAGACGTGCGCCTGCGGGGTCTGCCCTGGTTGGTGGGGCATAACGCCCTCAATGCGGTCTTCGCCTACCTCACCGTGTTCGGCCCGGTCTTCCTGCTGTTCCTGGATGAACTCGGCCTCCCCAAGGCCCAGATCGGCCTGCTACTGTCCTTGCTCCCCTTCTCGGGCCTGCTGGCGCTGGGGTCGGCGCCGGTGGCCACACGCCTGGGGCGCAAGCGCGTGTTCGTAACCTGCTGGGGCTCGCGCAAGATCGTCGCGGCCGGGCTGTTGCTGCTGCCGTGGGTCCTGGCGCGGTGGGGGCATGCCGGGAGCCTCGTCTACCTCGTCGTCGTGATCGCCATCTTCGCCGTGCTGCGCGCCGTGGCGGAAACGGTCTGGTACCCGTGGCTGCAGGAAGTGGTGCCCGACCGCGTGCGCGGTCGCTTCGGCGCGACCTCGACGCTGGTCACAACGCTCGTGTCCTGCTTGACGTTGGCGGCGGCCGGGCAGGCGCTCAAGGGCCACCACGGGCTTCACGTCTTCCTCGTGCTGATCGCGGCCGGTTGTGTGTTCGGGGTGTTGAGCGTGCTCGCGATGCTGCCGGTCCCCGGGGGCCAGCCCCAGCCGCAGCGCGACCCCGGCGATCAGCATCTCGCCAACATGCGCGGCGCGCTGCGCGACCGCAACTTCGTGCTCTACCTCGCGGGGCTGGGCAGCGTCACCGTGGGCACACTGCTATACCTGTCCTTCCTGCCGCTGTTCCTCAAGCAGGCCCTGGGGCTCCCCTCCGGGGTGGTGGTGACGCTGGAGGCGCTGATCATGGTCGGCGGGGCCGTGTCCGCGCTGCTATGGGGCTTCGCGGCCGACCGGGTCGGCAGCCGCCCGGTCCTGATGTCGGCGGCGGCGATGACGCTGCTGATCCCGCTGGGCTGGCTGCTGCTGCCCCGGCAGGCCCCCCACCTGGTCGTGTGGTGCGCGGCCCTCTATCTCGTGCACGGCATGGCCCTCAACGGCGCGGCGCTGGGCGCCGGACGCCTGCTCCTCAACGACGTGGTCCCCGTGCGCCAGAACACCGCCTATACGGCGCTCTACTATGCCTGGATCGGGCTGGTCGGCGGCGTGGCGCCGCTGTTGGCCGGGGCGCTGCTGCAGACGGGCGGGGGCTGGCATGTCCCGCTCGGCTGGCTGACCGTGGATGCCCATGCGGTGCTGTTCGCGCTGGCGGCCGTGCTCATTGCTGTCGGCTGGGCCTGCTACGGCCGCGTCCGGCCCGATGACCGCTACCGCACGCGCGATGTGCTCTACGCCCTCTCGACCCGCATCCTGCGCCGCCTGCCGTGGCGGGGGCCGCTGTGAGGAGCGATGCCATGAAGCCTGAACTGACGCAACAGAACCGCGAGCAGCTCTTCTTCCTGTACTTCATGGACTGCCAGACGCCTCAGAAGCCCGGCGGGGGCAAGGACCAGACGTGGGCGATCGCCGAACTGGCCGTGCGCGGCCTGTACGAGTTGTTCGCTGAACGTGGCCTACAGCATTGCCTGGGCTTCTGTGCGGAGCCGGAGGTGGCCCGCCGGCAGTCGGCCCTGCTCCAGGAGATGGCCGCCAACGGCTGCTGGCAGGCGCTGCACTTCCAGGTGCGCGGCTACCGCCCCCCTGGAGCAACGGAGGACTACGACTGGCACCGGCCGATGACCTGGTACGACTACGACGAGCAGCGGGAGGCCATCGCCCTCGCCAAGGACGACTGGGAGCAGGCGCTGGGCGTGGCCGCTGACAGCTTCGGCGCGTGCTGCGCCCAGGCCAACGACTACACCTTCCCCATCCTCGCCGAGTTGGGCTTCGAGCAGTGCTATGTGACCGCGCCGGGGCGCTGGAACCCGGCCTTCGAAGTCGGCCACCTGTGGCACGGCGCTTTCCCGCACACGCGCCATTGCAGCAGCAAGTCCCGCCTCATCCCCGGCGAGTTGAACCTCTACGAGTTCCCGATCACCCGCGGGCTGGAGCAGATCCCGGCCACGCAACCCGACACGTGGACGGTCCGGGATTGCCGGGCCGAGGCGGAGTTGAGCTTCGAGGACACCATGGCCATCTGCGAGGCCAGCGTGCGGGACCAGATGCGCCGCGACCACCCGGTGCTCTACCTGCACAACCCGACCCACAATACCTGGAACGTAGGCGACCGCAGCAGCGGCCGGCGGCGGGCGGTCGAGACGACCATCGAGGTCGGCGTCGCCCTCGCGGAGAAGTTGGGCCTGCAGTTCACGCCGTGCAGCATGGCCGAGCTACACGCCGAGGCCGACCGCTTGAACGCCTATTGATCCGCGGAGCCCATCAGGAGCCTTCCGGTGCGACCCCAACTGACCCAGACCAACCGCCAACAGCTCTTCTTCACCTACTTCATGGACTGCCAGACCCCGCAGAAGCCGGGCGGGGGCAGGGACCAGACCTGGCAGGTCGCCGAGGCGGCCGTGCGCGGCCTCGTGGACCTCTTTGAGGAGCAGGACCTTCTTGCCGGGCTGGGGCTGTGCTCGGAGCCGGAGGTCGCCGCCCACCAGCCGGCCCTCTTCAACGAGATGGCCGGACGCGGTGGTTGGCAGGCCGTCCACTTCCAGGTGCGCGGCTACCGCCCGCCCGGCGCCACCGAGGACTACGACTGGGAGCGCCCGCTGTCGTTTTACGACTACGACGAGCAGCGCGAGGTGCTGGCCGTCGCCAAGGACCACTGGGAGCAGGCGCTGGGGCGTGAGGCGCAGGACTACGGCGCGTGCTGCCACATGGGCAACGACTGGACCTTCCTGATCCTCGACGAGTTGGGCTACCGGCAGTGCTACGTGTCCGGGCCGGGGCGCTACAACCCGGACCCGAAGGTCGGCCATTTCTGGTGGGGCGCCTATCCGTTCTCCCACCATGCCTCCAGGAAGTGCCGCCTGGTGCCCGGCGACCTCGAGCTGTACGAGATCACCGTGACCCGCAGCCTGCAACCGGTGGAGGCGCGGCCGGGCGTGTGGGTCGTCCCCGACTACCGGCCCGAGGCGCTGTGTGACTATGAGGCCACCATGGCCATCGCCGAGGCGTGGGTGGCGGACATGATCCGCCGCGACCACCCGGTGCTCTATCTCTTCGCCGCCACGCACAACACTTGGGACGTCGGCGACCGGGACCACCCGCGGCGGAAGGCGCTGGAGACGACCCTCCAGGTCAGCCGCGACCTGGCCGCGAAGCTGGGCCTGGAACTCACGCCGGCCAGCATGGCGGACATCCATGCCGAGGCGGACCGGCTCAACGCCTTCTGATCGTCTGCGGGCGACGGCACGGGGGCCCCGCAACCGGCGGCGAGACGTCTCACGGCCGCCCGCAGGTCGCCTACGCGCCGGCGAGGTGGTGGCCGTCCGGCCTTCATCCAAGCAGCGTGAGGTCCATCATGTTGAGTAGAGCGCCGGCCTGTCTGCCGCTACTGCTGTGGGGGCTGTCGGCGGCGATGGGCGCGGCCCACGTCTGGCTGCTGGAGTGTCTCATCCTCCCCCTGCGGCCCAGGATCCCCGGGCGCCTACTCGGGCAGCGGGTTGTAGGGCCAGGCGTGGAAGACCAGCTTGTTGTAGTCGCTCGTCGCGAAGGGCCGCCACTTGAGCACGTTCTGTGAGTTGGCGTACAGCGGCCCGGGCGACAGGTGCTCGTTGAGCACCGTCACGTAGAAGGTGATCTGCAGTTGCTGCAGGTCCACCGGCTGTCCGACGTAGTACACGGCCATCTTTGGCGAGTAGAAGCGCCGCCGGAGCGTGACCAACTCCTGCGCCTCGCCGTCTTCCACCTGCGCCACCTCGCACATGTCGCACCGCACGACCGTCTGCCCGCCGGCGAACGCCCCGCCCACCTGGATCTCCGCGGCGCTGCTGGGCATCTGGATCAACGTTGTGGTCTGGTAGTCCTGGCCGCTCTGGCTGGAGAACGCGGCCACGACCTCCCCGTCCTGCAGGTGCGTGTAGTCCACGTCGTCCTGGAAGTAGTTGTAGACCCAGTTGATCGGGCCGGCGGACTTGGTCACAAAGCCCATCGTGGCCTTGGCCGCCTGCGCACCCAAGGCCGGGGTCAGGATGGCCTCCTCCAGCGTGCCGGTCGTGTTGCTGATCAGGTCCAGCGGGTTCCACGTCGTGTGGACCTCCGACTGCCAGAAGTCCTTGCCCTCAAGCCCGATGATGATCTGGTCCAGCGTCGTCCCCGCCTGCCCCTCGACGGTGTGGTACAGCACCCCGGCGGTGGCCTTGAACTCGCCGAATTGGGCTGAGACCTCGTAGCCCTGGTTGCTGACCCCGCCGCCGAAATCGAACCCCGGCCACTTCTCCAGCATCGCCCAGGTGACCGCGTCGAAGCTGAATACCTGCTGCTGCTCGGTGATCTGCGCCATCTGCAGGTTCACGGTGGCGGTCCCGTCGGCCGGCACCGCGGCGCTCTGCGCCTTGCCATTCTCGTAGGAGCGCTTGCGACTCATGACGGTGTAGGCCAGGCCCGCCTCGACATTGGCGATGCTGTAGTGGCCCTGGTCGTCGGCCACGGTGCTGCGCGGCGCGCCGCTGAGCCACACGGCGGCCCCGGGAACGGCGTTGCCGGCGAGGGTCTTCAGGTCGCCGGCAATAGTCCCGCGCGGCCTCGCCAACAGGCTGATCGTCGCGCTGCACTGGCCGTCGCCCTGGTCTTGCACGAGCACGGTCTGGGTCGTCTGGTCGTAGGCATAGGCCCCGGCGACGACCTGGTAGGAGCCGGGCGCCATGTCGCGGAAGACCACCTGGCTGCCGGCCATCACAGGCCGGGCGCAGGAGTTGTCCACGTGCGAGCCGGGCCGCGTCATGCCCAGGTACGTGATGTTGGCGTGCGCCGGCTCGGTGATCGGTTGCCCGGTCGCCGCGTCCACAAGCTGCAGCACCAGGTTGACCGGCGGCTGGAGCTTCACCAGCGCCTGGGCCGCACCGTCGGTAACGAGGTTGAAGCCCGCCTCGGCGCGCTGGTCGCAGTACTTCGGCGCCCAGTGCAGCCGGTGGCCCCAGACGGCCTCAGGGCCGTACGTGCCCGGCGGAACGTCGGGGATGGCGATCACGCCGTTGTCGTCGCACGCGCCGGAGAACAACCCCGGCAGGAACACGCGGGCCTTGCTGATCCCGGCCGTTGCACGGGTCTGCGGGTTGTCGTACTTGAGCTTGTCCACGACGGTCACGGTTAGTGTGCCGCCGCGCGGCCTGACGGTGAAGGACAGGGCGAGGCTGTTGTTGCCGCGGTCCAGGTCGGCAAAGCCGTCCTGCGGGTCTACCGTAATGGTGAGCGTGTGCGCCCCCGGGGCCACGTTCGTCAGGTCCAGCGGCACGCTCAGGAAGCCCGCGCACAGCTCGGCCGCATCATTCTCCAGCGGCCCGCCGAAGCCCAGCCAGCGCGCCTCATAGCCGTGCAGCCGGGGCGTGTCGTTCACGACCGGAATGGTATGGTTGAACGCCTCCACGCCGTCGAGGAGGCCGACCACTGGGACATTGCGGAACATCCGCGCCTGCCGCGGGTTGCCCACGATGAGCTTGGCCTCGGTCGGCCGCTGCACGAGGCCGATGTGCGCAATCTCCGTGTTGGCCAGGATCCGCCCACCGAGGATCGCCAGGTCGTTGTAGCCGACGGTGGTCGCGGCCCCGGTCGGGCGCGTCACCGACGCCTTGTCCTCCGCCGTGCGGCCCTCGGAGACTTCGTACTGAACCTGGCAGGCGTTGTTGTCCTCGTTGGCCTCGGTGACGAGGTTGCCGGGGTCAAGGCTCACGGCCAGCGTCTTGCGCCCCAGCCCTGTGTACATGTTCCTGGTGGTCGTCCCGGTGGCGCTCTGGGGGTGGGTGAGTTCCGTTTGTCCGGGCTCCCAGTCGTCGGTCTCTTCGTACCGGTAGGTCAGCCGTGGGATCTTGGTCAGCTTGCGCGTCTGGTCGCGTGCGAACAGCGGCTGCGTGCCGCCCGAGTAGTCCGGAATGTGGTAGTGCATCGTCAACCCGTCCACGGTGACATCCACGTGCAAATCGCCGTAGTATTCCGCCCCCTGGTTCGTGACGGAGATGGTCGGCGTGATCGTGGGAGACGCCTGGGTGGCACGATGGACCGTCGCCTCCGCCCGGCTGATGACATTCCCGGCCAACTCTACAGTCGCCACAAAGTCCGGCTTGTCGCCGGTAGCCTCCCCCGGCCCGGTGGCCGTCTGGGTCGTGGGTGCGGTCAGGCCGTAGGTCACCGTGGTGTAGTAGACGCGGTTGATGTTAGCCGTCGTCTCGCCGGGCTTCTTGCCGACGACGGCTGCATGGGCGACGTGGTTGTTGTCTACGTGGAGCGCCAGCGTGCTGGTGCCGAGGCTGGTGAACTCGGCTGCTTCCGTTTGGCTCGCGGGGCGCCCCAGGTCCACCGCCGCGCCCACAGCGTCGGCCGTGACCCACCGGAACCAGACCTTCCGCAGGGCGCTGCCCGACTGCAGGTACAGCAGTCCGATGGCCCCGCGGCCATTGCCGGCGAGACGGGCCTTCACAATGCCCCCACCGGGCTGCGCGGGAATGGTGTCCATGTGCCACTGCGCGCTGTCCGTGGCCCCCGCCGGCGCCGACCCCACATGGATCGTCCCGCTCTTCACGCAGGCCCCGTAGACCCGCTGCCCGGCATGGTCGAGGACGAACTGGACCTCGCTACCCCCGGTGGGCAGCCCGGACGTCATGTCGGCATCGGTGTCCGCAGGCTGGAGTTGCCAGTTGCTCGCCGGCAGGGGGCTGGCCCCCGCGGCCAGCGTCGCCACGATGGGTACGCGGTCCTTCTGTGCCAGGATGGCCGTCTGCCCGTTCGGCCCGATGCTGACGATCTGCCCGTCGTGGTCTGCCAGGACGGGCCCGCAGGCCGCGCTGGTCCAGGCCCCGCCGAGGCACAGGAAGCAGGTGAGGGGGCCGTCCACCGCCCCGCCGAAAGCCTGTCCGTCGGTACGCAGGGCCAGCCCGGTGCCCGTCGGCGCAAGGGGCGTTTCGGACGGCGCCGACCAGCTCCCATCGGTGGCGCCCCAGGCGTACAGGTGGTTGCTCGCGCCGGCCAGGAGGTGGAAGCCGTGCGCCGCCGCCCCGGCCGCCAGGCTGCGCAACTCCAGCGCGGCCGCGGTGTTGGCGCTCAGGTTTCCGGTCGGCACTTTCTGCAGGTCCCAGCCGTCGGCCAGTTGCCGCAGGCTGTACGGTCGCCAGCCGGTCGGCCCCTGGGCCCGGTACACGATCCGCACCTCACCCGCGTCATCCCGCGCCAGAACGGGCCGCGCGCTCGTATGGGCCGGGTAGTCGGTCGGGCTGACGGGCTCCAGCATCGCGTAGCCCATCGTCGCCTCGGCTGGGGGCGGCGGCAGCGCGGGCTGGCTGGTCGCAGGCTGAGCCGGTTGGCCGGGCGGGGGCTGAGCGGGCGGTTGCGCGAGAGCCATCGCGTCTCCCGCGGTTGCGGCGAACCCGGCCGGGACGCGGGCGAAGTGCACGCGGGCGTTGCTGCCATCGGCCGCCTTCCGGCCCACGATGGACACCAGCGCATCGCCCTGGTGATCTATGGCCGCGCCCAGGCTGGCGGGGCCCATCTCAGCGAAGCCGGGGGCCAGGACCGTCGAGGGCGGGTGGCACAAGTCCAGCGCGCCCGACAGCCCCGCTGCTGTAACCCACCGGTGGTAGACGGTCGAGGGCTGGCCCCCGGCGGCGCAGTACACGAGCGCGGTCGTGCCGCGGCCATCGGCGACCAATCGGTGCCGCACGCCCTGCCCGGGCGGTGCCGCGTTGAAGTCAAGCTGCTGCCACTGGGCTGCTGCCGTCGCCCCCAGCGGGGCACTCGCCACATGGATTCGATGCCCGGCAGTCCACGACGCCCACACGCGGCGGCCGGGCCAGTCCGCCGCCAACTGCAGGTCCTGCGCGCTGTCGGGGATGGCCGACGTCCAGCCGGTGCCCGCGCCCGTCGGCTGCATGGTCCAGTTCGCCGCGGTCAGCACATCGCCGCCCCCGTTGAGGGTCAGCACGACGGGCACGTTGTGCCGCATGGTCAGGACATGCAGGCCCCCGTCGCCGTCGCGCCAGACGGTCGCCCCCGCGCGGTCGGAGAAGCCCGAGCCGAAGTCCAGGAGTTTGATGACGCTGCCGACCCGCTGATAGCACCGGAACTGGTTCCCCTTCACGTGCGCACCAATGGGGAAGCCCTCATCGTCCATGACCACGCCGCCCTCGGTCGGCGCATAGTTCACGATCTGCGGCCCGAACAGGTGGTTCTGCAGCCAGGACCACACGTACAGGCCGGCGGAGGTGTGGGCCAGCAGCACATGCCCGGCGCGCCCGACCTGGGTCGCCACCCGCACCGGACAGCCCACTTCCAGCCCTACGGTGTTCGGCGGGGTGGTGAAGGGCACGGTACTCCAACCCCATCCCTGATCGGTCGAGACGAGGTCACGCAGCCACCAGTTACCATCCGTCTTGCCGCGGAAGGCCACGACCGCCCGCCCGTTGCCCTCGATGGCAGGCGCGGTGCGGCAGGTCGGGTCGGGGATGATGTCCGCCGGGCTGACCGGCTGCAGCAGGGCGCTGATCATCTGGGAGAGCAGCACGGGGCTGGCCGGCTCGGTGGTGGCGGGCTGCGCCGGAGGCTGAGCAGGCGGCTGCGCGGGTGGTTGCGTCGGGGGCAACTGCGCCACGACCGCGCCGCCGGACACCGTGGCGTAGAATAGCCGCCGGCGGCTGCCCGTGTCGGCGCGCTTGCCGATGGCCACGGCGTGGGCCGTGCCCTGGGAGTCCACGCACAGGGCCAGGCTCTCGGTCCCGATCTGGCTGTACTGCGGCGCGTTGGCCCCGCCGATGAGGTCCGTCTCGCTCTGCGGGCCGGCCTCGGTCACCCAACGGAAGCGCACGTGCCGGGTCGTTCCGCTGGAGGCGTAGAGCAGCAGCCCGAGCCCGCCGACGCCGCTGGCGGCCAGGCGGTGCCGGCTGGACGCAATGCCCCCCACCGCCGGCAAGTTGGAGCTGTGCCACTGCCCGGCGGTGGTCGCGCCCATGGGGCTCCAGCCGACGGTCGTCGCCTCGCCCACCCGCCACGCAGCGTGGACGCGCTGGGTAGCCCAGTCGAGGGCGTACTGGATGCCCTCGGCGGCGTCCGGCACACTCGTGGTCCACGCCTCGCGGATGCCGGCCGGGGTGAGTTGCCAGTTCGCCGCCAACAGCGGGTTCGCGTTCGCCGCCAGGCTGGCGACGACACCGAGACCCTCGGATTCGCCCAGCAGGTGCGTCGCCCCCGTGGCGTCCACGGTGATGGGGTTGCCGCCGGGAGCGTGGATCACTTCACCGAAGGCGCAGGCCTGCCACTGCCCGCCTTGCAGCGCGGCGACGTGGAACTGCCCCTGGCCAAACCAGACGACCAACGGCTGGCCGTCCGGGCGTATCGCCAGACCGGGGCCCTCGGCGTCATCGGTGATCTGCTCGGGCGCCGTCCAACTGCCGCCGGTCCAGCGCCAGGTGTACAGCTTCTTGGCCCACAGGGCCAGGAGACGGAACTCGCTGCCGTGGCTGGCGAGGCCCGCCGGCTCCAGGCCCGCCTGCCCGCTGCTGGTCAAGTCCCCGCCGGGCAGGGCCGCTTGCTGCCAGTTCGTCCCCGAGCCGTGCAGCCCGTACAGTAGCCACTTGTTGTCCGGCCCCTTGGCCCGGTAGACGATCATGACCTGCCCGCCGATCGCGACGGCGAGGGCCGGCGGCACGCCGCTGTTGGCGTCATGGGTGTCCGGGCTGATCGGCGTCAACACCGTTGGTTCTGCGACGAGGGCACCGGAACACGCAATCACGAGGAGAAGCGGGAGGAGAAACGTGAGGACAGCAACTCGGCTGTGCATCGTGTCCACCTCGCAGTGTTGGTCCAGTCATGAGTGACAGAGACACGGAACTGCCAGGTCGTCACTACTGCATCAGTTGCTCGCGAGGTGTGTTGCGGACATGACTTCTCGGGGCCGCAGGTCGGGCCGTGCTCGGTCGGCTCGCCCGCCGTCGTACCTTCATCTCTCCCATTCGCGAGGAGTGCACCAATTCCCTGCCGGTTGAGGTGTTTGCCGGGCGGCGATGGCGGTCTGGTCCTGCACGCGCATGGGGCCACTCCCTTGCGTACGAGCGGGCGCGATCGCCACGGCGACTCAGAAATGCACGCGCCCGACCTTGAGGCGCCCGCTGCGAGACATGTTCGCCGTTAGGATCGCCGTGGCGATCGAATACAGCTTGGCCTCGGCCGAGTCGGCCCGCGAGGTGAGCACGACCGGCGCCGCCGCCCCCACGAGCACGCCGGCGCTCTTGCCGTTGCACATGAAGGCATAGGCCTTGGCCAGCATGTTCCCCGCCTCGATGTTGGGGCAGACGAGAATGTCGCAGTCGCCGGCCACTTCCCCGCTGATCTTCTTGACCCGCGCGGCCTCGAAGTTGATGGCGTTGTCCAACGCGAAGGGGCCGTCCACGGTGCAGTTGGGGAACTGCCCGCGTCGCTCCATGCCGGCGAGCGCGGCGGCATCTATCGTCGCCGGCATGGCGGGGTTCACCAACTCCACCGCCGCCAGCACGCCGACCTTGGGGCACTCGATCTCGAAGCAGTTGGCCAGGAACACGGCATTGAGGATGATCTCGGCCTTCGTCTCGAGGTCTGGCGCAATGTTCATCGCGCCGTCGGTGACGAACGTCAGCTTCCCCCGGAAGCCCGTTTCCAGGATGAACACGTGGCTCATGATGCTGCCCGAGCGCAGGCCCTTCTCCTTGTGCAGCACGGCGCGCAGGAAGTCATCCGTGTGGATCTGCCCCTTCATCAGGATGTCCGCGTCGCCCGAACGTACCGCCAGCACCGCCTGCTCGGCGGCAGTCAAGTCGTCGGGCATGTCCAGGACTTCCACCCCGGCCAAGTCCAGTCCGACCTGCGCGGCCTTCTCCTGTATCTCCGCGGCGCAGCCGTACAACAGCGGCCGCGCCAGCCCGGCGGCCATGGCATCGCGCACGGCCTCGAGCACGGCGTCCTGTTCGGCCACGGCGATGGCGACGGTCCGGGTGGGGAACTCCCGCGCCTTGTCCACGACGTGCTGCAGTGAAGTAATCATGTCTGTCTCCCTGGCCGGGACGAGCCCGATCAATCGTTCGCGTGGGCGGGAAGAGCGAACGCCTCGCTTACGCGCCCAGTTCCCCCAGTCGCGCCACGACCTCGCTGATGAGCCAGTCTGGCGTGGACGCGCCCGCCGTCACGCCGATCCTCGCGGCGCCCTGCACCCAATCTGCCTCTAGCTCCGCCGCTGTCTCGATGTGATGGGTCGGTGTCCCGGTCTCCGCGCAGATCTGCGCGAGCCGGGTGGTGTTCGCGCTGTGCTTGCCGCCGAT
>CAZZDO010000046.1:0-6708 GCA_964653205.1 uncultured Armatimonadia bacterium | reverse complement strand
CGTCGGCGTGGTATTGCGCCGCCTCCCGCTGCGCGCGGGCGACGAAGGGGCAGGTGGCGTCTACGAGCGTGACGCCGCGCTCGGTCAGTTCGCGGGTCGTGATCGGGCCGGTGCCGTGGGTGCGGAGCATCACGACCTCGCCGGGCTTGAGGTCCTCGACCGTCTCGGCGACGCGCAACCCCTGCTCCTGCAGGCGGCTCACCGCCTCGCGGTTGTGGATCAGCGGCCCCAGGGTCACGCCGCCGCCGTGCTCGGCGAGCAGTTCCTCGGCCATCTTCATGGCCCGGCGCACCCCGAAGCAGAACCCGCCCTCAGTGACCAGCACGATCTCCATGTTGCCTCACCGCCCCCGGAAGACAAGTGCGTAGTCGTGATCGGTCGTGCCCAAGTCCAGCGTCTGGCCCGTCGTTGTGCTGAGTGTCTTGATGATGCGGCGCTCGTCGAGGTCCCAGACCTCCCTGGCGCCAACTCGCTGGTCGAGCGTCACCCGCAGCGGCCGGGGCGCACGCGTACGCACGTTCTGGGGCAGGATGCCGCCGACGTTGCGCACGTAGGCGATGAGCAGCTTGCCGTCGGCGGATTCCAGATACCGGCTCTGGTAGCCGCCCGAGCACCGCACGGCCACGGGCGGCGCCTGGGGTGGCTCCCAGACATCCGAGGGCACCGTCCCGCCGGTCGGCCCGCCAAAGCCGACCGGCACCCCGTAATCCAGCCCCCACCAGACATAGCGCGCCAGATGGTCCAGATCGCGCGCGGGGTCCTTGACCGCAACTGTCAACGGCGGCGGCGCGGGCTGGAACTGGCGCCAGTCGCACGCGCCCGCGATGCGGGAGAGCACGTCGAACTCGCGCGGGTCGGCGATGGCATCCCACGAGATGCCGCCCGGCGACCCACACAGGAACGCCAGCCACAGGCAGTCGCGCGTGATGAGCGTCTTGAACTCCGGGTAGTCCACCTCGCGCCCGCGGTCGTTGCCCGCCTCGCCGAGAATCACCACCCGGCCGTGGCCCGCGTCGGCCAGCGCCATCATCGCGGCGTAGGTGCCCATCTCGCGGATGGAGCCGCTGCCCGCCTGCTTGGTGTAGACGCTGTAGTCCATGTACGTCGGGTAGGCGTGCCAGTTGAAGAAGTCCACCTGTGCGCCCTCGATCCACTCGATCTCCTCGCGCGGCGTGGCCTCGGCGGCGCTCGTTGTTGTGAGATGGTTGCGGTCCACCTCGTGGATTGCGCTCACGATGGCGTTGGTCCAGCGGATTGCCGCGGCGCGGTCACCCCCGGCGGTGTAGGTCTCGTTCATCACTTCCCAGGCGAAGATGCGCGGGTCGTCGGCGTAGGGCGCGACGACCTCGCGGACGTACTGTTGCTGGAGCGCCAGCGCCTCGGCGTTGGTGAACCAGTCGGCCTGTGCCTTGATCAGCGCGTCGTAGGCGGCGATGCCCCTGAAGTCGAAGTTGCGGTAGTGGCCCCACCACATCACCGGCAGGGCGCGGACGCCGAGCGGCGCGATGAGATCGAGGAAGTGCTTGAGCCGCGCGGCCATGTCCGGCTGCAAGTGCCCGCCCTGGTCGGCCCGCATCCCGTCCACGTTCACCCCGAAGCGCACAACGTTGACGCCGTAGGCCTTGAGCAGGCCGATCCAGTCCAGCACCTGCTGGTCGGACGCGAAGGCCCACGCGCCCACCCCTCGCGTGACTTCCGCCGACGGCTCGAAGAGCCCGATGGTCGCGAAGCCCCACGGCGTGTAGTCGCGCCCGTCCTGCGTCAGGAACCGGCCGTTGGAGCCCAGCTTGATGATTCCGGACGTGTTGATGGCCAGCGGCTCGGGCGGATAGACGAGCAGGCGCATCCGGTGCGTCCGCCCCTCGCCCTGCAGCACCGCCTCGTAGGCCCCCGCCGCGAGCGTCCCGGCGGCGATGACGTACCGTCCCTCCGGCTCGGCGCGCACCGCCACCGGCGTGGGCTCTTCGCCCACCGGTCCGAGCTTCGCCTGCAGCGGCTTGCCTTCGACCGGCACACCCGCGGCGTTCATGAAACGCAGCGCCAGTTCGACGCGCTCGCCCTCAGCGAAGGCCACGCGCTCAGGCATGATCCGTGGCTGAGCCGTCTGGACGGTCGCCTCGCCCATGTAGATGATCTTGCCGTTACGCCAGGCCTCGACCGTCACGGGGTAGCGGCCTGAGGGGAAGACGTCGCGCAGCGCCGCCGTGCGCAGGAAGCCATCGGCCTGCCGCGTGGTCGGCACGGGCTTGCCCGCCACCCGCACCTCGGCGCTGACGTCCGGCAGCCCCTTGCCGTCGGCGCCGCACACGGCCACCGTCACGGCCTGGTCGGCGCGGTCCACCGTTACGCGGCCGCGGCCGTAGTTGCCGAAGCGATAGGCCTCGACCTGGAGCCAGTCGTTCCCATCATTGTCCACCTTGATCGTGTGCTTGCCGGCCGGCACGGGGATGGCGTAGTAGCCCTGATACTGTGTCAGTTCCGTCTCCGTCTCGCCCGGGAAGGGCCAGCGCTTCGCCTCCTTGCCGTCCAGGCTCAGGATCAGGCTGGACCCGCCGTAGCCGGACGTCTTGGCCACCCGCACGGCGAAGGTCCCCGGATCGGCGTAGTCCACTGCGAAGGCCACGGGGTTGTGCAGATCGCGGTGGTTGCGCACGCCATGGAGCATGCGGGGGATCATCACCAAGCCTACGCCGCGCAGCGGATCCACGACGACCGGGCCCGGCGGGGCCGGCAGGTCCCAACCGTTGGCGGTGAGGACGTCGAGGTCAGCGAAGCGGCCCGGCTTCCCGCCGCGGTCCGCCGGCAGGGCCACGATGTCGTCCACGAGCACATCCATCGGCTTCTGGGAGTTGCTGACGTTGAGCTGGATGAGGACGATGTCGCCGAGGTTGGCCGGCAGGCCCGCGGGCTTGAAGTCCGCGAAGGGGAGGACGAGGTGCCTCCAATCGGTGAAGTCGAGCTTGACGGGGGTGATGTAGCACAGCGCGGGCTTGCGCTCGTAGTTGCCGAACATGACGTTCAGCGTTTCGCCGGAGCCGTCGCCCTTGAGCCACAGGGCGAGCCGGTCGCAGTCCGCGCCGATCCAGTCCACGGTCCGGATGCCGAACTGCATGTGGCCCCACGGACAGGCGGCGATCCGCAGCCGACCGGCGGCTATGCCCTGCTTCGCCGCGCCGACGGCGTCCAGGCGGGCGTAGGGCGGCTGCGCCCGATCCGGGCGGCCGTCCACGGCGTACCAGCCGTTGACGCCGCGCTCGAAGTCGTCCACGACCTGCAACTCACCGGCGCACAGCGCGCTCGCCGGGAGCGCCAGGAACGCTAGCAGAGCTGCCGGTCGCATGGGATGTCTCCTCGGGGTCTAGTGCCGGCGCGCCACCACGAAGTCCGCCAGCGACAGCCACATCCCGGAGTCAGGCAAGCCTCGGGCCGCGGCCAACGCACGGGCGCCGACCGCCTCGGCCCGCTGTCGCGCCGCCTCGACCCCCAGCAGCCCCGGATAGGTGGCCTTCCCCGCCGCGGCGTCGGCCCCCACCGGCTTGCCCATCTCGGCTTCCGTGCCGGTCGCATCGAGCAGATCATCGGTGATCTGAAACAGCAGGCCGAGGGCCTCGGCGTAGTCGGTGAAGGTCTGCAGCGTGGCGGCGTCAGCCCCCGCCAGGATGGCCCCGGCACGCGTGGCGAAGATGATGAGCTTGGCGGTCTTGTTGATGTGGATGAACTCGAGGTCGGCTTCCGTGTAGGGCCGATGCTCGGCCTCGATGTCCAGGGCCTCGCCGACGATGAGGCCGCGGGGGCCGGTGCACTCCGCCAACTCGCGCAGGCACTGCAGCACGCGGTCGGGCGGCGTGGCGGGACACTCTGCCTGTCGCGCCAGGCACTCGAAGCTCTGGATGATCAGGGCGTCGGCAGCGAGGAGGGCCGTGGCTTCCCCGAAGGCGAGGTGCAGCGCGGTCAACCCGTGGCGCAAGTCGGCGTCGTCAATGCAGGGAAGGTCGTCATGGACGAGGGTGGCACAGTGCATCATCTCGATGCCGCAGGCCGTGGGGAGCACGAGCTGTGGCTCCAGGCCGCAGGCGGCGGCGGCCCGCAGCGTCAGGAACGGACGGAGCCGCTTGCCGCCGGCCAGGGCCTGCCGCATGGCCGCGGGGATGGCGGTCGGCACTTCGCCCACCGCGGGCAGGAAGTCCGGCAGCGCGGCGGCCATCGTCGCCTGCGTCTGCGCCAGGACCCCGAGTATGTCCACACCAAACACCTGTCCCGTCATTTCGTCCCGATGAGGACGCGCTGCGGCCTGGGTTCGACGACGATCTCCTCGCCCAGCGGCCGGCGCGATACCTCACGCTCGTTGTTCATCGTGATCTCCCACCGCACGCGCTTGCGGCCGGGGCGCCCCGGATCCAGAACCTTCTTCTGCCCCTGGGGCAGGGCCGTGGTCTTCTCCTTGGCGAACGGCGGCGGGGTCGTGACGGTGGTGACAGTCTCTTTGATGGTCACCACGGTCAACCCGCCCTGCCGTCCGAACACCTGCACCTGCTGGCCGGGGTGCAGCGTCTGGCCCTTCAGACCCGGGTTCAGATCCCAGAACTCGTCCAGGGACATGCCGTGGCTGGAAGCGATGCGTTCGGGGTAGTCACCCGCCCGGATGGCATAGGTGCGCCGGGACCGGGCGTTGGTCAGTCGGTTCACCGCCTCCGACTCGTCGCTGACGATCTTGGGCGGCAACTCCGTGCATGGGCGGATGGTCGGCGCCGGGCTCAGCTTGGTCATGCGCACGACCGCGTCGCTGGGCGAGGCATACTTGGCCTTCAGGCGGTCGAGCACCGCCTGCGCCATCTCGCGGGTCGGCACCACTACGAGCTGGTTGCCGCTCGCCTCGATGGCGAAGGCTTCCTTGACGACGGTCACTTTGCCCCGCAGCAGGCGGATGGCCTCGTTGATGCTCAGGATGCGCTCGCCATTGGTGGGACGAGTCGCGTCCTCCCAGCTTTCGCGGAAGGTGGCGCGGCCATCGGCGCCGCCGGCAGGCGCCAGCAGGCGCTGACGGACGGCGACGGCGGCCTGCTCGTTGCGCACCATGGCCAGCGGCTTGCCGTCAATCACGATGGCGCGGCCCAGCGGCGGCACCTTCGCGTAGAACAGCAGGATGGTGAGCAGGCCCACGAGCAGCAGTGTGGCTCCCAGGCACCAGCGGTAGATCCGCAGGAGCCCCTGCAGCCGCACCACGCGCCGTTCGAGCTGGCGCGGGTCTTCGCCCTGAATGTCCGACGGGAACTCGTCACTCATGGTGGATTGCGGCGCCAGTCCCGTTCCGGCCGCATCTGCTGGGGCCGGCGCCAACCACGCCATCGGCCTATTCCCCGGCGACCCGCCAAGGGCCTGCAAACAAATCGGCCCGGACAACATTGCTGTCCGGGCCGAGTGGAGGGCACGACCAGGCCGGGGCCGCCCACGGGCGCCTACTGCCCCATCTGCTTGAGCAGCTCGGCCTTGGCCAGGCCGATCTGCTGCTCATGCCACTCCTTGGCCTTGAAGCTCGGGTCGTTCGGATCCGGGTCCGGGAAGAGCACATCGGGCTTGACGCCGCGCTTGCCGTTGGCATCCTTCTCGCCGATGTCGCGCATCTTGGGCGTCAGATACACGGCGGTGGACAGGAACAGGGCCGACTGGTCCTGTAGCTCGCAGATGGTCTGCACCTTCGACTTGCCGAAGCTGTGCTGGCCGACGATCAGCGACCGCTTAGTGTCCTGCAGGGCGCCGGAGACGATCTCGGAGGCGCTGGCGCTGCCGCCGTCCACGATCGTGACCATCTTGACGGTCTTGGGGATGGCCTTGCCCGGGATGGCGTAGAGCGCCTGCGGCTCGGCGCCGCGCTCACGGGTCCAGACGATGGGTCCGTCGGAGATGAAGAAGCTGGCGACCTCGACCGCGACATCCAGGATGCCGCCCGGGTCGGACGACAGGTCCAGGATCAGCCCCTTCATGCCCTGCTTGGTCAGGTCGTTGAGCGCCGTCTGCATCTCGCGCGTGGCGTTCTGGTTGAAGGAAGTCAACCAGATGTACCCGATCTTCTTCTCCGGGTCCATCATCCACTGGACCTGCTGACCGGGTTCGGGCTCTTTGTGCGGCTTGACGACCTTGACCTCGATGTTGGCGCGGATGACGGTGACCTCGATGGGCTTGGCCGCGCCCTCGCGAATGACGGTGATGGTCACCGGCGTGCCGCGCGGGCCGCGGATCAGCTTGACCACCTGCGTCAGCGTCATGCCGTCCACGAAGGCCTTGTCCACCTTGACGATGATGTCCTTGGGTCGCAGGTTGGTCTTGGCCGCGGGGCCCTCCTCGAGAATGCTCGAGATGACGACTTGCTCGTGGCCCTTGTCATTGGCCCGGGACTCCAGCACCGCGCCGATGCCGTCGAAGTGGCCCGACGTGTCGGTGCGGAACTCCTTGAACTCCTCGGGGTCCAGGAAGCGGGTGTAAGGATCCTCCAACGCCGCCAGCATGCCGCGCACGGCGCCGTACGTGAGCTTGTTGTCATCCTTGATGGGGTTGACGAACTGCTGCTTGACCTTCTCACGGACTTCCCAGATGACTTCCAGGGCGTTGAGGTTGGTGACGCCGGGGATGTCGAGGTCCTGGTGGTGGGTGAAGGTGCCTGAGGTCATCTGTGCGACGCGCGCGATGGTCTGCAGCAGACGGCCGCGGCCG
>CAZZDO010000045.1:0-18652 GCA_964653205.1 uncultured Armatimonadia bacterium | reverse complement strand
TCTACAACGTCCGCCCGGAGGGCAACTTCCACGACGAGGCCACGCGGCAGGCGACAGGAGCGAACATTCTGCACCTAGCCGCACCCCTCCCGGCCGAGAGCGAGCCACTGGAACAGGCCCGCCTGCTGCTGCTCGCCCGTCGCAACCAGCGCGTTCGCCCGCTACAGGATGACAAGATCCTGACGGACTGGAACGGGCTGATGATCGCGGCGTACGCGCGGGCGGCGTGGGTCCTGGATGAGCCGGAGCACCTGTCGGCCGCGCAACGGGCCGCGGACTTCATCCAGGAGCGCCTGCGCGATGGCGAGGGGCGGCTGCTGCACCGCTACCGCGAGGGCACGGCGGGCATTCCGGCGTTCCTGGATGACTACGCCTTCTTCGCGTGGGGCCTGCTGGAGCTGTATGCGGCGGGCTTTGCCCCGGCGTACCTGCGACTGGCGCGGGAGTTGGTGGACCATGTGATCGAGCACTTCGCGGACCGCGAGCACGGGGGCTTCGCGTTCACAGCGGCGTACCACGAGGCGCTGCTCACGCGGCGTGTCGAGGCCTACGACGGGGCGGTGCCGTCGGGGAACTCGATCATGCTGCTGAACCTGCTGCGGCTGGCGCGGCTGCTGGGGGAGCCTTGGTACGAGGCGCGGGCTCGTGAGTTGCTGCGGGCGTTTGCCGGGCCGGTCGCGCAGGTCCCGTCCGCCCACGCGCAGTTCCTGTCCGGGCTCGACCTGGCCCTGGGGCCGGGGCAGGAGATCGTCATCACCGGGGGCGATGCGGAGGCGTGCGCGGCGCTGCTGGACGCGCTACGGGGCCGGTTCCTGCCACGGACGGCCGTGCTGCTGCTGACCCCGGAGACGCGGCCGGCGCTCGTGGCGATGGCGCCGTGGCTGGAGGCGTATCCGGCCGCGGGCGCGCCGGCGGCGTATGTGTGCGTCGGCGGGGCATGCCGGGCGCCGGTCGCGACCCCGAAGGGACTGCTGGCCGAGCTCGCGCCGTAGGCCGGGCAGGAACCACCCCCTGCAGCCGGGAACACTCACCCCTGATTGTCTGCTTACCCGGAGGCTCCTCATGCGCATCTTCGTGCCGTCCTTGCTTGCCGTCCTGCTCCCGCTGGCGGCCCATGCCGTCCCCTCGCTCGTGAAGCCCGTCAATGACGCCGTCACGGTCGTCTACGACGATGCCGACACGTGGGGCGGGCACATGAGCATGAATGTCACCCACCAGAACTCGCCCGTCTATCAGGCCAAGAAGATCCTGGACCTGACGGACGTGCCGGAGGCGACGTGGGCCAAGACCGCGGCGGTTAGGCTGTCCATCTTCCTGACCGTACACGACTACTCGTGGCACGACCTGCCGAAGGCCAACGGCCTGGACGAGGCCTTCGAGGTGCTCGTCAACGACCATTCCCACGTGATCCCCATGGACGCGGGGGCGGCGGTGTACATCCAGGGGAAGATGCCGCGGCCGGACTGGTTCGACCTCGCGATCCCGAAGGACGAGGTCGTCCGCGGCGTCAACGAGATCATCATCCACAAGGCGCCGGGAAAGATCGCCGACCCGCAGGCCAAGCCGGATGACTACATGTACCTGGGGATTGACACAACCCGGAAGCGGGGCAACAGCAGCGTGGCCTTCGACGGCACGACGTGGAAGCAGGACATGCTGACGATCCCCGGCGGCAACGGCGAGTACATGGTGCGGCTCTATCTCGTGACCGGGGAGGCCCGGGCGCAGGCGACGTGGCAGCCGGGCAAGACCCCGGCGTTCGACGACCCGGCCAGGCTCTTCCTGTACGCCGGGGCGCGGGGCGTCAAGCCCGAGGAGAAGGGGCTGAAGCTGGGCCCCGGGCAGGCGGCGCGGGTGGAGTGGCCCGCCACGGCGCTCGACCCCCTCGAACCGCTGCAAGTGGCCGTCGAGGCCGAGGGCAAGCCGCTGCTGCAGTGGCTGTCGGCGGAGGGGAAGGCGCTCGCCGAGCCGGCCATCGCCGACACGAGCGCGGAACTCCCGGCCAAGCGCACGGTGCAGCCGTCGGGCCTGTTGATCACGGCCAAGGACGGCCCGGTAACCGTGCAGAAGGTCACGCTCAACGGGGCGCGGACGATCCATCCGGAGGCCCCGCCGGTGAACATCACCCCGGCCGTGGCCGAGGCGCCCAACGTCAAGCCGCAGGAGCCGAAGTGCGAGTTCGCGTCCAAGACGGCGACGTTGACCAGCGGCTACATCCAGGCGACGTTCGAGCGCGGCGCGCAACTGAAGCTGATCTCGTTGCGCAACCTCATGACCGACGCGGAGATGCTGCTCAGGCCTGGCGAGGCGCCGCTGTTTCTCATCGAGGTCGCCGACAAGCGCTACGCGGGCGCCAAGGACTTCAAGATCGTGACGATCAAGGCCATCAAGGACGGCTTCGCGGCGACGCTGCAGGGGCCTGTCGCGGCCGAGGACGCGGCGGAGAAGCCGCCGGCGACGCTCCAGGCGGTCCTGAGCATCAGCGTAAACGCGGACGGCCTGCAGTTGGGCCTGAACGTGACGAACGTGGGCGCGGCGCCGGCGGACTTCAAGGTCGCCTTCCCGGTCCTCACGGGGCTGACAGTGTCGGAGAAGCCGGCCGATGACTACTACTTCTTCCCCTCGGGCGGGGGCATCATCAACACCGTCCCGGCCATCATCCGGCGCGGGTACGGCGACTATGAGGCGATGTACCAGGTGATGGACCTCTTCAGCCCGGCGCGGGGGTGCGGGCTGTCGGTCCGGGCGCTGGATGACCAGGGGTGGCACAAGGTGCTGGCCCTGCGCAAAGTCATCCCGGATGTCGGCGAGAGCAACGAAGAGAAGCTGTCGGTGAGCATGAAGCCGGAGTACAAGTGGACGAACCCGCTGGAGGCGGTGGAGGGCACGTCGTTTGCGTATGAGTACGAGCGGCGGACGCGAGCGCCGCAGTCGCAGGCGGTCGCGCCGGTGGCCGGTGATGCCGCCAGTTGGCAGAAGACGGCGTCCTTCGCGCCGTCGGATGTCGTCCTGGCGGTGCACCCGGGCGACTGGCATGTGGCGATGAAGACGTACGCCGACTGGGCGCACAAGGTCTGGGGTTTCCGGCCGTTCCCCTCGGCCCTCAAGAGCATTCGCGACATGGAATGCCCCGGGTGGGGGCAGAACATCCTGTTCAAGGACGGCGCCTACCGCACGGACTTCGTCAAGCCGGGCGCGGACTGCATCGAGCTGATGAGCTGGTGGGAATGGTCGCCGCTCGGGCCCTTCAAGACGCCCTTCGATAAGCTCGAGACGACGCTGACGCCGGCCAAGATCAAGATGTGGGAGCCGTACTTCGTCAAAGACCCCGTCACCGGCCAGATGATGTGGAACAACCAGCCGGGCGACTACAAGGGCTACAACGAGCGCTTCGGGGGGCTGCCGGCCTTCCAGAAGGCCGTCAAGACGTATCAGGACATGGGGGCGATGGTGACGCTGTACACCGACCCGTTCCGCCTGGACGGCAACTGCGAGACCGGTGAGAAGTACGGCGAGCAGTGGGGCGTCGTGGGCGTGGACGGCAAGAAGACCACGGCGTATGAGGTCTGGAACCCGTGCCACAACCTGGCGGCGGTCCGGGACTGGGTCGCCGAGACGATGGGCCGCGTCATGCGCGAGACCGGGGCCGACGGCATCCGCCTGGATGAGTACGGCCACCGGGGCTACGCGTGCTACGACGAGACGCACAAGCATCTGTACCAGGAGCCGGGCCTCACGCAGTGGAACAAGGGCGTGTCCGACGCGTGCCAGCGGATCCACGCCGAGATGGACAAGGTGCGGCCCGACCTGGTGCTGACGACCGAGCACCCGGGCTATGACTACCTTCTGCGCCACCTCGAGGGCTGCATCACGTACGACCTGACGAGCATGGCCTCGCCGCTGCGCCCGCTGGAGTGTAACCTGCAGCGGTTCTACTTCCCGGAGTGCAAGGCCTACGAACTGGACCACCGGAGCGTGGACACGCTGAACCACAAGAAGTTCTGGAATACGGTGGAGTCGTTCGAGCGTCCCTTCTCGCCGGTGATGTACAGCATCCTCAACGAGAACGAGGACGTGTACCAGGGGCGGGACAACACGCCGCTCCTGCCCACCCTGGTGCAGTTCGTCTATGCCAACCGCTTCGCGGGGGCGGGCAAGACCATGTGGCACGTGTACAACGCCACCGGCCACACGGTGGAGGGCCTGGTCCTGATGCTCGGCGGGGCGACCCTGAACATGCACGTGGTGGAGCTGCTGCACCACGAGGAATTGCCGGTCCTCGACGGGCGCGTGAGCCTGTACCTGGATCGGGACGATGTGGCGTGTGTGGCCGTCCTGCCGCGCGTCCTGCAGGCCAGCATGAAGGGCGAGGTGCGCCTCCGCGACCGGCAGGGCGGCACCCTGGTGCTGGCCGACGCGAAGGGCCAGCCGCTGCTCAAGCAGGAAGTCACGGGCGCCGCGGCCCAACTGAACCTGCGGGAGCTGCCCGAAGGGGCGAAGCCGACCTGCCTGAAGCTCCTGCGCTCAGGGCAGATGGTGGACACGGTGATGTGGCAACAGGCGCGCTAGACTATCCCCACACCAGGGAGACATGACATGCGGACGCTGGTGTTGACGCTACTCGTTCTTGTTGCCGGAGCGGCGGTTGCCGCCCCCGTGGGTGATGCCAACGGGCTGCTGCTGTTCGACTTCGAGTCCCCGGAAGACCTCGCGGGATGGCTGGTGCGGCCGCAGACGCAACTGGCGCTGACCCCCCGGTGGGCCGCGCACGGCAAGTCGGCTGCGGCCATCACGTACGAGCAGTACGCGCCGGGCAAGGAGCAGTGGCCGGCCATCGTCGCCACGACGGCCAGGGGCACACTGCCGGTCACGGACTTCACGCCCTTCGCGACTCTGGAGTTCACCGTCTACAACCCCCAGGACGCCGCGCGCGAGATCAAGCTGCACCTGCGCGACCAATCGGGCGCCCGCTTCGCCCGGCCGTTCGAGGTCCCGCCGAAGCAAGTCGCGGTGCTCAGCGCCCCCGTGCGCGACATCGCCGGCTCGATTAACGCCGCGCAGGTGACGGAGGTGCACTTCTACGTCAGCCAGCCGGCGCAGACGTACACGATGCTCGTGGACGCGGTGCGGCTGACGCTGAACCTCAGGGAGCGGACGACCGACCTGGCGCAGCAGGCCATCGCGCTGCAGCAGCAGGTGGCGCTGCTCAAGCTGTCGCCGGAGGGGCTGGCGGAGGAGTTGCGCGAGGCGCTGGACCGCCTGCCCCGCGTGCAGGACCAGGCCGTGGCGCTGCGGGACCGCGTGGCGGCCGGGAAGGTCGCGACGTATGAAGAGGCGCTCGCGGCGCAAGAGCAGGTGGGGCGGCTGGGGCGGCAGTTGCGCGAGCTGCAGCCGCTCGTGCCGCGCCTGCAGGCCACGGCCTTCGCGCGCGCGCAGAAGGCCGACCGGTTCGTGCTCGGGGTCGAGTCGCCGATGCAGAAGGTGTTCCTGGAGAGGGGGCGGTTCGGTTCGCGCTTCGAGGCGACGCAGACGCTGAGCGCCGCCCGCAACGAACACGAGAGCCTGCAGGTGATCGTCTTCCCGCTGGCGGGCGAGCTGAAGAACGTGACGTGGGAGCTGTCGCCACTCGGGAACGGCAAGGGCGGAACGTTGCCCGCGACCGTGCGGCTGGTGGGCTACGTGGACTGCAAGCAGCCCTCGTACGGCACGCCCGGTGTGGGTTGGTATCCCGACCCGCTGCTGGACTTCATGACGAGCGTGCCGAGCGTTCCGGAGGATGAGGTGCTGCCGTTATGGCTCACGGTGTCGGTGCCGAAGGACGCGGCGCCGGGGGACTACACCGGCCATCTGACCGTGTCGGCGGAGGGCGCGAGGGCCCAGGAAGTGCGGCTGCGGGTGCGCGTGTGGGACTTCGTGCTCCCGGACCACTCGAGCCTGCGCACGGCGCTGTCGTTCCGGGGGCTGTCAAGCAAGTTGTACCCCGCCGAGCGCATCCCCGAGATGAACCGGAAGTATGAGGACTGGATGCTGCAGGAGTATCACCTGAACCCCGGCAGCATCTACGGGCAGATCCCCGACTGGGACGCCGCGCGGCTGCGCGAGTTGAAGGCGCTGGGGCTGAACGGCATCAATCTGAGCTACATCCACGCCCCGACGGGCAAGGACTTCAACGCCGCGGCGCACTGGAAGAAGCTCGACGCGCAGATGGGCAAGATCGAGGGCTATCTGAAGGTCGTGGATGAGGCCGGGGTGCGCGACCTGTGCTACATCTACTGCTTCGACGAGCGGCCGACGGCGGAGCGCGATGTCGTGTTCGAGACGGCGACCAAGCTGCACGAGCGCTTCCCCGGCATTGAGGTCATGACGACGGCATACGACCCGAACTTCGGCCTCGACCGGCCCGACGGCGCGGCGATGGACATCTGGGTGCCGCTGACGCCGAAGTTCGACGTCAACGCCGCCAAGGTCGCCGAGGCGCAGCAGGCGGGGCGCGACATCTGGTGGTACATCTGCATCGGCCCGCAGCACCCGTACGCCAACTGGTTCGTGGAATACCCGGCCATCGAGGGGCGGCTGCTGATGGGTGCGATGACGGCGAAGTACCGGCCGGGGGGCTTCCTGTACTATGCCGTGAACCGTTGGCCGCTGAATGACAAGCCGATCACGTCCGGGCCGCGCACCGACTGGGACCCGGCGAGCTACCAGAACAACAACGGCGACGGGAGCGTCATGTGCGCCGGGGCGAACGGGCCGCTCGCGACGATCCGCCTGGAGAACATCCGCGACGGCATGGAGGACTACGAGACGTACTTGCTGCTGCGGAAGCTGCTGGCGGAGAGGAAGCAGTCGGCCGACAAGGGCGAAGTGCCTGAGGCGCTCGTGCGCGACCTGACGCACTTCACGCACGACCCGCAGTTGGTTATGCAGGAGCGGGAGCGGCTGGCGCAGGAGATTCTGAGGCTGAGCAAGTAGCCGTTGCCGTTACTGGGACCGCGGGCTTCCAGCCCGCAAGGCCGTTGACGAACAACGGAATGCGGGCTGGAAGCCCGCGGTCCCAGTAACGACCACACCAGCACCGGAGCAAGCAGCCATGTCACGACTACGTCCGGGCTATCGCTTCCTGTGCCTCGCTCTGCTGCTGGGGGCGGCGCTGTCGGCCGCCGGGGCTGACAACCTCGCTCCGCAGGCCGCCTACTCGGTCACGATCTACGGCTTCGCCTACCGCGGGCAGGTCATCCCGGGGACGAACACGCCGAACACGGTGGACGGCTACCTGCCGGCCCCGCCGTGGCAGGGCCCCGCGGACACGCTCACGGACGGGCGGCGCGATGCGCCGGCTGTGGAGTCGTGGTTCTGGACCCACATGGACAAACGGATGGTAGCGACCTTCGACCTGCGGCGGCAGGCGACGCTCACCGCCGTCCGGGCGTACCTGAAGCAGGGCACGAAGGACACCTACAGCGGCTTGGAGGTGCGCGTCGCCGCCGAGGCCGACGGGTTGGACAAGGCGGCTGCCCTGCCCCTTGAACTGACCGCCGATGGCGCGGCCTGGCAGGGCGGGCCCGTATCGGGGCGCTTCCTGCGCCTCACATGTAACAGCCCCGCGCCGACCATCAGCCTCTCGGAGGTGGAGATTGAGGGGACGCTAACGGGTGACGTCATGCCCGACGCCCCGCCGCCCGGCCTCATCCCCGTGCCCCCGCGCGACCTGGGGCCGCTCACGGCCCTGCCGGAGCGGCCGGCGGGCGTCAGCAACGTCGCTGCCCGGCCAGAAGTGAAGCTGACGGTCACCTCGCGCCACTACGACCACAAGGTCGGCGCGATGGTGGACGATCAGTGCGCCGCCGAGGCCGACCCCGGGGGCAGGGTGCTGTGCGATGGAGACGTGGAGACCAGCGTGTCCTCCTTCAGCGACTGGTATGCGCACAAGTCCATTACCGCCGAGTTCGACCTCGGCGGCGACTTCCAGGTGGATCGCGTCGTGGTCTGGTCGGCCACCCATGAGGGACCGCCGCGCACGTACCTGAACTCCTTTCGGGTATGGCTGCAGCCGGTTGCAGGCGCGGCCTGGCTCCCGGCCGGCGAGACCCGCAACCCCGTCCTGCCGGGCGAGAAGCCCCCGGCGCCATACCCGATCATGTCCGCGCCCCTCGACCGCCCGGCGCGCAGTGTGCGCCTGCGCCTTGACGGCGTCGCCCAAAGCGCCGACGTCATGCGCGTGGCGGAGATCGAGATCTGGGGGAAGCCGCTGACGGAGCCGGTCGCCGCGCTGCCGCTGCGCGTGAAAGCGCCTGTCCCCGCCATCGCGCCCGTGGCCCTCGGCAAGCTCGCCGCGGCGTACGACTGGATCACCAAGCGCCGGCTGCGCGGGCTGTACAGCTACATCGGCCGCAGCGGTGACGACGCACTGAACCAGCGCGCCGCCGCCGTCGGCTACAACTGCCTCATCGTGCACACCATGGGCAAGTCGCACTCGGAGCGGGGGTGGCCGGAGGAGGTCGCGCGCTGGGTCGAGGTCGAGAAGCGCACGCCGCTGCGCGTCATCTTCAGTTGGCCGTTTGGGGCCGATGAGCGCTACGGCAACACGCAGTTCGGGGCCTACCAGCCGGGGGGCGGCGACGTGTGGAAGAAGACCCCGTGCCCGCTGGCGGCGGAGTACTGGAACCGCGTGGTGGGCGACCGCGCGGTCATCGCGGCGAAGGCCGGGCTGACGGGCATGGTGGTGGACATGGAGATGTACGCGGCCGACTCGACGCGCTACCGCGGGCCGTGCGTGTGCGACCGCTGCTGGGAGCGCTTCGTGGCGGGGCACCTGGAGGGCGTGGGGCCTGATGAGGTGGCGCTGGCCGACCGCCCGGCGTGGCTCGACGCAAACGGCCTCCTGCCCGACTACCGCCGCGCCCAGGAACTGGGGGTGATGGCCATCCTGCGCGACATCGAGCGCCGCGTCCACGGGGCCAACCCCAACTTCCTGCTGGGGAACCTGCTGGACACGGAGTCCCTGCCCGGCCTGGCCCGGGGCTTCGGGACGCCGACGATGCCCGCGCTGATCTTCTCGGAGACGGAGTACGGCGGGAACATCGCCGGGCTGGATGGGCGGCTGGCGCGCCTGACCGAGCAGGGCTACCCCGCCCTGTATGTGCCGGGGCTGTGGCCGCGGCCGGTGCTGCCGGATCAACTGGAGAAGCTCATCCCGCAGATCTCGCTGTCCAGCGCGGGCTTCTGGGTCTGGAGTTGCCTCGTGTACGACGACAACGCGAAGGCGCCCTACGGCCACGCCGAGGGGCACACCGCCGAGGAGTACTGGCAGGCCACGCAGAAGGGCATCGCCGCGCTGGACGCGGTCTTGCCGCCGCTGTAGGAGCGTCAGCTTCTCGTGAGGCTAAGCCCGCCGAAGCCCAGCTCGCAGCCGTTGCCGTTACTGGGACCGCGGGCTTCCAGCCCGCAGGGCCGTTGACGGCCAACGGAATGCGGGCTGGAAGCCCGCGGTCCCAGTAACGACTACACCAACACCGGAGCAAGCATCCATGTCCCAGCCTCTCACCACCGTCATCGTCGGCGCCGGGCACCGCGGCGTGTTGTATGCCACGTACGCGGACCGTCACCCCGAGGAGTTCAGAGTCATCGGCGTGGCCGACCCCGACCCCGTGCGCCGCGAACGCGCGCGGGAGCGCTTCGGCTTCCCGGAAGCCAACTGCTTTGAGTCGGCCGCGCAGTTGGCGGCGCATGGCCAGATCGCCGATACCGTCATCAACGGCACCATGGATGCCGACCATGTGCCGACGACGCTGCCGCTACTCGAAGCGGGCTACGACGTGCTGCTCGAGAAGCCCATTTGCCCGACCAAGGCGGAGTTGCTGGCGCTTCTGCAGACGGCCCGGCGGACGGGCCGCGTCGTGTGCATCGGCCACGTCCTGCGCCACGCGCCGTTCTATGCCGAGATCCGCAAGCGCGTGGCGGCCGGGGAGATCGGCGACCTCATCACCGTCAACACGACCGAGCGCGTGAGCTACCACCACATGGCCTCGTGCTTCGTGCGCGGGAAGTGGAACCAGAAGGAGACCAGCAACCCGATGCTGATGTCCAAGTGCTGCCACGACCTGGACCTGATCGGGTGGATGAAGAGCGGCATCCGGCCGCTGCGGGTGGCGAGCTTCGGGTCGCTGATGCACTTCCGGCCCGCGTACGCGCCCGCGGGCGCCGGGACGCGCTGCACGGTGGACTGCGCCATCGAGCCCGAGTGCCGCTATTCGGCGCGCAAGCACTTCCTGGAGCAGAACCTGTGGGGGACGTACGCATGGCACTGCCTGGAGTACCTCGGCACGCCGACCGAGGAGGACAAGCTCAAGTCGCTGAGCACCGACAACCCCCACGGCCTGTGCGTGTGGAAATGCGACAATGATGTCGTGGACCACCAGTCGGTCATCGCGCATTTCGCCGACGGGTGCGTCGCGGCGCACACGCTGACGACCGGCACGGCCAAGCCCTGCCGCACGATGCACCTGGTGGGGACGCTGGGGGAGATCGAGGGCGAGATGGAGGACGGGAAATTCTTCCTGCGCTATCCCGACGCCCGCGCCGGGCACGAGTACAGCGAGACGGTAGTGGACATGAATGTCTCGATGGACATGCACGGCGGGGGCGACTTGCGGCTCGTCGGCGATTTCCTGGCCGTCGTGCGCGGCGAGGCGCCGTCGCTTTCGACGACGCAACTGGAGGACTCCATCTACGGCCACCTCATCGGCTTCGCGGCCGACGAGGCGATGGAGGGGAAGACGGTGGTGGAGCTTGAGGACTTGGGGTGAAGGGCGGCGTCAGGGCGCCAAGCGGGCCTTGGGGTAGAACCGGTAGAACTCCCCGCGGGTCGCCGGCGAATCGACCCAGATCAGGCGCCACTTGTGGCGCACACAATAGTCCATGATGTCGTCAGGGCTGGCGGCGTTTGGCTCGACGTCAAACTTGAGCCCGATGATTCGGTAGTAGGCGTAGGCGACGATCCACGAGCAGATCGGGTAGTCGTCCATGCGGGCGAACCGCCGGAAGAAGTAGGCGCCACCGCAGATGAAGTCGAGGGCGTGCAGCAGGAGCTTGCCGACCCCGAAGCTGCGGCCCTGGTAGTCCAGAGCCTTGGCGGCGATGGCCTCCCTGACTTCCGGCGACATTCCCCCCAGGCGGCGGTGGACGACGAGGCGGAACGGCCCTCGCCATAGCGTCCACCAGGGCGGGTGTTGGTACCGGTTGGGCTGCCGGATGACGGCGCGCACCATGGCCTCGATCAGCAGCGCCACCGGCTCGTTGCTCCCGATGATCGCCGTGTGATTGGGCCAGGTAGGCCCTTCACCTTTGTTGCGCGTGAGGAGCCGTACGAGGTTCCAGGGGAAGCCTGGCCACCGCATGTGAACGACATCCCCCGGCTGCAAGAGCGCTGGATTGGCCTGCAGCACCTCCCACCCAATCGCCGGGCCGCCACGCTCCGGGGTGTCCATGACCGTCCCTCCCGCTAGTCTGTCTGATGAAGGTCTGCCCCCGTGCCCGAGGAAATGCCGCGCAACGATCCCCTCCGGAGGCCCTCATGCTCGAAGTAGGTTTCGCGCGCGCCAACATCACTCCTCCTCCCGGCTGCAACGTTCCCGGCGGGCATTTCCCGCGGGCCGGCACCCATGTCCATGACGACCTGTATGTCTCCGCCATGGTCGTGGACAACGGCGATGAGCGCGTCGCGCTGGTGGGGCTGGACGGCCTGTCCGTCAAGCGCTCGACGGTGCAGGCCGGGCGGAAGCTCGCCCAGAATCTCTGCGGCATCAAAGGCGAGAACATCATGGTGGGGGCCAGCCACACGCACTGCGGCGGGCCGATTTGCGATTGCCTGGGGAGCCGCCCGGAGAAATGGTACTGCGACTTCGTGGGCAAACAGATCGGGGCGGCGGTCAGCGAGGCCGACCGGCTCAAGCGGCCGGCGATGATCGCCATCGGCCGCGGCCACGAGGATACGGTGGCCTTCAACCGCCGGTTCGTGATGGCCAACGGGTGCGAGACGACGCACCCGGGCAAGATGAACGCCGACATCCGCAAGATCGCCGGGCCGATTGACCCGGAGGTGGGCGTGCTGGCGGTGTTCGCGGCCGGAGAGGCCGAATGCGCGGCCGCACCGCGCATCCGGCCCAGGGCCGGGGGGCCGGATACCGGCGCAACGGCCGCCGGTATGCGGCCCCTCCTCGGCTGTCTCGTCAACTACACGCTGCACGGGACGCTCGGCGTGGGCGGCACGGGCTATTCGGCGGACTGGCCGTACTACTTGCGCGAGGCGATCAGCGGCGTGTACGGGGCGGACGCGCTCACCGTGTTCCTCAACGGCGCGTGCGGAGATGTGACGCAGGTGGACAACCAGTCGCCCCGCCCGCGGGAGTTTGGCGAGGCCTTCGGGCAGTACGTCGGCCACACCGTCGCCGCCGAGGCGATCAAGGTGATCGAGCGGCTGATCGTCGAGGGGGAGAAGTTCGTGGACATGCATCTGGCCGCCACAAGCGAGTTGCTGCCCATCCCCATGCGGCCGGTGACGCCCGAGATGGTGGCGCAGGCGAAGAAGTACCTCAAGGAGCACAAGGGCGAGCGCTCCGGGGACGCCGTGAGCGCCGATGACACGCTGCGGCTGGCGGAGTGGATCAAGACGGAGCCGGAAGTCCCGGCGGAGATTCAGGCCCTCCGCATCGGGCCGCTGGGGCTCGTGTCCAACCCGGCGGAGTACTTCTGCTGCTTCGGCCTGGACATCAAGAAGCGGTCGCCGTTCGACCAGACGATGGTGGTGGAGTTGGCGAACGGCTGCATCGGGTACGTGCCCGACGAGAAGGCGCTGGGGCCCAAGGGCGGGGGCTACGAACCGCGCCATGCGTGTTCGAGCAAGCTCGTGCCCGAGGCCGGCAAGATGATCGCGAAGAAGTCGGTGGAGTTGTTGAAGAAGCTGGCGTAGTGGCGCGATTCATCGCGCCGGGGCGCAATGAGATGCGCCTCTACAGGAGGCCGGGCCATGGCTGAGAAGACCCTGCTTGCCATCGGGGCGCATCATGACGACACGGAGTACGCCTGCGGGGGGCTGATTGTCCAGGCGGTGCGCCGCGGCTGGCGTGTCGTCAGTGTGGACATGTGCGGCGACCATGGGAGTTGGCAGCCGACCGTCGGCCGTGAGGACGCGGTGCGCGACCGGCTGCTGGAGGTAAGCGCCATCATGGGCGTCGAGAAGCGCTTCTTCGGCTGGCGCTACCACCATCTGTACTACGAGGAGGAGGCGGTGCAGCGGCTGGCCCAGCTGGTGGCGGACTTGCAGCCTGATCTGGGGCTGATCCACTGGCCGCACGACTACTGGCCCGACCACGTCGCCGCGGCGAAGATCGGGTTGCACGCCATGCGGTTCCCGCACTCCCTGCGCGTCAATCTCGAGCCCGTGCCGCGCATCCTGATGTTCGAGACCGGGCCCAACCAGACCGACCCGGCCGTCGCCTTCCGCCCTGATGTCTATGTGGACATCACCAACGAGATTGACCGCGCGTGCGAGAGCATCCACGAGCTGGACGAGATCGCCAGCGGCGAGCCCATCGAGGGCCCGTCCGCGCACGAGTTGGACAAGCGCGCCAAGAGCCGGCTGCGCGGCGGGGAATGTGGGGTGGCGTACGCGGAGGCGTTCGTGGCGGTGCAGAACTGGCCGCAAAACATCGTGTGACGCCGCGTGGGCGGGTTCGTCCCGAACCCGCGGGCGTGCGGGTTCGAGGACGAACCCGCCTACGCGGCAAGGAGAGTCTTCATGCGCATCATTGACCTTACCGGACCGATGTATCACGGCATGTGGACCTATGGGCCGCCGTACCCCAAGGTCATCGTCGAGGAGATCCCCCCACCCGAGTTCATCGAGTACCCGACCTACTCGTGGCGCTTTGAGCTGGGCGCGCAGACGGGAACGTATCTCGAGACCTCGCTGCACATGTACCGCGAGGGCCCGCGGCTGATGGACATCCCCGTCGAGTCCCTGTTCATGGTCCCCACGGCCGTCATCAAGGTGGACGTGAAGCCCCTGACCCCGATCACCGTGGCGCAACTGGAAGCCGCCGCGCCGGAGATCAACGAGGGTGAGACGATCCTCGTCGCCACGGGCTGGGCCGATGACCACTGGCACCATTCGGACATGGTGACCGCCTGCCCGCACTTCGAGGGCGCGGCGATGCACTGGATCCTGGACCACAAGCCCTTCATGATGGCCGGGGACATGCCGCGGTTCGATAGCTGGGACGACCCGCAACACTTCTTCCACCGGTTCTTCCAGATGGGCACGCTGCTGCTGGCGCCGCTGTTCGGGACGCGGGGCATCGAGGCGAGTCGGGGGAAGCTGGTGGCGCTGCCGATGAAGCTGGACGAAACGTGCGCGGCGCCGTGCCGGGTGCTGTTCATCGAGGAGTAGGCCGTGTCCGTAGGAGCGCCGGCTTCCAGCCGGCAAGGCCGTTTGCCGTGATTCGTGCCGGCTGGAAGCCGGCGCTCCTACGGCCACGACCACGGCCTCGCCCCATGGAGGTATACATCCATGCCCCCCCAACATCCTGACGATTGCGCGATGTGCGGCGATCCCGCCGTGCCGCTGGCCACGCCCCTGCGTGGGTGGCAACTGCTCAGCAACTCGCGCCTCAACAAGGGCACGGCCTTCAGCCCCGACGAGCGCGATGACCTGGGCATCGAGGGGCTGCTGCCGCCGCATGTGGCCACGCTTCCGGAGCAACTCGAGCGCGTGTACCAGAGCCTTCTGGACTTCGAGGAGCCGCTGGAACGCTACATCTACCTGCGGGCGCTGCAGGACCGCAACGAGACGCTGTTCCATGCCGCGCTGCTCGCCCACCTCGAGGAGTTCATGCCGATCGTCTACACGCCGACGGTGGCCGAGGCGGTGCAGCAGTTCTCGCACATCTTCCGCGCCACGCGCGGCGTGTACATCAGTCCGGACAACATTGACGAGATGGACGCGATCCTGTCCAACGCGCCGTGCGACGATGTCGCCATCATCGTCGCGACCGACAACGAGGGCATCCTGGGGATCGGCGACCAGGGCGTTGGGGGGATGGGCATTCCCATCGGCAAGCTGGCGCTGTACACGGCGGCCGGGGGTATCTGCCCGGCGCGGTGCCTGCCGGTGTGCCTCGATGTCGGGACCGACAACCAGGCGCTGATTGACGACCCGCTCTATCTCGGCTATAGCGCCCCGCGCCTGCCGGATGAGAAGTACTTCCCGTTCCTGGACAAGTTCGTGGCCGCGGTCAAGCGCCACTTCCCGCAGGCGATCCTGCAGTGGGAGGACTTCAGCCGCGACCGGGCCTTTGAGGTGCTGCACCGCTACGTGGATGAGCTGCCCTCGTTCAATGACGACATCCAGGGCACGGCGGCGATGGTGCATGCGGCGACGCTCGGGGCGATGAAGCTCATCGGGCAGCCGGTGCGCGACCAGCGCTTTGTCATCCTGGGCGCCGGAGCGGCGGGCACGGGCATCGCGCGCAAGACCGCCGACCTGCTCAGGCATGAGGGTCTCGACCACGACACGGCGTGGAGCCGCATCTATGTGCTGGACAGCAAGGGGCTCCTGCTCAAGAACCGGCCGGGGTTGGATGACTACAAGCTGCCGTTGGCGTGCGACCCGGCAGAGGTTGCGGACTGGCGGATCGAGGGCGGCCACATTGGCCTGTATGAGGTCATCGTCAATGCCGGCCCGACGGTCATGTACGGCCTGTCGGCGCACCCGGGAACGATCACCGAGCGCGACGTGCGGGCGATGGCCGAGACCTGCGACCGGCCGGTGATCTTCCCGATGTCCAACCCCACCGCCAATGCCGAGGCCGTGCCCGGGGACCTGCTGGCCTGGAGCGACGGCCGGGCGGTCATCGCCACCGGCAGCCCGTTCGAGCCGGTCGAACTGAACGGGCGCACTTACCGCTTCTCGCAGGCCAACAATGTTGCCATCTTCCCCGGCGTGGGGCTCGGGGCGCTGTTCGCGCAGGCGCGGCGGGTCACGGCGGAGATGCTGTTCGCGGCGGGCGAGGCGCTGCACGCGATGACCGAGGCGGCGGACTACGCGGAGGGGCTGGTGCTGCCCCCGAACCGGGATTTGCGGGAGACGGCGGCGCAGGTGGCGGCGGCGGTCGCCGCGAAGGCGTGGGAGCAGGGCGTGGCCCGCGCGGATCCGCCGGCCGGGGACTTGAAGGAGCTGCTGCGGGCGGCGATGTACGTGCCGCGCTACCGGGCGCTCGTCCCCGCGTAGGTGCGCCGGTCCTCCGGCGCACATTGCCCCGCCCGCCGGAGGACCGGCGGGCCTACGCGAGATTGCGGGAGATCAGACATGACCATCGGCCTCATCACCGGCTCGGGCCTGGAGGACTTCGGGCTCGAGAGCTGGACGGAACTCGCGCTTGAGACGGACTACGGCCGCGTGGCGTTGCAGCGCGGGCAGGCCGGGGACCGCGAGGTGGTTCTGCTGCGCCGCCACGGCGCCGCGCATGACATTCCGCCCCACCGCATCAACTACCGGGCGAACCTACGGGCGCTGCGCGATGTCGGCTGTCGGATCATCGTCGCCACCAATGCCGTGGGGTCGCTGCGGCCGATCATGAAGCCCGGCGACCTCGTGCTGCCCGATCAGTTCATTGATTGCACGAAGCTGCGGGCAACGACGTTCTTTGACGGTGACGGCGGCGTCGTCCGGCACGTGGATGTCAGCGAGCCGTACTGCAACGACCTGCGCAACCAACTCCTTCCGGTGCTGGAGCGGCATGACCTGATGGCCCACCCGGCGGGGACGTACATCTGTACCGAGGGGCCGCGGTTCGAGACGCCGGCGGAGATCAAGGCGTATGCCCAGTGGGGCGCGGATGTGGTCGGCATGACCGGGGTGCCGGAGGTCGTGCTGGCGCGCGAGTTGGGGATGTGCTACGTCTCGGTCTGCCTCGTGACCAACTTCGCCGCGGGGACGACGCATGGGCCCATCACCGCCGAGGAGATCGAGGCGATCGCCCACCAGCGACGGGCGGCGCTCGACGGCGCGTTGCGTGAGATCGCGCTGACGGTCGAGGACCGCGCGGACTGCGCGTGCCACCAATGGTGGTAAGCCGCGTAGGTGCGCCGGTCCTCCGGCGCACATGCCCGCCGGAGGACCGTCGGGCCTACGCGACCTTACATGTCGGAGAAACCTGTGCCCCCTCTTCCCCACTTCCAGGCCTATCTGTTTGATCTCGACGGGACGGTGTATCTGGGCGAGCAGGTCATCCCCGGCGCGCCGGCGGCCATCGCGCGGCTGCGGGCTCGCGGCGCGGGCGTCATGTACATCACCAACAAGCCCCTCTACCCGCCCGATGAGTACGCGGCCAAGCTGACGCGCCTGGGCCTGCCCACGACCCCCGCCGAGGTCATCACGTCCGCCAACGTGCTCGGCGATGTCATCGCGGCCGAATGCGCCGGGGCGCGCGTGCTCGTGATCGGGGAAGAGCCGGTGCGGGCCGAAGTCGCGCGGGCGGGCGCGCTGCTCGTCGAGGACTGGCACGAGGCGCAGGTGCTGGTGGCGTCGTGGGACCGCGAGTTGACGTACGCGAAGCTCGACGCGGCGCTGCAGGCGCTGCTGCACGGAGCCGTGTACCTGGCGACGAACCCGGATGCGCTGTGCCCCGTGGGGCAGGACGAGTTCGTGCCGGACTGCGGGGCGCTGCTGGCGGCGTTGGCGGCCATGACCGGCCGCGAGCCGGACGTGATGGCCGGCAAGCCCGGGCCGCGGCTGCCACTGGCGGCGCTGGCGCGGCTGGGCGTGGCGCCGGCCGACGCAGCGCTGGTGGGCGACCGACTCAGCACGGACATCACGTGCGGCAACCGCGCCGGGATGGGCACCATCGCCGTCTTGACCGGCGAGGCGACGGCCGCGAGCATCGCGGCCGCCACGGGGGAAGCGCGGCCGGACTACGTGGTGGGGAGCGTGGCGGAGCTGGCATGACGTAGCTCGTCCCCCGCAAAGCAACGAGCCGCGATCGGGAGGATCGCGGCTCGGGGGAGGTCGCTACAGGTGGGGCCTAGCGGCGGCGGAGGAAGGCCGGGATGTCAATGTCATCCTCGTCGTAGGTGGGCTCTTCCTGGTAGGGCGTGGCGCGGCGCGGCTCGCGGGGCTCTTCGGCCGGCTCGACGGTCGCGGCGGCGGTCGCCACGGCGGCGGGGGCCGAGGTCGCAGTTTGCTGCGCGGCCGGAGCCTCGGCGGCCGGCTCACGCTGCTCGAAGCCCGTGGCCAGCACCGTGATGCGCACCGTGCCCTCCATCTTGTCGTCTATCACGGCGCCAAGAGTCAGGTCGGTCTCCTCGTTGCCACCGCCACTGGCGGCTTCCTGCACGATCTTGGCGGCCTCGTGGATCTCCTCGAGGGTCAAGTCCGGCCCGCCGGTGACGTTGAGCAGGACCGCGCCGGCGCCCGTGATGCTCGTCTCCAGCAACGGGCTGTTGATCGCGGCCTGCGCGGCGTCGCTGGCGCGGTTCTGGCCCGAGGACTCACCGATGCCCATCATCGCGGTGCCGGCGTCGGCCATGACGGCACGCACGTCGGCGAAGTCGAGGTTGATCAGGCCGGGCACGACGATGACTTCGCTGATGCCCTTGA
>CAZZDO010000044.1:0-19111 GCA_964653205.1 uncultured Armatimonadia bacterium | reverse complement strand
AGAACACGACATTTCTACTTTGGTTTGACAGGCTGGCCGAAAGAGAACAGCCCCGGAACACGTGGTTCCGGGGCTGCAACATCGCGTCACCAACGGTGGGCGCTACTCGATCCCGATGCTCAGCAGGCAGTCGCCGCTGGCCGGGCACAGCACCGTGGGCTTCATCCACTTGGCATGGCCGTCCACGAAGCCACAGTTCTGGCCGCCGTTGTGGCGGATCGCGGCAGCGTCAGAACGCACCAGACCGTGGGCGTTGTCGCCGTCCACTCCCTGGCTGACGCTGAACGAGCCGACGCTCTCCACCAGGAAGATGCAGGCCGAGGCGTCCTCAACGGCGCCGAGAGACACACCCGAGGGGTTGGCGGCGCCGCCGGTCGCCCAGTGCGCGACATTCATGCCATAGCCCGCGCCCTGATTGTAGTCGCCCTCGCTACCGTTGTAGACGCCGGCGCTGCCATCAGGGTTCTTGTCGCTGGGGCAGAGGTAGATCTGCCTGTTCTTGACGTACGGCAGGATCGCCGTGCGCCAGGTGGTGTCCCCGGCGCTGTAGGTGCCGCTGCCGTCCGTGTCCAGGCGGTCATGCGGTAGTTGCTCGTCGTAGTCCTGGGCGTACATGTTGCAGCCGAGCACGAGCTGCTTGATGTTCGCCAGACAACTGGTCTGCCTGGCCTTCTCCCGTGCCCGGGCGAACACGGGGAAGAGAATCGAGGCCAGGATGGCGATGATCGCGATGACCACCAACAACTCAATGAGTGTGAAACCCTTGCGCATGGACGACCTCCTTAGGGTATGACGAATAGCTGTCAGTAGCTACGCTACTGCATATGTTTCCCTGCACGCCGGGGCCCCAAACCCGGGCTTCCGTTTAGGGCACGCTATAGTTATACCCCGACATGCCCCCAAATACAACCATCATCCGACAATTATCCGCGGAATTGACAGGAGGCGGCCCACGGCCTACTATAGCGGGAAGCTGGAGAGCTTGCACTGCAGCGCGTTGGTGTGCGCGCCGCATTCCTTGGACCCAACGACCCTGAGGGAGGTTCCACCGTGACTGCCAGGCGTATTGATCTTTCGCTGAGTGACATGCCGCAGAGTTGGTACAACATCGCGCCCGATCTGCCCCGTCCGCCCGACCCGCCGCTGCACCCGGGCACCAAGCAACCCATCGGCCCCGAGGACATGGCCCCGATCTTCCCGATGGGGCTGCTCGCCCAGGAGATGAGTGCGGACCCGTTCATCGAGATCCCCGATGAGGTCCGGCACGCCTATGCGCTGTACCGCCCGACCCCGGTCTATCGCGCCGTCGAGTTGGAGAAGGCGCTCGATACGCCGGCTCACATCTACTACAAGCACGAATATGTCAGCCCCGCCGGCAGCCACAAGCCCAACACCGCCATCCCGCAGGCCTTCTACAACAAGATGGAAGGCACCAAGCGGATCACGACCGAGACCGGCGCGGGGCAGTGGGGCAGCGCGCTCTCCATGGCTTGCCAGATGTTCGGCCTCGAGTGCGTCGTCTACATGGTCGGCATCAGCTACGACCAGAAGCCCTACCGCCGCACCCTGATGGAGACCTGGGGCGCCACGTGCTTCCGCAGCCCCTCCGAGCGCACCAACATCGGCCGCAAGTTCCTGGCCGAAGACCCCCAACATCCCGGCTCGCTGGGCATCGCCATCACTGAGGCCCTCGAGGACTGCGTCCAGCGCGATGACACCAAGTACTCGCTGGGCAGCGTGCTCAACCATGTCATGCTGCACCAGACGATCATCGGCCAGGAAGCGATGAAGCAGATGGAGATCGCCGGGGAATACCCCGACGTCGTCATCGGCTGCTTCGGCGGCGGGTCGAACTTCGCCGGCATCGCCTTCCCGTTCGCCGGCGCGAAGATCAAGCAGGGCAAGGACACGCGGATCATCGCCGTGGAGCCGGCCGCGGCCCCGACACTCACCCGCGGGCCCTACAAGTACGACTTCGGCGACACCGGCGGCATGACGCCGCTACTGCGCATGTTCACCCTGGGCCACGACTTCGTCCCGGCCCCGATCCACGCCGGCGGCCTGCGCTACCACGGCGCCGCCCCGCTGGCCTCGCTGCTGCTGGACGAGGGCGTCATCGAGGCCGTCTCCTACAATCAGCTTGAGTGCTACAAGAGTGCGGTGCAATTCGCCCGCACCGAGTCGTGGGTTGTTGCCCCGGAGACCTCGCACGCCATCCACGCCGCCGTCGTCGAGGCCCTCAAGTGCAAGGAGACCGGCGAGGAGAAGGTCATTCTCTTCAACCTGTCCGGCCACGGCATGCTGGACCTGTCCGGCTACGAGAAGTACCTGCAAGGCGAGTTGACGGACTACTCGCTGGCCGAGGACGAGATCCAGAAGTCCCTGGCGACCGTGCCGGAGTTGTAAGGAGCGCGTCTGCGCAGGGCTGCAAGCCCGATGAACGGGGCGCACTTCGGTGCGCCCCGTGTCGCGAGTGCCGGAGGAACGCCATGCCGCGCCATCTGCTCGTCTTGATGCCTCACACGGGCGAATGCTTCTCCTGCGCTGGTGTGGTGGCCAAACACACCGGAGTGGGGGACAGGGCCACCCTCGTGTCTGTCTGCTCGGGAGAGCGCCACCTTGGCGCCGCGTGGGCCCATCACGTGGCGTGCTGCCACCGCGCGGCGGCCGTCCTGGGGGCCACGTTCGAGGCCATGGACTTCCCCAGTTCCGGCATGGCGGAGGTCCACTGGGAGGGCAAAGTCAAGGTCGCCGAACTCATCCGCCATCACCGACCGGACACTATCATCACGATGCCACGCGAACATGTGTACGAACAGCCGCACTCTGACCACGAAACGACACATTTACTGGTGTGGCATGGCCGTGATCTGGCCTCGCGGCCCATTGATCTGCCATCGGGGTTGCCGCCGCACTTCGTCAACGACCTGTACTTCCTGGGCAACGGCGACCCTGGCGACGTATTCGTGGACGTAACGGGCGTGCAGGATCAGGTGCGGCAGGCGTGCCAGGAGTTGGCGTACGGGGAGTTGCTGGAGGCCGGCCACGGCGCCCAGCCCGAGGGCGTGTCGGTGAAGCGGAGCGTCAACTACCAGCAGCGCGTGCCGCCGGGCGTCGTGGTCGAGGCCTACCGCCCGTGCTACTTCGTGGAGAAGACGGTGGGGCTGCTGCCGGAGTAGGGGACAGTTCGTAGGAGGGCCAGCTTCCCGTGAGGCGGAGTGCGCCGAAGGCCGGCTGGCAGCCATGGGGGCGTACCCAGACCCGAGGCTCATATTCGCATAATACAGATTATGTCAAACGCGCATGGTGTCTACCGACTGACCGCAGTCAGTCCCCATAGGACAATAGCGACCACCAGCGCCGCGATGCCGATCCCCCCGCCAAACCACACCCACCGGAGTCCCCACACATTCCATGCCCGCATTGTGCGGACATACTCCTCCCAACTCGCGAAGCGCCGGTATAGCCACGCCAACTCGTGGGCGCTCTGCGCGAACCAGATGTCGCCAGACGGGAGCCAGACCTGCAGAAAACACCCGCGCGGGATGTGGTTCGCCACTGCGAACCACCACGGGAACATGGCCGCACCCCAGCAGAAGCCCAGCCGCCGGACTTCGGGCGGCGCCGGCTCGCCGGTGCCGGAGTTGTTCGGCACCGCCAGGGCAAGGGTTTCGTCCTTGGTCCACGGCTCTTCGCGCAGCCACGAGCGTCGCCGCGGCATGCGGAAGTGGCAGTGCGGGCATTCCCGGCGCAACCGCGGCCAGGGCTTCTCACAGCGCGGGCAGCGCACCCCTCACCTCTCCCCTATCTACTATTATCTATAGTACTTTGCCGGTCCCCGTTGTCGGTCTTCGACGCCAGGCCCGGCGGGGGCGTCCCGGCCCAATCCACGCGCCCCGGGTGCTTGGAGCACTCCCCGAACGCCTCTCCGTCGCTGCAGGCCACGTTGGCGTCACTGCCGCCGCAGGACGCCGGATGGACGTAGGCGATGTGGCCCTGCTCGTCGGCCTCAAAGATCAGCCCCACAAAGCGCGGCAGATCCGGCAGTCGCCGCCCGGAGACGTTGCGGTTGAAGGCATAGGCCGTCTTCTGCGGGCATTGAGGCAGCTTGTCGTACGGCAGGAGCGAGGTCAGCGCGGGGCGCCAGCTCTCCGCCAGCGGCAGCCGGTCGTCGTAGTCGTAGCTGTAGATCAGGCAGGCGTGGGCGATCTGGCGCATGTTCTCAAGGCAGGCGGCTTGGTCCAGGTCGGCCTCCGTGGCCGGTTTGTCCGAGCCGCGCCCGAACACGGCGAACGAACTGAGCACAAACAGCAGCATGAGCAGCAGGAAGCCGACGCTGAGGGCCACGTGGACTTTGCCCCAGCGATTCCATGCCCGCATGGTGTCCTGGAACTCGCGCAGGCTGCGGAAGTGCCGGTTCTTCCAGGCGGCCTCGTGCCCGTGGCGCCCCAGCCACAGGCTCATGAGCAGACCGTTGAACAGGCACCCAAGGCCGATGTTGTTGGCCCAACTGAAGTAGAACGGCATGGCATAGCCGCCCCAGCAGTAGCCCATCTCGCGGACTTCCTGGGGCGGCGGGAGATCGGTGCCGGAGGTGTTGACGGGCCCGACCTCATCCGGAGTGAGCCAGTGCGCCGTCGGTGGCTCAGGCTCGGCAGAAGGGTCGCGCACCGGGCGCGCCCACCCGCACTTCGGGCACGTCGGCTGCGCCTCGATCAATCTGCCCGAACAGCGCGGGCACAGCATCGCCTCTCCCCTATCTCAGCGCTGTCCCGGGATCCCGAGCCCCGCCAGAACCTCGCGGTTCACGCGGCAACTCTCCGCCGGGGGCAGGCTCGTGTAGTCCAGATCCACCACAATCCAACCATCATATCCTCGGCCCTGCAACAGCGCCCACAGCGGCGCGAAGTCTATCGTCCCGCGCCCCAGCTCAATGAACCGCCGGTCCGCCCCGAGATCCTTGAAGTGCACGTAGGCGATGCGATCAACATATTCATTGAATACTTCGACCAGGTCAAACAGCCCCAGCGAGAGCTGCGCAGTGTCGGGGCAGAACTTGACGAGATCGGGGTCAGTCAGGGCCATCAGCCGGTGGAAGGCCGGCGGGAACTCGAACATCGTCCCCCAGTGCTGGTGCCACGCGCAGGTGAGGCCGCGTTGCCGGGCGACCTCCCCCATGCGGTTCGCGGCGTCGGCCACGCGCCGGTAGTCCGGCTCGCCGTGGTGCTGTCCGTGCAGCTTCGTGCCCCCGTCAATGAGCAGCACCTCGCAGCCCGCAGCCTGGCAGAAGTCGGCCGCACGGGTCACGCGCTCGATCTCACGCTCGATGGCCTCAGCGTCGGCAAAGCTGCACCCGGTGTAGACGGTCGAGAGTTGCAGTCCGAAATCAGCCATGCCGGACAGGAATGAGCCGGGGTTGTCGTAGTGGCGCTCGAGGATCGGCCCGGCGACCTCGAAGCCGTCCCAGCCGCACGCGGCCATGTCCGCGACCGCTTCCCAGAAGCGCTCTTCACTGTCGCCGCACTGCCAGATGGCGGGATGAAAGCCAAGGCGTGGCATGAATACTCCTCTGCCGCACTGCCCCCGGTGGTGCGACGCGTAGGCCCGCCGGTCCGCCGGCGGGCTTTCCCAGACTGTGCGCCGGAGGACCGGCGCACCTACGCGATGGACAGGTCTTGCCCGGGCTTAAGGACCTCGCACCGCACGCCCTGTTTGCCTAGCTCCACCGCAAACGCCGTCGCGTCCTGCTGGATGACATCGAACGCGCTGTAGTGGGTTGGGACAACCACCTTGGGCCGAATGAGCGCCGCGGCCTTCAGCGCATCCGCCGGCCCCATCGTGAAGCAATCGCCGATGGGCAACACCGCCAGGTCTATCCCTTCATCGCCGATGAGCTTCATGTCGCCGAACAGCCCCGTGTCGCCCGCGTAGTAGACCGTCAGCCCGCCCATCTTGACCAGGAACCCCACGGCCGGGCCGGTGTACTCGATGAGCGTCTCGCCAATGACCGCCGACCCGTGCGTGGCCTGGGTCAGCTTCACCGACCCGAAGTCGAAGGTCCGTCCGCCGCCGATGTGCAGCGGGGCGACTTCGCAGCCGAAGCGCGCGCAGTACATGCACAACTCGAAGGCGGCGATGACCGGGCAGCCCAGCCGCGTGGCGATCTCGATGGTGTCGCCCAGGTGGTCCGAATGGCCGTGCGAGGGCAGGATGGCGTCCACGGACACATCCTCGGGGCCGCACACCGCCTCGGGGTTGTCCTTCAGATACGGGTCGAAGATGACGCTGTGAGCGCCATCGCTGAGCGTGTAGCAGGCATGACCGAGCGACGTGAGGGTGAGCATGGGGCTCTCTCCTATGGCATGTCGTGGCGCAGCGGCTACTTCACGGCGAGCAGCGCGACGCTGGGCGCGTCCGCGTACAGGTTCGGCCGGTCGGAGCCGGTGTTGAGCAGGTAGACATCGCGACACGATCGGCGGATCAGCGGCAGGTCCTGGAAGACGGAGTACGAGTAGCTCAGGCCGTCGCCTTCCGAGACGCTGTAGCCCCGGCCGCGTGTCTTGAGGTGGTCGGTGAGCCGCCAGAGCCCCGCCGCCGTGATACAGCGTTTCAGCCAGCGCACGGGCCCTGAGCCCTGCCCCAGGTAGTTGGCGTCGGAGATGAAGATCGCCCGCCGCGCCACGCGCAGCATCTCAGCCACCACCTGTTCGGGGTGGCGCACATGGTGCAGCATCCCGAAGGCCGAGACGACATCGAACGCGTCGTCCGCGAAGGCCAGGGCGGCCCCGTCGCCCGCGATGAGTTCCGTCGGGGCCAGGCCCGCCTCATGCCCGGCCTGGCGCAGTTCGGCGACGGGCTCAATCCCGACGAGCCTCAACTCCGGCCGGTGGCAGCGCAGGTGGCGCAGGACGCGGCCGGTCCCGGCCCCGACATCGAGCAGCGACGCCGCGTCGAGCCAGCCCAAGGCCCCGGTCAGGAACGCCAGGGCCACGGCGTGTTGGGGGTGATGCTGGCCGCCATGCAGTTCATCGTACTGCTGCGCCGTCTGACGGTAGTACTCCCGCTGCATGTCCACGTCATTGGCCCTGGAATGGTCCACCGAGGGACGACCTCCTGCCACTGGCCCGCTGCCGCCGGCGCCTACTCGCTTTCGCCATGGAACAACCGGGTGTATTCCGAGCGCAGGGCGCCCTGCTTGTCCAGGTATTCCGACCAGCCGCTTTCGGGGCGCAGCAGGGGCAGCGTCGTGAGGGCGGGCGAGCCCTGCGGGGCTGCCAGGTCGGCCCGGGTGGAGTAGGCCCCGAGGAGATCGCGGAGCGCCGCCTGCCCGTCACGCGAGAGGATGTAGTTCACCAGCAGGCGGGCGGCGTTGCGGTGCGGGGCGGCGCCGAGGATCGCCACCGGCCCCACGACCAGAGGGACGCCGTCCCTGGCCAGGACCGTCTTGACGGCAGGGGGCGGACCGTTGGCGTCCCCGGGGGCGCTCCCGGTCATGATACCGGCCGCGACGAGAATCTCCCCACTGGCGACAGCATCCAGGAGGTCCTCCTCGGTCTTGTAGATGCGCGGCCGCAGCCGGGCCGTCTGCTGCCAGTAGTCCACCCCGTAGCGCTCGCGCAGGAAGTAGTACTGGGCGTAGGCCGAGCCGGCGGTCTGCGCGTCCTTCAGGCCGATTTTGCCCTGGAAACGCTCTTCGAGCAGGTCGCGCCAGCGCTGCGGCGTCCGGTCGCCCGGCAGCTGCTTGGGGTCGTAGGCCAGCCCCAGCGTCACCAGGCGCGCCCCCGTCCAGTAGCCGGGATCCTTGTACGCGCCCGGCACCGCCGCCGCCTCCGGCGCCTCGTAGTACTTCAACTGCCCGCGTTGGCGTAACGACACGAAGATGGCAGGGTCCAGGACGTGCAGCACATCGGCCCGCGGCTGGCCGTCGCTGATTTCGCGCTGCACGCGTTCGGCCAGGTCGAACGTGCCGCCACGCACCAGTTGCACGCGCACCCCGGGATAGCGGGCCTCGAACTTGTCGGCGAACTGCTGAGCCTGGTCCGCGGTGATGGAGGTGTACCAGGCGACCTCCCCCTCGCTACGCGCCAGGGCCAGCAGTTCGGACTCCGCCGGCGGCGTGCGCGCCTCGCCCCCACCCTCGTCGGTGACGGTCACCTGAATCTCTTCATTGTTGGCGCGCGGGCAGCCGCAGAGCAGCAGCAAGGCCCCCAGCCCCAGGCCCACGAGTGCAACGAGATGGCGGTGTTCGCGGTTCATGGCTCTACACTACTTCGCTGAGAGCAGGCGGGTTCCTGCCTGGCAGCGTTGGGCTCACCCGAACAGCGGCACCTCGAGCCAGTTGCCCCCGCTCTGCGCCGACTGATGCGCGATCAGCCCCGGGACCGTCAGGTCCATCGCCCGCGACTCATCCAGCGGGGGCTTGCGCCCGGCCTGAAGCGCCCCCAGGAAGTCCTGCACGAGCGCATACTCCGCCGTGCCGTGCCCGCCGGCCCGGGCCTCTTCAGGCAAGGAGGTGTCCACGGTTGTGACCTCGATGTCCTCCGGCCCGTCCATCTCGCCCTCGCAGTAGAGCATCCCCGGGCCCGGAATGCCCCGCCGACTCGACTCGACGTAGCCCTTCGTCCCCTGCAGCGTGTAGTAGTGGATGGCGGGCTTGCGCGGGGCGACGGAACTGCGCAGCAGCTTGATGATCGCGCCCCGCTGCGTCTCGAACAGCGCGACCTGGATGTCAACGCCCCCGACGCCGCCCTCGGGCAACAAGCGGCGGCTGTCGCCCGCGCCCATGGCCCGCACGATGCGGTCGCCCATGATCTCCAGGATCGGCCCGAGCGAGTGCGAGCAGTAATGCAGCGGCGCGCGGTTGGCCCGCCAGCGCTGCGTCTGCGTCACGGGGTCATAGACGAGCGAGCGGATGTCGTGGACATACTCGCATTCGCCGTAGAAGACCTCGCCAATGCGCCCGGCCGCCACCCAATCGCGCCACTGGGCCACGAAGGGCCAGTAGCAGCAGTTCTCGGCCAGCATGTAGCGCCGGCCGGTGCGGCGGACGGTGTCGAAGATGCGGGCGCAGTCCTCGACCGTCGAGGCGGCGGTCACTTCACTGAGCACATGCCTGCCGGTCTCCAGGGCCGCGACAGCCTCGTCGGCATGGAACGGGATCGGCGTGCCCAGGAACACGATGTCCATGTCGCGGGCGACGAAGTCGTCGTAGTTGGTGAAGCAGGCGTCGTCAGGCAGCGCCAGTTCCTCCTGGAAGCGGGCCAGGGACTCCTCCTTGGCGTCGCAACAGGCGACGATCTCACAGCGCGGGTCATGGGCAAAGACGCGGCCGTAGCCGGAGCCACGGCCGACGCCAACGAGGCCAATGCGGAAGGTGGGCATGAGGGGGACCACTCCCAGAGATGTCCGAGACGCGAGAGGAAGTTCGCGCAGGACCCCGCCCCTTCCTGCGTGAGCGAGGCGGCGGGGTCCCACGGGGTACGGATGGGTGGTGGCTGGCGCTACGGTGTCTCCGGCGCACCGGGCGGGCACTTCTCGCGCGCGATGCGGGCCTCGTACAGGGCGCGCTCCCCGGCGACCCTCACCTCGAGCAGCGCCCGCCGCTCCTCGGCTCGCGCGCGGCCCTGCTCGCTGCGTGAGTGGATGACGCCGGCCAGCGCCTTCAGCAACTCGATGAGTTGACTCAGGAAGTCCGACCCCATGCTGGCCACCAGACCCGTGACGATGCATCCCACCAGGTGGTCCAGGTCCCACGGGCGCGGGTTGACCACTCCCGTGCTCAACACATCGAGGGTGTCAATCCCACTGCCAAAGGCCAGGACCAGCGTGATCGGGATGCGCCAGCCGCCGACGAGGTCGGGCACAGCCGGCGTTGATGGGGTGGTCTCCCGCGCCTTTGGCGTGGGCGGGAAGAGCTTCAGGAGGCACTTGTTGAGCGCGATGAAGAAGGCCTCCATCGCCTTGGCCAGGGCGATCAACACGCCCAGGGCGAAGACCACCCGGTCCAGCCCATAGACCGGTTGGGTGGGCGCGGCGGTCTCCTGGGCGAACACGAGTGAGGCGGCCAGCAACGTGACCGCAATGGCCCAGAGCGCCGTCACTGCGGTGCGGCTGAACGGCCTGCGAATCTCGACTGGGACGTGCATGGTGTTCCCTCCCTGCTGTGGTAGGACTTAGGCGGCATATTAGGCCACCGGCTGAGTCATGTCCAGAGGTAGCCGGGGAGGATAGGGCCGCAACCACGCGGAATACACACGCGTTCAGCCAGGCCCAACACCAGAGAATGGAGTCATCCTCGATGAGCGCCACCCGCCGTGTGCCGATTGCCTTGGAGTTGTATTCCGTCCGTGAAGCCATGAAGGAGGACCTGCCGGCCACCCTCGCCAAAGTCGCCCAGATGGGCTATGAAGGCGTAGAGTTCGCCGGATTCTACGACTACCCCGCCGCCGAGTTGCGCCAGATCCTCGACGACAACGGCCTGATCTGCTGCGGCGCGCACCTGGGGATCAACACCCTCCTGGGCGACGAGTTGGAGAAGACCGCCGAGTTCAACTACATCCTGGGCAACCCCTATCTGATCTGCCCCGGCCTGCCCGGCGACTACACCGGCAGCCGCGCCAACTGGCAGAAGACCGCTGAGGTCTTCAACGACATCAGCGAGAAGTGCCGGAAGATGAACTGCTGGGTGGGCTATCACAACCACCACACGGAGTTCACCGAACTTGACGGCGAGCAGCCGTGGGACACGTTCTTCGGCGGCACCGTCTATGATGTCATCATGCAACTCGACACCGGCAACGCGCTGCGCGGCGGCTCGCATGTCGGGCATTTCGTCGAGCGCTATCCGTACCGCGCGCTGACCGTGCACCTCAAGCCCTATGACACGGAAGCCGCCAAGGAGAACCCGGACCTGGGCTATCGGCCCGTCATCGGCGATGACAGCATCCCGTGGACCGAGCTGTTCGAGCTGCTCGAGACCATCGGCGGGGCGCGCTGGTACATCGTGGAGTACGAGAGCGACCTGTACCCGCCGCTTGAGGCCGTCGAGATCTGCCTGCAGCGGCTGAAGGACATGGGCAAGTAGCACTGTCACAGCACCGTCAGTCCCGAGGGCGCGTCTGGTCACGTCCGGGCGCGCCCTCTCTGCTGTTGGAGGCCACGGTTTGCGGCACACCTTCGCTTTGATCGCGATCACCGTTCTGGGGGCCGGCACACTGTCGCTGGCCGCTGACGGCCCCTTCGACCTGGACTCCGACGAGTTCCCCATCGGCATGTTCTCGGTGGACAACCCCGGCGGCATGGCGCAGGTCGCCAAGATGGGCGTCGGCTACATCCACACGTATGCGGGCGGCCGCTCGACCGACGAGGCCGAGATCGCGCGCGATCGCACGTACCTCGACGAGGCACACAAACTCGGCCTCAAGGTGATGTACAACCTGCACACCCAGTCCTGGATGAAGCAGCCCGACGGCCTGGCCCAGGTGCTCAAGCTGGTCAACGCCTTCAAGGCTCACCCGGCGCTCGGCTTCTGGTACCTCTACGACGAGCCGGACGGGTCAGTCACGGTCGAGCAACTCAAGCCCTACTATGAGGCCATCCGACAGGCGACACCGGGCATCCCCATCGCCGTCTGCAACGCCTGGAGCAAGCACTGGTACGGCTACCAGGACGTGCTCGACATCCTGATGACGGACATCTATCCGGTGACGGGCTTGCCCTTCCCCGAGGCCAAGCTGGACCATGTGACGAAGTTCGCGGGTGCGGCCGTGCGGCTAGGCAAGCCCGTCATGCCCATCAACCAGTGCTTCAACTGGCGGGCGATGGCGGGCCAGAACGAGACCTTCCGCGGGTCGCCGGTTGCGCAGTTGCGCTACCCAAACGAGGCCGAGCTGCGCTACTGGTGCTACGCGGGCCTGTGCCAGGGCGTGCGGGGCATGTTCTGGTGGAGCTACGCTCGCTCGGTGCAGTGCGGGTACGGCTGGATCAACGGCGAGTTTGCGGCGACGATGCGTGAGTTCGCCGACTTCACGAAGCTCGTCGCTCCGGCGCACCAGCCGGTCACGTTCGAGCGCGCGCAGGATGACGACATCTTCCTGGCGATGTGGCAGCGCCCCGGAGGCACGTACCTGGTGATGGTCAACGCCTGGCCGCTGGAGCGTCCCCTCTCCCGCGGGCTGGAGGACAAACTGCAGGCGGGGACGCTCACGCCGGTCGGGCACACCCGCGCGGCCGACGCGAAGCTCGAAGGCGGGCGACTGACCGTGGACAAGGCGCTGCCGTGGGAGGCGTTCGTGTGGAAGCTCGAGGCGAGGTGACGCGATGCCTGCGAGGCGCCGTCGCTTTCCGATTGCACTTATCTTGCTCATCGGGTGCGCGCCTGTGGTGCATGCGCAACAGCCGCTCGATCTCGGCAAGGCCAGGCTCATCGCCGACCGGGGCGACTGGGGCAGCCACGTGGGTGTGCCGCAACTGGCCGATGGCAAGCAGGACACCACCTGGACCTCCGGGGCGATGGACCTGCGCGTCTCGCCGGCGAACCTGTTCATCGTCCTGGCCGAGCCCACGGTCGTCGGCGCGCTCGAACTCGACACGGTCTTCTCCAAGAACGCCTGGCGGGTGACGGACTTCGAGGTCTACGGCCGCGCGGGCGAGGGCTGGGCGCTGCTGGGCAGGCTCACCGGCGGCAAGCAGGCGACCTTGCGGGTGGCGCTGCAGCCGGCGCGGGTGCAGACGCTTCGCCTCCGCCTGCGCGACAACGAGCGCGACGGGCATGGGTGGGCGATCGTGACGGAGCTGCGCCTCCATGCGCCGGCAGAGGCGGGCGGGATACAAGCCCCCGCCCTGCAGACGGCGCCGGTGCCTGACGAGACGGCCGGAGAGCGAATGTTCGTCGCCGCCGCGCTGGGGGAGCTTCCCGTCATCCCGCGCACGGAGTATGACCCGAAGCTGGGCTACGTCGGCTACGTTCGCCGCTTCGTGGACACGGTGCTGCAGGTCGGCACGGACCAGTATGGTCCCGTCCGAGGCCCCATGTTCGTCAGCATCCTGATGCTCGACAGCAAGCAGCACCCGCAGAGCGTGATCCCCTCGATGCCGGGGCAGCGCATCGGCGACCGGGCGCTGTTCGGGGGCAACCTGCAGCATGACCTGCCGCTGCTGTTGGCGATGGGCCACCTGAGCCGCCTCACCGGCACGCCCACCTACGCCCAGGCCGCCACGGACTACCTGAAGTTTTTCCTGGACCACTGCACCGGCACCCCGACCGGGCTGTGGCCGTGGGGCGAGCACGCCCACTGGGACTTCTTCAAGGAGACGTTCGGGCACACCCTCCACGAGTATCTCGGCGCCCCGCCCCTGGAGTTCCTCGACATGGCCTGGGCGATCAAACCGCAGGCCATCGTGGGCGAGGCCGACGGGATGCTCAACCATGTGCGCGACCTCACAACGTACCAGTTCTGCCGCCATGCCGAGATTGACCGACCGCTGACCGACGCGCTGCGCGCCGAGCGCAAGGGCCTCGACTTCCCGCGCCACGGCGCCACGTATGTGCGGCAATGGGCGTTCGCATACAGCAAGACAAAGGGCGCGAAGTACCTGCAATACATCGAGGGGATGCTCGGGCACTTCGAGTTGGTGCGGCAGGAGGACGGCACGCTCCCGATCCTGAGCAAGCTGTCGGACCGCTCCGCGCTCGGCCCGGCGCCGGGGGCCAACCTGTCGGTTGGGGTGTCGCTGCTCGAAGCCGCGCCCCTGCTCGGCGACACGCCGATGTCCGCGCACTGCCGGAAGCTGGGCGCGGACCTGCTCAACACGGTCGCGGCCATGCCGGCGAAGACACCGAAGGGCGCCGTGTTCGACATGGCCTATGGGGGCGGCTCGTTCAACGGGATTGACCCGCTCCTGCGGGTGGCCGCGTACCGGCTGACGGGCGAGGCGCGCCATCTGGAGTCCGCGAAGGCCTTCGCCGAGGTGTACGCGGCCGTGGAGCAGATGCCGACCGAGGGCCACATCCGCGGCGAGGCCTACGGCCTGCTCCTGAACCTGTACCTGGACCTGGCCGAACTGGACCAGGACCCGCAGTGGCTGGCCGCGGCGGAGAAGTACGCGCGCTTCGGCATCGAGGACCTGTATCACGACGGGCTCTTCCGTGGGGCCAGCAACCTGACGTACTATGACTCGGAACTCTACGTCAGCAGCTTCGTCTATGGACTGGTGCGGCTGCAGGCGCGCCTGGACGGGAGCCCGCTGGCCATCCCGCCGCTCTACTTCCACAGGTAACGCCATGCGCCAACTGCTCTGCCTCTGTCTGACCATGCTGGCCGCTGCGGCGGTCGCCCATGCGGCCGACGACTGGATCGCCCGCGAGAAGATCCGCGCCGGGTGGATCTACTCCAGCGACGGCGTGGACAAGCTGGCGTTCTTCAAGCAGCACGGCATGAACTGCCTCATCACCCATGCCGGCAACGCGGACACGTTTACGGAATGGGCGAAGGGCGCCAAGGCGGCCGGCATCCACCTCATCGGCGTCGTCGGCGCGAGCTTCGACGGCGAGAAGGCCGGAATGCGGCGCTGCGTATTCGGCAACGGCTACGAGAGCGTGCTGCCCTGCCCGCTCGAGGAGCGCTACTGGAATGAGGTGCTGACCGGGCTGGCCGTGCGGCTGGCCGAAGAGGGGAAGCGGCCGGATGAGGAGATCTCCGGCTGTCTGATTGACTGGGAGATGTACGCCAACTCGAACAAGGGCGGGCAGATCTACTACTCGGATGCGTGCTATTGCGACCAGTGCTTCGGCGGGTTCCTCAAGAGCCAGGGCCAGGCGGGCGGGACGCCCGCTCTACCGGCCTTCAAGGACCGCGTACAGTGGCTCCGCGACCACAAGCTCTACGAGCAGTACCACCCGCATCTACAGAAGCAGGTGCGGGCCTTCGCCGAGCAGATGCGCGACCGCGTGCGGGCGATCAACCCGGGCTTTTTCGTCGGCTTCTACCCCGTGCCGCACAACTGGCACTTGCGCGGCGTGGCGCAGGGGCTGGGCACCCGCGAGCACCCGATGATCCTGTGGGCGACGAGCACGTACGGCGGCGGCGGGCCGCGGGCCATCGCCGACGACTGGCGCGAGCAACTGCTCAAGGACGACATCCACTGCTACTACAGCGGGGGGATGCTGCTGCGGTTCTACTCGGCGCGCAACCTCGCCAAGAACGTCTTCGAGATCGCGCGCAAGACCGACGGCTATTGGCTCTTCACGGTGCACACGCTGTGCATCCGCGAGGATGAGCAGAACACGGACTACTACCTCTCCGCCGGGACGCCCGACGAATACCTGCGGGAGATTCGCCGGGCCAACGGGGAGCTGGACCACTTCGCGACCGACCGCGACTACGCGTGCGAGCTGGAGTTCCTGCCCGAGCCCGTGCGCTATAGGCATGTTGGCTATGATGTAAACCGCTTCAAGCCGCCAGACCTGAAGGACGCGAGTACCGGTCCGCGCGGGGAAGCGATGCCTCTGCCGCCGCTCAACCTCACCTGGTCGAACTACTTGATGATGATGCTGCAGCCCGGCGAGGAACCTGCGCTCACCTTCGATGTCAACAAGAACACGTCCGGCGACGTCTGGGGCGTGTCGTACGCGGTGCTGGACTCGGCGAAGCAGATCGTGGCCGAGGGGCACATGCCGCCGGGCGAGCCGTACACCGTGCGCTTCAAGGCCGCGACGGCGGGCCTGCACACGCTTGTTGTGACGGCGGGATACTATGGCAAGGCGACGCTGAAGACGTCCACCGTGCCGTTCGCGTTGTGGACGGGGTCGCGCTACCAACTTGCCGGGCCGGGCGGCACGCTGCACTTCTGGGTGCCCGCCGGGCTGGCGGAGTTCAAGATCAACGCCCAGTGTGAGTGGGGCTCGTCGCAGGTGCAGCTCGCGGTGCTCGACCCGGACGGTCAGACGGCGCTGGCGCAGCCGACCGACCCGTACGTCCGCAGTGCACAACTCACCATCCCCACGAAGGCGAAAGCCGGGCTGTGGGCGTTGAAGGTGGAGCCGATGCCGAACCAGAGCTTCCGGTCGCTGGCTCTGACCTTCGACAAGGCGCTGCCGCAGGCCGTCACGCTGAAGCCGGAATGGGTGTTCCGGTAGTCGTCCCGAATCGTTGTTCCCAGGAGCGTTCCATGTTGCGTCTCAGATGGCTCTGGCTGCCGTGCCTGATCATCATGATCACGGGCTGCACGTCGTGCGGCGGGGGGCAAGGGCAGGGCAATAACGTCGTCGTGCCCGTGTTCAACCAGGTGCGGGCCTTCGCCGACCTCGTGGCCCAGTGCAACTTCGGCCCCCGCAACCCCGGGAGCCAGGGCCACGCCGATTGCCTCGAGTGGCTCGCCGGGCAACTGGCCGGCGCCGACAGGCTCATCCGCCAGAACTTCCAGGCCGCCACCGTCTTCGGGGGCCCGTATGACTTCACCAATCTCATCGCGGTCTTTGGGCAGGGCCAGCCGGGGGTGCCGTTCCTGCTGTGCGCCCACTGGGACACGCACCCCGTCGCCGAGCAGGACCCCAACCCGGCCAACCGTGACACGCCGATCCTCGGCGCCAATGACGGCGCCTCCGGGGTGGCGGTGCTGCTGGAGATCGCGCGGGCCTTCGTGGCCTCTCCCCCGCCTCGCCCGGTCATTATCGTGCTGCTGGATGCCGAGGACTCCGGGCGTGCCGGCTCCGGCCAGCCCTACCTGGGGTTCTGCATCGGCTCGAAGTACCTCGCTAACAACTGGCCGGGCGATCTGGCCAAGCCGGCGGAGGGCGTGTTGCTTGACCTCGTCGGTGACCCCGGGGCGGCCTTCCGGAAGGAGCAGAACTCCGTGACGAACAACGCCGCCCTGGTCACGAAGGTCTGGGACGAGGCCGCCCGGCTCGGGCATACGGCGTTCCAGTCCGCCGCCGGCGGCCCGGTGATAGACGATCACATGCCGCTCATCACCGAGGGCGGCATCCGCGTGATTGACGTCATAGATTTCTTCCCCCCGCCGGCGACGTGGCACACCATCAGCGATGCGCCGGAGAACTGCTCGGCGGACATGCTGAACCAGTCGGGCGATACGCTGCTGCACGTCATCTATAGCGAGGGCTGAGGGGAGTACGCGTCCGGGGAGCGCTGCGCGTCCGCCGCGCCCGTGGCGGGGCGGTTGAAGGCGCTGACGAGTTGACGGAGCGCCGCCTGAGCGTCTCGGGCCGGCCCGAGGGGGGCGCGCACGGCAATCAGGTGGGCGCCTCGCTCCCGCAGCAGCGCAAGCTCCTCAGGACTCCCGGCCCATCCCGCGCAGACCGGCAGGCCAGACTGCTCGGCATAGGGCGCGAGCAACGCCAGCCGTTCCGCCCCCTCGCCCGGCTCTCCCCCGAAGACATCCGCCAGCGCGACGTAGGAGGCCCCCTCACGTCCCGCCTCGCGCGCGTCGGCGAGGCTGTGGCAGACCACCCCGATCGTCGCGCCCGGGCCCATCATCCGCCGTGCCAGGGCCACCGGCATGTCGGTGGCCTCCAGGTGCACGCCGTCGGCCATGACGGCCAGCGCCACGTCCACCCGCGCTTCGAGCAGGCATAGCGCCCCCATCCCCCGGCACGTCCAGACGGTCTGCGCCATCTGGTCAACCATGCGGCGGGTTGTCAGCCCCGCTCCCGCCAGGCGCACGATTCCGGCGCCGCCGGCCACGAGGCCCTGCGCCAACTCCCGCAGCGCCGTGCGCTGCGGCGCGCAGTCGAGGGTCACAATCACCGGCGAGTGGAGCCGCTGGCGCAGCAAACGCAGGCCCTGGTAGGCGCGGATATGGGTGGCCGGGATGACGGTTCTCAGGTCGCTGCGCGGGCCCATGGTTGATCCGTTTGGGTGGCGACGGGACAGCAGACACCCTCTGGCATATCGGTTCCGGCCGCGCGCATCTTGACTCGCCGGGGTTGGGCGAATATAACCTAAGGGTCGGGTGCACCGGACGATCCAGCACGCGACTGGGTCGGGGTGAAGCCGTGGCTGACAAGGCAGGCAAGGACGGGGATCGGCTGGTCGCCAGCAACCGCCGCGCCTTTCACGATTTCTTCATAGACGACAAGGTGGAGGCAGGAATTGTCCTGCTCGGTCCCGAAGTCAAGTCTGTTCGGGCCCATCATGTCAGCTTGACCGAGGCCCACGCCGAGATCCGCGAGGGCGAGGTGTGGCTGGTCGGGGTGCACATCCGACCCTACGCCGCCACCGGGCATCAGCCCCAGGACCCGCTGCGCCCGCGCAAGCTGCTCCTAACGCGCAGCGAAATCCGCCGGCTGGAGCGCCAGGTTCGTCAGAAGGGCTATACGCTCGTTCCGCTACGCATGTTTTTCGGCGCGAGCGGGTACGCTAAGGTTGAACTCGGTCTGGCCCGAGGCAAGCGGCAGTATGACAAGCGCGAGGCCATCGCCGAGCGCGACGCGCAACGCCGTGACGAACGCGCCCTGCGCGAACACGAGCGCAGCCGCGAGAAAGGGGGTGATAGGTAGAGCATGGCCAAAGTGTTGTTGGTCGAAGATGACTCACAGTTGCGGCAGGTGATGCGAGGCACCCTCCGAGCCGAGGGCTTCACCTGCGACGAAGCCGAGAACGGTCGCGTCGGGCTGGAAAAGATGTGCGAGGCGACCGTGAAGCGTGACCCGTTCGATCTGGTGCTGTTGGACATTGTCATGCCCGAGGTGAATGGCTGGCAGTTTCTGCAGGCCGTCAAGTCGAACCCGTTGTGGGCGCAGACCAAGGTCGTCATCATGAGCGGCCGCGCTGTCAGCCCGCGGGATGTCGCCCGGGCGAGCGCACTGGACTGCGTCCATGTCGAGAAGAGGGTCGGTTTCATTGACACTCTGGTTCAGATGTTGACGCGCATGGTCGCACCCGTGCAATGATACCGATGATATCGCTCATCAGCGCCGGAGGCCCCCGCCTCCGGCGCTTTCCTTTCGGGTAGAGCGGGCGTCTCGCCCGCCCCGGCGAGCCTCCGCGGGCGAGACGCCCGCTCTACCCGCCCTGATGGATGCTCTACGCCTGGGCGGGTTACAGGCGCCCGGCCGCGCCTCGCCCCAAAGGCCCCTTCCCGCTTTCTTGACCCC
>CAZZDO010000043.1:12638-19435 GCA_964653205.1 uncultured Armatimonadia bacterium | reverse complement strand
CCGTGAGCGGCCTGACCCCGGCCGTGGGAGCCAGCGAGAGCGTGCCGGCTCCGGCGCCGACGCCGGCCCCGAGCGCGACGCTGCCGCCGACCCCGGCGCCGACCGCGGCGGCCACACTGCCGCCTCCGGCCCCTGCGCCGGCCCCGAAGGTTGTCAACGTCGTGCCGTGGGCGCAGACGCCGACCTATGTGCCGCCGCCGCCCACCATCACTCTGCCCCCGATCGGGTCGTCCAGTCCCGTGGCGATCGGCAATGACCGCCAGTCCGGGCTGGCCCCGTATATCGCCGCCAAGGTCGCTCCGTCCAGCGAGACGGCCTCGCTGCCGCGTCCCGGCGTGGACGCCAGCCTTCCTGGCGCGACAGCCGCCCTGGGCACCGCGCCCAAGACGATCGCGCCGGCGGGCGACGCCCCGCTGACGACTGTGGTTGTGCCGCAGACCGTCGCCGCGGCTCCCGCGCCCGAGACGCAGCCGGGACCCGTTGCCATCAAGCCGGGCCCGCCCGCCGCTGATCTCGTGCCGCTGCACGCGGCCTCGACGACAGGCCTCGCGCCGGTGACGCCTGTGACGACAGCAGCCGCGCCGCGGCTGGCGCTCAACTCTCCCGTGCAGCCGGCGCTGGCGAAGACCGAGGCGCCGGTGGGCGACGTGTCCACCCGCACGGCGGGGCGAACCAGCCTGCCGGTCGGGCGTCTTGATCTCGTGCCGGCCCCGGCGCCGGTCAGGACGACGCGGCAGGCCAGCCTGGCCCCGATGGTCGTGCGGCCGCCGCAGCCGACGATGACGAGGGTCGAGCCCGTCGGGCCGACGGTGGCCACTGCGACGACCCCGGCCGTAGCGGTGCAGCCGACGACGACCATCACGCCCGACAAGGTCGGGCCCGCGACCGGCCTGGCGCGCACCACCGTGCCCAAGACGCCGGTGACGCCGAAGGTCACGATTGCGCCGAAGCCCGCCGCACCGGCGGGTAAGGTGGCTGTGAACGTGCGGCCGCCAGCGGCCTCGCTCATCACCGATGCGGCCCTGGCGGAATACCGCGGGCTGCCGGTGCCGGCGTACCGGATGACCGCGCGGCTGCCCGACAGTGGGGCGGCGAGCGTGCCGGCCGATGGCCGCATCACCAAGCCCGAGGGCAACATCGCCGCCATTCCGGTGGCCGTGGCCAAGGTCCGCGACATCAAGATCGTGTTCGACGGCGAAGTGCTGTCTTTGCGGGCAACGCCCGAGACCCGGCGCGGCATCTCCCTGGCGCCGCTGCGCGAGATCTTCGAGCAGACCGACGGTGTGCTGTACTGGCTCCCGGTCGAGAAGCAGGTGCGCGCGGTCAACAAGGGCGTGGACATGAGCTTGAAGATTGGCGACCCGAAGATCACGGTGAACGGCGAACAGCGCGTGCTGCAGATCGCGCCGTACATCAAGCGCGGGCGCACCATGGTGCCGCTGCAGTTCATCGCTGACCTGCTGGATGTCAACATCGCCGTCAACAGCGCGACCGGCGACATCATGATCAGCAGCAACCAGCTGTAGTCCCTGTCGTTTCCCGGCCAGCAAGCGGCAGCCCCAAAAGGACCCTTTTGGGGCTGCTTTCTTAACTTCCCAACATGCGCGTCGTGCGGGCGGGCGGGAAGCCCGCACTACCGGTCTCTCTGTACTCCCTGCGGAGGGTAGACGAATGACTCTTTTCGGTACTCAGCAACTCAACGCCGCCGGCCATCTGACGATCGGCGGCTGCGACACGGTCGAGCTGGCGCGCGAGTTCGGCACGCCCCTGTACGTTGTGGACGAGGCGCTGGTGCGTGAGAACTGCCGCGAGTACCAGCGCGCCTTCCGGCAGCGGCTCGCCGCCGTCGAGGTCGCCTATGCGGGCAAGGCCCTGCTGACCACCGCCATGTGCCGCCTGATGCATCAGGAGGGCATGTCGCTGGACGTGGCCTCCGAGGGTGAGCTGTACACGGCGCTGCAGGCCGGCTTCCCGCCCGAGCGCATCAAGCTGCACGGGAACTTCAAGAAGGAGAGCCTCATCCGCATGGCGCTGGAGCGCGGCGTCGGGCGGATCGTGGCCGACAGCCTGGTCGAGCTCGAGGAGATCGCGCGAGTTGCCGGCGACATGGGGAAGACCGCGCACCTGCTGCTGCGCATCGCCCCCGGGGTGAAGGCCTCGACCCATGCGGCCATCCAGACCGGGCAGGAGGACACGAAATTCGGGCTGAGCATCCGCGACGCGGCGCGGCCGGGCATCAAGCTGGCGATGGAGCTGCCGCACCTGCAACTGCACGGCCTGCACGCGCACATCGGCTCGCAGATTCTCGACACCGACGCCTTCAAGCGCGCCGTCGAGGTCTTCGTCGAGTTCCTGAGCAGCGTGCGGGAGGAACTGGGCTTTGACTGCGAGCAGTTGGACCTCGGCGGGGGTCTGGGGATTCGCTACCAGGAGGACGACCGGCCGCCCAGCATTGACGAGTTGGCCGAGGTCATGGCCGGCACGCTCAAGACCGCGTGCGAACAGAGGGGGCTGGCGGTGCCCGCACTTGTCCTGGAGCCGGGGCGCTCGATCGTCGGCGAGGCCGGCACGACGCTGTACACCATCGGCGCGGTCAAGCACATCCCCGGCGTGCGCACGTATGTGTCGGTGGATGGCGGGCTGTCGGACAACCCGCGGCCGGTCATGTACGATGCGCTCTATCGCGCGACGATCGCTAACAAGGCGGACCGGGAGCCGACCCACGAGGGCCTGCGGGTGTCAGGCGCGCACTGCGAGACGGACATGCTCATTCCCGAGATCGCGCTGCAGGAGCCGGAGCCGGGCGACATCCTGGCTGTCTTCGGCACCGGGGCGTACAACCACTCGATGGCCTCGAACTACAACCGCTTCTGCCGCCCCGCGATGGTGCTGGTGCACGACGGGCAGGCGGACCTGATCTACCGGCGCGAAGAGCTGGCGGACCTGGTGCGGCAAGATGTGATGCCGGAGAGACTGAAGTAGCGGCGCGATTCATCGCGCAAAGCCGCCACGGACGCGAGGGCGCGATGAATCGCGCCACTACCATCGAACCATGCGAGTCCCACTGGCCGAACGGGTGTCAGCGGAGGTTGCGGCGCACCTGGCGGAGATCGGGCGGCTGGCGGCCGAGATGGGCTTGCCGGCGTACCTGGTCGGGGGCCCCGTGCGCGATGCCTTGCTGGGACGGCCGTCGCTCGACGTGGATGTGTGTGTCGAGGGGGACGCGGCGCAGTTGGCCGAAAGGCTGGCAGGCCGCCTCCAGGGCCGCCTGACGTCGCACGAGCGCTTCGGCACCGCTGTGGTCGAGTTTGCCGGCCGGCATGTGGATGTGGCCACGGCCCGGCGAGAGACGTACCCCCGGCCCGGGGCGCTGCCGGTGGTGGAGCCGGCGGGGCTGGAAGAGGACCTGCTCCGGCGCGATTTCTCCTATAACGCGATGGCGCTGCGGCTGGACCGCGACTTCGGGCTACTGTGCGACCCGCTCGGGGGGTTGGACGATCTGCAGGCCGGGCGGACGCGAGGCTTGCACGAGCGGACCTTTGTGGATGACCCGACGCGGATCATCCGGGCGGCCCGCTACGCGGCGCGCTTTGGGTTCCCGCTGGAGCCGGTGACGCAGGGGTGGCTGACGGAGGCGGTGGCGGGCGGGGCGTTGCAGACCGTGACAGGCCAGCGGATTTGGGGTGAGCTGTCGCGGCTGCTGGCCGAGGCCACGGCCCCGGAAGCCGTGGCGCTGCTGGCTGCCTGGCGTACGTTGTCCAGCCTGGGGCTGGAGGAGACGGCTGCGGCGGAGTTACCGCTGCTGGGGGAGGCGCAGCAGGCGTTGGGGCTGACGGACTGGGATCGGGCGATGGCGGGGCTGGGGCTGCTGGCCGGGGCGCGGGTGCCGGGAGTGGTGGCGGGGTACGGGTTGACGGCGGCGGCGGCCCGCGCCGTCCTTGCGGCCGCAGAAGCAGCCGCGTCCCCACCCGCGGCTGTCTTTGCAGCGGGGGCGAAAAATAGTACACTCTACGAGGCGCTCGCGCCACTGGCGGGTGCGGGCCTGATGGCGCTGTGGGTCCGGCACCCCGAGGCGCGGCCGTCGCTCGGGCGGTTTGCCGCTCTCACCGCCGGCCTGGACATTGACGGGCACGACCTGCAGGCCGAGGGCTTTGCGCCATCGCCCGGCTTCAAGCCGGCCCTGGCGGCGGCGCTGCGGGCGAAGCTGGACGATGGCGCCAGTCGCGACGGGCAACTGGCGGCGGCATGTCACGCGCTCGAGCAGTGGCAGACCGAACACGAACGATAAACCACCCATATGCTGCTTTCTTTGTTCCGAGGCGAAGTCGGACTTGATGTGTTTCTGGCATGGCTCGTGGCCATGACCATCGGCCTCACCGTCCACGAATTCTGCCACGCCAAGCGCGCCGACATGGCGGGGGACCGCACCCCGCGCCTCAACGGGCGCGTGACACTCAACCCCCTGGCCCACTACGATCTCATTGGTTCCTCGATGCTGCTGCTGTTTGGCTTCGGGTGGGGGAAGCCGGTGCCGATCAACCCGCTGGCGTTCCGTCACCCGCGCAGCGACACCATCGCCGTGTCGCTGGCCGGCGTGGTCAGCAACCTGGTGCTGGCCGTACTGTTCGCGCTGCCGCTCCGGCTGGGCTTTGCGGGTGCGTACACGATGCCGCTGGCGATGATCGTCTACCTGAACCTGATCCTGGCGGTGTTCAACCTCATCCCGATACCGCCGCTGGATGGCTCACACGTGTTGGAGATGCTGCTGCCGGTCAAGACGCACCGGCGCCTGGCGCAGTTCTATGCGCGCAACGGGCAGTGGCTGTTCATCGCGCTGATCGCGTTGATCTTCACCGGTGTCATCGGGCTGCCCATCCGGCTGTTGTTCCAACTGCTGACCGGTCTGCCGTCCATCTAGGCCGCACACAGAGGGGTCGTGCACGATTTGAGCGGTGACCTTAAGGCGGTTGTTCTCTGCGCGGGGGAGGGCACGCGGCTACGGCCGCTGACCTTCTCGAAACCCAAGCACCTGTTGCCGGTGGCGGGCAAGCCGCTGCTGGGGCACGTGCTGGACGCGCTGGTGGCCGCCGGCCTGCGCGAAGTCGGCCTGGTCGTGGGCTATCTGGCCGAGGCCGTGCAGAGCTACGTGGGCAACGGTGAGCAGTGGGGGCTCACGGCGACGTACATCCCGCAGGAGCAGCCGCTGGGGCTGGGCCACGCCATCAAGCAGGCCGAGAGCTTCGTGCACGGCGCGCCCTTCGTCGTCTATCTCGGCGACAACCTGCTCGGCGACGGCATCACGCCCTTTGTGGACGACTTCCGCGCGGGTGGTTGCGACGCCGCGCTGTTGCTGAAGGAAGTAGATGACCCGCGACGCTATGGGGTGGCCGTGCTGGATGAGCAGCAGCACGTGACCCGGCTGGTCGAGAAGCCCCGGGTGCCGCCGTCGAAGCTCGCGATTGTGGGCGTCTATGCCTTCCAGCCCGTGATCTTCGAGGCGATTGACAGCATCCAGCCCTCGGCGCGGGGCGAGTTGGAGATCACGGACGCGATTCAGTACCTGGTGGACCAGGGCCGCCCGGTGCGGGCAGCGCAGGTGGAGGGCTTCTGGGAAGACGCGGGCGAGCCGTCGGCGCTGCTGGTGGCCAACCGCTACTACCTGGACCGCAGTGTCGGGCAGATCAACGTACCATTGGGGCCGAACTGCGAGGTGACCGGCGCGGTGCACGTGGGGCCGGGGACGCGCATCATCAACACGGCCTTGCACGGGCCCTGCCTCATCGGCAGTAACTGCCGCATTGACGGCTGCACCATCGGGCCCTATGCGTCCATCGCGGACGGTTGTGACATCGAGGGCAGCCGCGTCGAGGACAGCATCATCCAGCCGAAATGTCAGATCGCCGGCACGGCACTGCAACACTCGGTGCTCGGCGAGAAGGTCCACATCGGCGGCGGGCGAGGCCTTGACTGCCCGCTGCACATGGTCCTGGGCGACATGGCCCAGATCAGGATGCTCTGATGGCGGCTCTCCCCAAGCGCAGACCGAAGGCGGCAGCGTCAGGTGAACCGACGCAGTTGGCGCTCTTCAACGGCTTCCCCGTCACCATCGAGATCTTCGAGGGGCCGCTGGACCTGCTCTTGCACCTGGTCAAGCGCGAAGAGGTGGACGTGGCCGAGGTGAGCATCGCGGCCATCACCGGGCAGTACCTGTCCTACCTGCGGACCATGGAGGAGCTCAATATCCAGTACAGCGCCGAGTTCGTGGTGCTGGCCGCTTCGCTGATGCTCATCAAGTCGCGCTTCCTGCTGCCCATCAATCCGGCGGGTGACGTGGAAGAGGAGGCCATCGAGGAGGACGTTGAGGACCCCGAGGCGCAACTGCACCGGCGGCTGCAGGAGTACCGCATCTACCGCGATGCCGCCGAGATGCTCGAGGAGTCCCACCGCCTGCGCAGCCGCATCTTCCTGCGGTCCGGCGACGAGGCGGAGATCGGGACGGGGTTCGTCACGCTCGAAGACGTGTCGGTCTTCGACATGATCGCCGCGGTGCAGGAGATGCTGCTGCGCGCCAAGCCCGAGCCGCCGGCCAAGATGCGGCGGCCGGTGGTCACGGTGGCCGAACGCATTGATGACATCCTGCTGCAACTGACCGCCGAAGGGCGCCCGGTGAACTTCACCGAGTTGGTGGACATGCCGGCGACACGCCTGTTCATCATCGTCACCTTCCTGGCGATCCTCGAGCTGGTCCGGCGCCGCCGCATCCGCATCAGCCAGACCCGGCCGATGCGGGACTTCGC
>CAZZDO010000043.1:0-12538 GCA_964653205.1 uncultured Armatimonadia bacterium | reverse complement strand
CGAGGCCCCAGGGGCAACACTCATTGGCAGACGGGACGGTATCATGGATCGTGAAGAGCTAACGGGCGGGGCGTCAGTGGCCGACGAGGAGGACGTCCCCGCCGTGACCGGCGAGGAACCGGCCGTGGACGAGCCGACCGAAACGGCCGCCCCGGAGGGGGAGGCCGTCGAGGCGCCGCCGGATGACGGGGAGTTGCTGTGCGCGCTGCAGTGCGTGCTGTTCGTGGCCGGCGAGCCGCTACCGGTGGACCGCATCGCGCAGGCAGTCGGGCGGGAAGTGACCGACGTGCCCGGCCTGTGTGACCGCCTCAACGAGCGTCTGGCCGGGCAGGGCCTGCATGTCGTGCAGTTGGCCGGCGGGTACGCGCTAGCCACGCGCCCGGAGTTCGCCGACTACGTCCAGCGCCTGCTGGAGCCGGAGCCGGAGCGACTGTCCATCCAGGCCCTGGAAACGCTGGCGATCGTCGCCTACCGGCAGCCGATCACCCGGCCGGAGATTGACGGCTTGCGCGGGGTCAACTCCGGCGGCGTCGTGACCTCGCTGCTCGAAAAGGGCCTCCTGCGCATCACGGGCCGCAAGGACGCGCCCGGACGGCCGTTCCTGCTGGCGACGACCGCGCACTTTCTGTCGTCCTTCGGGCTGGGCGAACTGGCGGACTTGCCGCGCGTGGATCTGCCGGAGATCGGCGAGGTTGCCGACCAACCCCGCGTGCTGGGGGAGGCCCTGGAGGAGCTGGCTGTCATCCAGGAGGAAGAGCCATCCGATTCCGAGTAGCGCTTGGTATCGCGTTGATCGGTCTGGTGTGCCAGGCCCAGGCCGCTGAGAAGGCTGCACCCCGGAAGTCAACGGCCGAGGGCGCACAGGCCAAGGCTGCCCCGAAGACGCCCCCGCCGTGGAAGCCGGTCCAGCCGGTGGCGGGTGCGGAGCCGGTGCTGTCAGCGCCGGCGGCCATTCTCGTTGACGCGGAGACCGGCCAGGTCCTGTGGCAACGCAACGCCGCGGCGCGCATGTACCCGGCCAGCCTGACCAAGATGATGACCGGGCTCCTGGCGGTGGAGACAAGGCGCCTGGAGCAGGTCCACCGGGCCAGCGAGACGGCTGCCAAGACCGGGGAGAGCAGCATCAGTCTGCAGACCGGTGAGGAGTTGAAGCTGCAGCAGGTGCTGCGGGCCGCGCTCATCAAGTCCGCCAATGACGCGACGGTGATGGTGGCTGAAAGCGTGGCCGGCTCGGTGCCGGCGTTCGTGCAGATGATGAACGAGCGGGCGCAGGCCCTGGGCATGACGGGCACCCATTTCGCCAACCCGCACGGGCTGCATGACCCGGCGCACTACTCGACGGCGGCCGACCTGGCAAGGCTCGCGCAGCAGGCGATGCTCAACCCGACCTTTGCCCGCATCGTCGGGACCCGCGAGGCCGTGATCCCCTGGCCCGGCAAGCCCTGGAGTCGCAAGCTGGTCAACCGCAACCGGCTGCTGCTGCGGTGGGACAAGTGTGACGGGATCAAGACGGGCTACACCAGGCAGGCCGGGCGGTGTCTGGCGGCGTCGGCTACGTTCGACGGCTGGCGGCTGATCTGCGTCGTGCTCAAGAGTCAGGACTCGTGGAGCGACGCCCAGACGCTGCTGGAGTGGGGCACGCTGAACTACCGGCGTCAGAAGGTGGCGCGGAGGCGCGAGGTCTACCGCGCGCGGGTGCACCGCGGCGCCCGGCGGTTCGTCGAGGCTCAGCCCGTGGCCGACCTGTATGCCATCGGCCACATCGGGCAGTTCATCTCGCCGGCCGTGCAGGAAGAGGGCCTCTGCGAGGCGCCCGTGGAGTTCGGGCAGATCGTCGGGCAGCTCCGGTCCGCGAGCGGCGCCACCGTGCAACTGATAGCCATCGAGCCCATGCCGCTGTCGCTGTGGGCTCGGGCGTGCGATGTCAAGGCGCCACAGGCGGCCCTCGGGCTGCTGGCGTTGCTGGCGGCAGGAGTGTTGCTGCATGGAGCGAGTGCAAAAACTGCTCGCGCGCGCCGGCGTCGCCTCGCGGCGCGAGAGCGAGAATCTGATCGCTCAGGGACGAGTGACGATAGACGGGCAGACAGCACACCTGGGGAGTAAGGCGGACCCTGCCACCCAGGTCGTCGCCGTGGACGGTAAGCCCCTGCCCCTGCAGCAGCGGCATCACTACCTCGCGCTGCACAAGCCTGCCGGCCTGATCTCAACCCGCCACGACCCCGAGGGTCGTCCGACGGTGATGACCCTCATCCCCGACCGCCTGCGCAAGCTCGTTTACCCGGTCGGGCGTCTCGACGCCGACTCCGAGGGGCTGCTCTTCCTGTTCGACGATGGAGACCTCGCGAACGCTCTGACCCACCCGCGCTTCCACGCGCCGAAGCGCTACCAGGTCCTGGTCGCGGGCAACGTCGGCCCGACCGCGCTGGCGAAGCTGCGCAAGGGCATCGCCCTCGAGGACGGCATGACGGCCCCGGCCCATGCCAAGGTGCTCAGCCGCATGGCCGACACGACGGTGCTGGAGATGACCTTGCGCGAGGGGCGGAAGCGCCAACTGCGGCGGATGCTGGAGTTGGTGGGCCATCCGGTGCGGCGGCTGGTGCGGGTGGGCATCGCCGGTGTGGAGTTGGGGGACTTGCCCCCGGGCAAGTGGCGCGAGTTGAGGCCCGAGGAGATTGAGCGGCTGCGCCGGGCTGTGAAGCTGCCCGGAGATGACGCACCGTGAAGACGGCCCCGGCGGTCGCCGCGGTCCTGGCCGTTTGGCAGGCCGAGCCGGTGCACGAGGCGGTCGAGCACGTTGCCCGGGGGTTGGGGCGGCCGATCACGCTCGTGGGCGGGGCCGTGCGCGACGCGCTCTTGGGGCATCGGGTGGAGGACTGGGACCTGGCCGTTAGCGGCGCCCGGGAAGTGGCCGCGCAACTGGCCGAACGCACGGGGGGAAGGCTTGTCGCCCTGCATGAGTGGACGCCGTGCTTCCGCGTCGTGCTCGACCGTCGCAACCCCGACTACTGCCTCGATGTCAGCGAACTGCGCGGGGAACTCACGGCCGATCTGGCAAGCCGCGATGTGACCATCAACGCCCTCGGCTTTGACGTGGTCACGCACGAGTTGTGCGACCCCGTCGGCGGGCTGGCGGACCTGGCGCGGGAGACGTTGCGGGCCGTGTCGCTGGCGAACCTGCAGGCGGATGCGTTGCGTTGCCTGCGGGTGTACCGGCTGCACTCCGAGTTGGGGTTCGCCATTGAGCCGCAGACTCGGGAATGGCTGCGGCAGGTGGCGCCGCTGGCTCCGGCGATGCCGGGCGAGCGGCTCGGCGAGGAGATGCTCAAGGCGCTCAACCCGCCGCGGGCGGCCCAGACGATACGGTTAATGGACGAAGACGGGCTGCTGGGGCACCTGATTCCCGAGATCGAGCCCGCGCGCGGGGTGCGGCAGGGCGGCTACCACCACCTGGATGTATGGGGCCACACGGTCGAGGTCGTCGCGCAACTCGAAGCGGTCCTGCAGGAACCGGCCCGGCACTTCCCGCTGACCCATCACGAGGTCGAGCGCTACCTGGCCCGCAAGCACACCGCGGCGTCGCTGCTGTTCACGGCGCTCTTGCACGACCTGGGCAAGCCGGCGACGCGAACGGAGGACGAGCGCGGCTGGTGCCACTTCTACGACCATGACCGCCTGGGTGCGGAGATGGCGCGCAAGATCGCCCGGCGCTTCCGCATGCGTCGGCGGCATGTGGATCTGGCCTCGCTGCTGGTCGGGGCGCACCTGCGACCGCTGCAGTTGGCTAACCTGCAGGCGCCCCAGGACGGACGGGAGCCGCAGCCGATCACGCGGCACGCGCTGGTGCGGCTGCTGCGGAGCGTGCAGCCGCACGGAGTCGGGCTGTTCCTGCTCGCGCTGGCCGATGTGCGCGCCTGTCGCGGGCCCGCCACCACCCCGGGCTTCCCGGAGCAACTGGCCGGCGTGCTGGATGAGATGCTGCAGCGCTACCTGGACTGGCAACGCGAGCGGCAGGCGCCGCCGCTGCTGACCGGACGGGACCTCATCGCGGCCGGGTTCGCCCCGGGCGAACGCTTCGGCCAAGTCCTCGCGGCGGTCGAGGAAGCGCAGATCGAGGACATGGTCAGCACCCGCGATGAGGCGCTGGCGCTGGCCCGACGGCTCATGGAGGACGACGCCTCATCCGAGGCGAAAGCCGAGATGCACCAACCATCTGCGGGCCCTGCGGCCCGCGCAGTGGAGGACGCAGCCGATGACGCAGTTTGACGGCGTGAGTGTAGTCAAGCAGGCCAACATCTACTTCGACGGGCAGGTCACCAGCCGCACGGTGCTCTTCCCGGACGGCGAGAAGAAGACGCTGGGGATCATGCTGCCCGGCGACTATGAGTTCGGCACGGCCGACCGCGAAGTCATGGAGATCCTGTCCGGCGAACTGGAGGTCAAGCTGCCGGGCAGCGACGCGTGGCAGAGCATCAGCGGGGGGCAGACGTTCGAAGTGCCCGCCAACGCCAAGTTCCAGTTGCGGGTCAAGACGGTCACGGACTACTGCTGCTCGTACTTGAAGTGAGGCCGCCGGGCAGGCCGACGGCCGGTGCGCGGCGAAATCCTTCCCATCAACCGCGACAGGTCGGAACCCATGATCCGCCTCTGCTTCTGGTCCCTTGTCCTCGGCGCCCTGGTGCTCACTCCCGTGTGGGCCCAGGACGCGCTGGTCTCCAGCCCCCAGCCCGTCAGTGTAGGCATGAGCCTGCAGGGGGGCGTGCTCACGCTCGATCTGCAGGTGACGGCCGCGACCACCGTAAGTGTCTTCTGCCCGGTCGCGCCTGGCCTCGTCAGCTTCACGGGGCTGACCGCGCCGGTCGAGGCGACGTACGACCAGAAGCGGCAGGTGCTAGCGCTGAGCCTGCCGCCCGGGCAGTACAAGGTGACCGTCCGCTCCTTGCGATGAAGTACTTCCCCTGGCTGACAATCCTCGTCGCCGCCTCGCTGTCGTCGCCGCTCCCTGTGTGGGCGTCGGCCGCAGTGCGTTTCGAGGCGCGCGAACTGGCCCCCGACCGCAATCTCGTCTCGAACTGCTCCTTTGAGGCCGCGACAGAAGGTCTGCCCCCGTCGTATGCTCTGCTCGTCGGGCCGGCGGCCTTTGCACTGACCCGCGAACCCGCCCTGCACGGGCAGGTCGCGCTGCAGGTCAGTGCTCCGGCAGACGCCGCAGCCCCGGCGGTGCTGGCGCAGTCGGTGCCCGGCTGCGGGCGCAGTACGTACGAGTTGACCGGGTGGGTGCGCCCGCAGGCGGGGAGTGGCGAAGTGCGGCTGGCGCTGGAGGTGCTGGGGCGGCAACAGCGCGTGTTGGCGCGCGAGGAGAGCGGGCCCCCTGCCGCCGGGGTCGGCGAGTGGCAGCGACTGACCGTGTCACTCCGCGCCCCACAAGACACGGAGCTGGTGCGGCTGTCAATCGTGGCGCCGCCGGGGGCCGCGGCCAGTGTGGATGCGTTGCGGCTGGCCATCGTGGGGGGGCCGAAGCGCGGCTCGTGCGGCCCTCACGTGTGGGACTTGCATGCCACGCGCACCGAGGCGACTTGGGTGATGTTGCAGTGGGCCGGCCCGGTGGGGAAGTATGAGGTGAGCACCCGCGAGCCCAAGTGGCCGCGGCGGCAGCGCACCGTGTTCGGGGACATTCGTGAGCCGTGGTACTCGCTGGTTGGTTTGACCAGGGACACGACCTACGAGGTGCGGGTACGGCTGCTATGGCCCACGCACTATGACGAGCAGGGGCAGGCCGTGGTCCCCCCGGCGCAGCCGGCGGAGACTGCGCCGCTGGTGGTGACGACCGGGCCGTGGGAGTCGCGGGAGGTGGGGACGCTGCGGGTGTGGCCGTTCGCGCCGCTGCAGCCTTTTGGCGGGAAGGGGCACAACCCTCGTCTGGAGGCGGCCCGGGCGCACCTGTACCTGGCCGAGGAGTGTGACGGGGGCATTGGGCTGGCCAAGGTCGTGCCCGATACGCGGCAGGCGGTGTGGACGAAGCAGATCATTGCGCCCCCGGCCGAAGGGCCTGCGCCGGTACTGCTGGATATGCAGATCCTGGGCGAGACGCTGTTCGTCTTGACGCGACGGGGCCCCGAGGCACTGTCGCTGACGGGGTTCAGCGTCGAGACCGACGAGGCCGGGCCGGAGGTGGTGCTGCAGCCGGTGACGGCCCCCGCGCGTCTGGGCGGGGCGTCGCTGGCGAGTCTTCGCGATGAGCTGTGGCTCCAGTGGGTGGAGGAGACGGGGACCGGTGACGAGCAGCGCGGGACGCTGCAGGTGGGGCTGCTCGCGGGCGACCGACTGACCAAGACGTTCGCCTGGTCGGGGGCGCCGGCACGCGACCCCGGCGAAGCCTCCGCGGCGAGCCTCGGGGACGAACTGCTCATACCGTTCTGTGACCGGAAGGCCGAGGACTCGACGCCTGGCAACCCGGCGCTGGAGCTGGTGACCTTCGATGGCCTGAGCTTCGGGGGGCTGCGGAAGCTGCGTGACATGGGCTGCAGTCGGGGGGCGCGCGGGCAGCAGCTTGGGCCCAACCTGTACGTGGTCTTCACGTCGGACGCCAACTACCTGGGGCTGGCCGGGCGCTACCGGGACATCATGCTGGCGACCGTGCCGCAGGACGGGCTGGGCCTGGAGATGGTGAACCTCCTGGACGACGAGAAGTGCAACCTCACGCCCGACCTCGCCGCGCTGGGCGAGTCGCTGTGGACGGTGCATGAGAAGCTGGACGCGGCGCCGAGCGCGGCGGCGCCGGAGCCCCGGAACTGGGGCGTCTTCCTGGGCCGCATTGACTTCGGCCCGGCGCGTGTCACCACGCCGCGCGGCCCCCGTGGAGAGGGACGACAGTCCCGTCCCGCACCCGACCTGCCCCCACCTGCCCCCTGAATTGACACGTGATTCCGCTATCGCTTATAATCGCCTCGACGCTTGGGACACCCCCGCGGCTGGGGACTCATGAGGTGCTGGCGATGGCTTGCGAATCGGTTGGTTTCGGCGTGATCGGCACCGGCGTGTGGGGCGAGACCCACCTGAAGGCATATTCCTGGGCGCCGCAGGTCCGCCTCGTGGCCATCTGCGACAAGAACGAGCAGTTAGGCCGCGAGCGGGCCGCGCAGTACGGCGCCGAGAGCTTCACCACCGACTACCACGAGCTGCTCGCCAACCCCGACGTCAAGGCCGTCTCCGTCGTCACTCCCGACTTCCTGCACCGCGAGATCGGCGTGGCCGCCGCCGAGGCCGGCAAGCACATCCTCATCGAGAAGCCCATGGCCACCACGGTGGAGGACTGCCAGGCCATGATGGACGCCGCGGAGGCCAACGGCGTCACGCTCATGGTGGATTTCCACAACCGCTTCAACCCCTCGTTCCTCGCTCTCAAGAACGCCATCGTCGCCGGCCAGATGGGGGAGCCGCAGATGATGTCGCTGCGGCTCAACGACACCATCTACGTGCCGACGGGGATGCTGAGCTGGGGCAAGGACTCAAGCGTGCTGTGGTTCCTGGGCTCGCATTCCCTGGACCTCGTGCGCTGGCTGTTCGAGGACGAAGTGGAGCGCGTGTATTGCGTGTCGCGCTCGCGGGTGCTCAAGGCCCGGGGCTACGACACGCCGGACTTCTTCCACACGATCTGCGAACTGCGGGGCGGAGGCGTCGCCCATATCGAGAACTGCTGGATACTGTCGGACGCCTACCCGACCGTGTGTGACCTCAAGTGCGAGTTTGTCGGCTCGGAAGGCACCGCGGTCTTCAGCGTCGTCAAGAACGAGACGGTGGAGCTGTACAGCGACCATCCGTTGCGGCCGTTCGGGTCTACCCCGCAGGTCGTGTTTCCGGACACCAACGTCGTCATGGACATCTACGGCAAGCCGACGGGCTTTGGCATCGAGAGCATTCTCTACTTCGCGGAGTGTGTCATCCAGGGCAAGAAGCCGTTCATCACCCCGGCGGACGGGCTGCAAAACACCAAGGTGTTGTTGGCCGCACTCGAGTCGGCCCGTTCGGGAGAGCCGGTAGGTATCGCGTAATGCAAGTTTGCCTGTGCACCATCAGCTACCGCGAACGACTCCTGGACGTGGCGCTGGAGGGCGCGTCCCGCCTGGGCTTCACGGCCGTGGAGCTGTGGGGGCGCGAGCCGCATGTGCCCGAGGAGTACGATGAGTCGCGCCTGCGCGGGATTCGCGCGATGGCTGAGGAACTGGAGCTGAGCCTGCCGGTGCTGGGCTCGTACCTGTACTTCGGCAAGACCGTCCACCGGGAGGACTTGATCACGCTGGTGGATACGCTGCACACCGCCCACGGCCTGCACACCCCGATCGTGCGCGTGTGGGCCTCGGACGTGGGGTCGGCGAACGCCAACGAAGAGGTGTGGGCCAATACCATCGCTGAGGCCCGGGAAGCCTGCGACCGCGCGGCCAAGATGAATGTGGTCTTCGCCGCCGAGATGCACGATGACACGCTGGCCGACACGGGCGCGTCGGCGCGGCGGCTGGTCGAGGCAGTGGACCGGCCGAACTTCCGGCTCAACTACCAGGTCGCCAGCCGCCCGGGCGTCGAGGACCCTCTGGCGCGCCTGGAACTCGTCCTGCCCTACGTCGTGCATGTGCACTGCCAGAACTTCGTGGGTCTGAATAGTGACCCGGGGTACAAGCGAGTGCCGCTGGACGCGGGCTACGCGGACTACCGCGCGCTGGCGGCGCGGCTGCAGGAGGCGGGGTACGCGGGGCATCTGGCGGTGGAGTTCGCGGCCGAAGAAGGCAACGGCAAGGAAGCCTCGCTGCAGCACGACCTGCAATTCCTCAGTTCCCTCTGAGCCCGCGGGCGGGCACTTCCGCCCGCCGGGCGACGTTCTACTAGACACCATGCGCAAGCGTCTCTCCCGCTGGATCTGGCCCGTGCTCACCGTCCTCGCCGTCGCCGGCATTGTCGTCGGCGCGATTCGGGGCGACTTCGAAGTCGTCAACCGCTGGGGCCACACGCTGTGCACTTCCTGCATCGGACTGGGGAAGTAGCGCATGGCTGACCGGCGTCCCTCTCGCTGGCTGTACAGTCGTCGCTGGGTGCAACTGGCCTCCTTCGTGTTTGCCAACTCCTTCTTCCTGTCGCGCTTCAAGGGCTTCTGCTACCCGGTGCTGAACTGCTGGGCCTGCCCGAGCTCCAACTTCTCCTGCCCCATCGGGGCCCTGCAGAATTCCTCCTCCAGCGCGCGGCTGGCCCTGCGGGGTGACGCGCCCTGGCATGCCGTCATCCCCGTCTATGTGCTGGGGACGCTGCTGTTCTTCTCGGCGCTGTTCGGGCGGATGATGTGCGGGTGGCTGTGCCCCTTCGGGTGGTTCCAGGACCTGCTCGGCAAGCTGGGCCCTCGCCTGCGCACCGCCCGCTGGGCGCGCTACCTGCGCTACGTTGTGCTGATCGGTCTCGTCCTCATCATTCCGTACTTCACGAGCGAGGCGTGGTTCTCGAAGCTCTGCCCGATGGGGGCCCTCGAGGGGGGCATCCCCCAGCCGCTGCTGCACCCGGAGTTGCGCTCCCAGATCGGCCTGATGTGGCATGTGAAGATGGTCATCCTCGTGGTGACCATCGTCGCGGCCATCATCTGGCGGCGGCCCTTCTGCAGTGTGATCTGTCCGCTGGGGGCGATCTTCTCCCTGGCGCACCGGTGGAGCGCCTGGCGGATTGACTACAACCGCGAGGCGTGCACGGACTGCATGATCTGCGTGAACGCCTGCCCGCAGGGCATTGACCCGCGCAAGGAAGTCAACAGCCACGCCTGTGTCGGCTGCCTGGAATGCGAGAAGTGCCCATTCGGCGCGATCCGTTCGCGGCCGATGTGGCAACGCGTGGGGCCAGACGCCCCGGACGGCCCTCGGCCGGTCCAGGATGTCCCGGCCCACGCGAGCACCCAAGGAGACTAGCGTGTCCGAGAACACCCACATGTGCCGCATGGAAGTCGGCGACATCGCCTTCGGCATGAGCCTCAAGGAGATCGCCGGCTGGAACCAGTTGCCGGTGGACTGGGAGCGCTTCCAGGAGTACGAGCCCGACGGGTGCTTCGTCGTGCGCTGCGACGGGCGGCCGGCCGGGACCGTCACCACCATCGCCTACGAGCAGCTCTTCGGCTGGGTCGGGATGGTGCTCGTCCATCCCGACATGCGGCGGCGGGGCCTGGGCACGGCGCTGCTCATGGGAGGCATCCAGTACCTGGAGAGGCATGGCGTGGCCGCGGTGAAGCTCGACGCCACCCCGATGGGCAAGGAGCTGTACGACACGATCGGCTTCGTGGACGAGTACCGGCTGGCGCGGTGGCAGGGGCACGGGTGCGTGGGGGACGTGCCCGAGGGCCTATGTGAACTGGGGCTGGACGATCTGGAGACGCTGGCGGCCTTCGACCGGCCCATCTTTGGGGCGGACCGGCGGCGCGTGCTGCGGCGGCTGCTGACCGAACCGGGCATCCGTGTGGCGGCGGAGTTCGACGGCGACGACCTGCAGGGCTATGCAGCCATCCGGCCCGGGCAGAATGCGGTGTACTTCGGGCCGTGGATCGCGCTCGACGGGGCGACGGCGGAACGGTTGTGGCAGTGGGGGCGCGCCATGGCCGGAACAGCGCCGATGTTCGTGGACGTGCTCGACCCCTGCCCCTACGGCAAAGAACTCGTGTGCCAGTCAGGCTTCGAGCAACAGCGCGAACTGATCCGGATGTATCGGGGGCGGAATGTGTCACCCGGCCGGCCGGACCTGCAGTGCGGGATCCTGGGGCCAGAGACAGGGTAGGTGCAGGGGATAGGGGGTGGGGATACGGTGGCGTGAGATCAGTCAGCGGCTACCCCTGAAGGCTTTCGGCAACAGCAGCACCCTCGGGCATGGCCGCTGACTTGCCTCTCACCACACATCCCTACACCCTACCCCCTGCACCCTAAGTCCTACGTCACAACGTCCCCCGCGAACATGACCTTCGAGACCTCCGCCGCGCTCGTGATCCCCTGGTGGATCTTCATCAGCCCATCGTACTTGAGGCTCTTCATGCCGCCGCGCAGGGCCACTTGGCGCAGTTGCGCGGCGTTCATCCCCTTGGTGATGCCGTCCCGCAGCTCGTTGTTCATCGTGAGCAGTTCGTAGAGCGCGATGCGGCCGTTGTAGCCGGTGTTGCGGCAGTGCGCGCAGCCGCGGCCGCGGTTGAACTGCAGCTTGGCGGCCTGCTCGGGCGTGAGTTGCAGACGCTCCAAGTCCTCGGCGCCCGGCTCGTAGGTTTCCCGGCAGTGGCTGCACAGGCGGCGCACCAGGCGCTGGGCCAGGATGCCGATGACCGTCGAGGCGATCAGGTAGGGCGCGATGTCCATGTCCACCAGACGGGTGGCGGCGCCGGGGGCGTCGTTGGTGTGCAGGGTGCTGAGGACCAGGTGGCCGGTGAGGGCCGCCCGGAAGGCCATCTCGGCGGTCTCCGTGTCGCGGATCTCACCCACGAGCACCACGTCGGGGTCCTGGCGCAGAATGGAGCGGAGGGCATTGGCGAAGGTCAGGTCAATCTGCGGGTGCACCTGCACCTGGTTCAGGCCCGCGACCTCGTACTCGATGGGATCCTCGACGGTCGTGATGTTCTTGGCGTCGTCGTTGATGGCGTGGAGTGAGGCATACAGCGTGGTCGTCTTACCACTACCGGTGGGGCCGGTGACCAGCAGCATGCCCTGCGGCTGGGTGATGAGGTCCTCGTAGGCCTTGCGCATCTCGGGCATGAAGCCAAGCTGGCTGAGCGACACCAGCGCCCGGCTCTTGTCGAGAATGCGCATGACGGCCTTCTCGCCCCAGAAGGTCGGGAGCGTCGAGACACGCAGGTCAATGGGCCGGTCGTCCACTTCGGTGGCGAAGCGGCCGTCCTGGGGGACGCGGGTCTCCGCGATGTCCTCGCCGGCGAGGATCTTGATGCGCGAGAGGATATAGCGCTGCATGTCGGACTGCAGGTTCGTGATCGTCTGGAGCTGCCCGTCCACGCGGAAGCGCACCGAGACGCACTCGGCGCGGGGCTCGACGTGGATGTCGGAGGCCCTCATGCGCACGGCGTCACGCAGGATCTGCTCGACGATGCGCACCACCGGCGCCTGGTCGAGCATCTCGGCGAAGGCCTTGTCCACGAGGTTACCGTAGTCCGAGGCCGCAATGCTCTCGCCGATGTCGCGCTGGGTCGCGGTGACATTGACCGAGGTGCGCGCGAGGTTGGCGTAGTACTGGTCAATGGCCGCCTCGAGTTCCTCCTCGGGGACCTCGATGGGTTCGACGCGGCGGCCGGTGCGGCTGCGGATCTCGTCCATGGCGAAGACGTTCGTGGCGTCGGCCATGGCCACGAGAATGCGGTCGGCGCTGATCTGCAGCGGCAGCACCATGTAGCGTTCGGCGACGGCGCGGGGGATGTCGCGCAAGGCGTCGGGGTCCACCTCATAGGAGGAGAGACTCTGCTTGCCGGAGCCGGCGCGCGGGCGGGCAGGCTTGGCCGCCGGGGCGGCGGGGGCGGCTGCCTGTTGGGGCG
>CAZZDO010000042.1:6254-19516 GCA_964653205.1 uncultured Armatimonadia bacterium | reverse complement strand
AGAAGCCGGTGGCGGAGGCAAGGTTCGCGCCGGGGACGCTGGGGGCCAAGCCGCTACTGCTGGGGCTGGCGGCGCGAAGCGTCTGGGCGCCGGATTGAGGATGATGATGACATGAGCAAGCAAGAGGACGAAAGCACGCCGAGGGTGGAGCTGACGATCCACTGCCCGAAGTGCCGCAATGTGATCGGCAAGGACACGAAGCTGTGCACGAACTGCGGGGTGGAGGTGGACAAGGTCCCTTCGGTGGACCGGCGTGGAGACCCTTGACACGCGATTCCAAGGATGCTATGCTTGGATATATGCCAAGGATGACATCCAAGAAGTCTATGCAAGGAGACGACAGCATGGAAGAGCGCCTAATGCCAACCGGGACCTGCTGGTGCGGGTGTGGCGGCCAGACGGCGATTGGCTCCTTCTTTCTACCCGGTCATGATAAGGTCGCCGACAGCGCTGTCGTCATGTGTGTATACGGTGGCGTTCCCGAGTTCCTCAAGGCTCATGGCTTCGGGCCCGGCGGTAGGAACGCTCGGAAGGAACTGGACAAGTACTGGGAAGACCATAGGTTGACATGATTGCTCTACGGCGAATTGATGCGCGGGGGCGAACCACGATCCCCAAAGACCTGCGACAGGCACTTGGCCTACTGAAGGGCTCGACCATCCAGTGGGTGCAGGACGGCGATACGCTGCGTGCCCGCAAGCTGGACAGTGGCGGGAGCGTCCTCCGCAAGCATATGGTCATCCACGACGACTCTGACGATGTAGACGATGAGTGGTGACTCGCGAGGGTTGGCTTGACAGGCGCTCCGCCTTGCTCCTATGCTGACGCACGAGCGCGCCGGCTCTCCGGCGCGCGACCCCTTCCACCGGAGTCCCCATGGTCCACGATATCCTCGCGGTCGTCAGCCAGTTCATCATCCACACCGAGTCCACCCTCGGCTACGGCGGCATCGTGCTGCTGATGGGGATCGAGAGCTGCTGCGTGCCCCTGCCGTCCGAGGTCATCATGCCCTATGCGGGCTACCTGTGCACCACCGGGCGCTTCGACATCTGGCTGGTGGCGCTGGCGGGCGCGGTTGGCTGCGTGGTCGGGTCCATTGCGGCCTACTACCTGGGCATGTACGGCGGCCGCCCGCTGATCCTCAAGTACGGCAAGTACATCCTCATGAGCCACCACGACCTGGACATGGCCGACCGGTGGTTCGAGCGGCGCGGCGACATCACGGTCTTCATCGCGCGCCTGCTGCCCGTCATCCGCACCTTCATCGCCTTCCCCGCCGGCGTCAACCGCATGGACATGCGCAAGTTCATCATCTACACCCTCCTCGGGTCCTTCCCGTGGTGCCTGATGCTCGCGTATGTGGGGGTGAAGGTGGGAGAGAATATCGAGGTCCTCAAGCCGTACTTCCACCGCTTTGACGCCGTGATCGGCGTCGTGCTCGTTGCGGGGATCACGTTCTGGATCTGGCGGCACGTCAAGGGCAACCACAAGCCCGCAGAAGAGGAGTAGTGCGGTAGAGCGGGCGTCTCGCCCGCCGACGGTCGCCGGTGCGGGCGAGACGCCCGCTCTACCCACCCGTTGGTCCGGCGGGGTACAAGCCCCCGCCCTACGAGGCAGCACTCCACGCAGGACCCGCCCCCCTCGCCAGGGAACCTTACCGGCCTCACGACACAACCCGGAGGCCACCTCATGCGCACCCTCGCTCTCATGCCCGCACTCGCTCTGCTGCTGGCGTTGTTGCCGGCGCCGTTGCACGCGAAGGCGCTCATCGCCAAGCGCGCGCTCAACCAGATGAACGCCGGCAAGCAGTTGCTCACCAACGGCGACCTCGAGAAGCTCGCCGATGGGCAGATCGCCGAGGTCAGGCCGTGGGAGTTGGGCTACGAGGTGGACACCGCCGCCCGCAGCGGCAAGGTCGCGGCGCGCACGACGATCGCCGATGTCGCCGCCGGGCAGCGCGGCCTGACCTACCCCGTCACGCTCAACCAGAAGGCGCCGCTGCCCTTCACCGCCGAGCTGTGGAGCAAGGCACAGGATGTCAGCGGCACGCCGGACAGCCACTACTCGCTCTACATTGACCTCACTTACATGGACGGGACGGAGCTTTGGGGGCAGATCGCGCCCTTCGCCGTCGGCACCCATGACTGGCAGAAGCGCACCGTCACGGTCGTGCCTGAGAAGCCGGTCGGCACGGTCAGCTTCCACGCCATCTTCCGCAATCACACCGGCACGGCGTGGTTCGATGACTTCGCCTTCACGGTGCTGGACTTGCCGGCCGGCGCGGGGACGTTCGATGGCATCCCGGTGGTCAAGCCCGCGCCTGACGCTGTCGTGCCCCTGTCCAGCGCCGGCCTCACGGTGGACCTGCCCGGGAGCTTGCCCCTGAAGCTGGACGCCAAGTGGGGCACGTGGCTGATGAACGGGCGCAACGGCGGCCTCGTCGTGCGCGACGCAACGACCAAGGGCGACTTCCGCCAGCCTACCGGCGAAGTGACGAAGACCCAGACGGGCGCGCACTTCGAGGCCACGGACGAAGCGACGGGCCTGAAGATCGTGGCCGACTATACGACCGTGGGCGGCCACATCCGCGTCGCGGGCACGGTGCAGGACCTTACGGGCAAGGACCGCGGCGTCAGCGTGTACTGCCTCCTGCCGATGGACGCGGACCACTGGCACGACGACATGCGCAGCAGTCGTCTCGTCGTGGAGGGCCAGAGCTACAGCTTCGGCACGTCGGTGGGCTGCGGGGCCAATGGCAAGATGTCGCGCTACCCGTTCGGCTGCGTGACGACGGGGCCGAGCACGACCGTCGTCGGCGCGCCGCTCGACCCGCCGACGCTCTACCGCTTCGGCTACGAAGCGGGCAGCGAGGAGCTGTTCGCGGTCGAGGACTTCGGCCTGACGAAGGACAGCAAGACCCCCGGCCGGGCGCCCTTCTCCTTCATTCTCATGCAGCCCGCCGCGCCCGGCTTCCGCGGCGCGCTGGACGCATACTACCAGGCCTTCCCGCAGTTCTTCACCAAGCGCAACACTATCGAGGGCAACTGGATGGCCTTCGATGACATCGCGGCCGTGCAGAACCCCGAGGACTTCCACTTTGCCTTCAAGGAAGGCACCAATAACCCCGACTACGATGAGGCGCACGGCGTGCTGACGTACACGTACGTCGAGCCGGCGAGCTACTGGATGTCCATGCCCAAGGACATGCCGCGCACGCCCCAGGCGGCGCTGGACCTGCTCGGCAAGCAGGCCCAGGACAAGCACTCGCGCGCCGCGGCCGTCATGACCTCCGGCATTCGCCATGCCGACGACTCGCTGCAGATGAGCCTCGAGAACGCCCCGTGGTGCGACGGGGCGCTGTTCATCAGCAACCCCGACCCGGATCTCCCGACCGACGCCACGCACGCCGTCAACCAGGGGCAGATTCTGTGGCGCTCGATCAACAGCGCCCTGGGCAACCAGCAGGCCGAAGCCGGCATCGGCGGCTGGCGCGACTGGGAGGACGGCTACACCGCCGCGCCGGGCGAGGGCCGCGACGGCACGCAGGCCGCCTTCTGCATTCGCCCGCAGGGCGGGCGGGGCAAGGGCCTCGGCCAGGCCATCGCCGTCGCCCAGAAGCAGCCGGGCAAGATCACCGTCAGCGCCTGGTGCAAGGCCGACGGCGTGACCGGCCAGGCGGACAAGGACTTCTCGCTCTACTGCGACCTCACGCTGGCCGACGGCAAGCCGAGCTACGGGCATGCGGCGAGCTTCGCGGTCGGCACGCACGGCTGGGAGCAGCAGACGGTCGTCATTGATCCGGACCAGCCCGTCATCAACATGTCGCTATGGCTGCTCTTCCGCGGCGACCACGCCGGCAAGGCGTGGTTTGACGACGTGTCGGTCAAGGTGGCCGGCAGCGACCAGGACCTCGCCAAGAACGGCGGCCTCGAGCCCAAGGCGGTCAGCCAGGCGTGGATTGACGGGACGTACATCGACTCGCTGGAGATGGGCGCCGGCTTCCTGGACTTCGACCGCCGCCACTGGAAGGCCGCCGACGTGCCCCTGGTCTTCACCACCGACGAGGGCCAGCCGGCCGAGCTACTCATGTTCGCGAGCTACGAGTTCATCAAGGACGTCAGCGAGCAGATGCACGCCCAGAAGCGCACGATCTTCGCCAACGCCGCGCTGCACCGCTTCGCCCAGTGCGCGGCCGTGCTCGACCTGATGGGCACCGAGACCGACTGGCATCACGGCGGGAAGTGGACGCCGATGCGCGACGCCGACTGCAACTTCAAGCGCGCGCTGTGCTACCAGCGGCCATATCTGCTCTTGCAGAACACGGTGTTCGAGGACTTCCCGGTGGAGATGGTCGAGCGGTACATGCGCCGGGCGATCTTCTATGGCATGATGCCCAGCTTCTTCTCCCACAACGCCGCCGACGCGACCTACTGGACGCGCCCGGACATCTACAACCGCGACCGCCACCTGTTCAAGCAGTACATGCCGGTCGCCCGGCAGATCGCGGCCGCCGGCTGGCAGCCGCTGACCTACGCGACCACCGGCAACCCGAAGGTCTACCTCGAGCGCTGGGGGCAGGGGCAGGACGTCTACTTCACGCTCTTCAACGACAGCGACCAGGAGCAGAAGTACACGCTGACAGTGGACGCCAGGGGGCTCGGGCTCAAGGGGACGAAGGGCGTCCAGGTGCTCATCGGGGACCAGGGCGTGGCGGGGAAGCCGACGGTCACGGAGACGCTCGGGTCGGAGGAGTTGCGGGTGTTCAAGGTGCTGGAGTAGGAGCCGTTGGCTGTTCGCTGTCGCCCCTACAGCCACTGCACTCCCGCCGGCCGGCGCGGCGGGACGAGCTGGTAGCGCTCCGCCGGATGCCCCACCACCAGCACGTCGTATGCTTCATTCCCCTCCGGGATGCCGACTTCGCGCGCCACATCGGGCAGGGCCTGCAGCGCCAGCGAGGCGTACGCGGTGATGCATGTGCCCAGGCCGAGCGTCTCGGCCATCAGCGCCAGCGCCAGCGTCGCGAAGGCGCAGGCGGCCTCGGGCAGGACCTCGTGCCGGGGGGCGTGGATGATGATGACCGCCGGGGCGTCGAAGAAGAGGCGGTCGCGACCGGCGTCCACGTTCTTGACGAAGGACGGGACGGCAGCGAGGATGTGTTCGTGCATCTGTCCGGCCGTCTGGAGGGGCCGAATGACGACGGCCGCATCGTCGTCATCCGGCCCTGGGGCCGGATACGTCTCCGGCCTGCGGCCTGCGACATGTTCGGCCCCTCCATCGTGCGTCAGCGCCTCCGCGTAGCGCCGGTAGTGATCCATGATCTCCTGGCGCAGGCGATCCAGGCGTGCGGGGTCGGTGACGACGATGAACTGCTGGCACTGGCAGTTGGCCCCGGTCGGGACCCAGCGGGCGGCTTCGATGAGCCGGGCGAGGTCGTCGCGGCTGACGGGATCGGAGCGGTAGCGGCGCACGGTGCGGCGGGATTGCAGGAGGGCGAGGAGGGTGTCGGCGTCCGGCACGGCCTGCGGCATGGGCCGGAAGCCGCCCTCGTACTCGATCTGCTCAAGAGCGATGGCCCCTTCGGGGCAGATGGCCATGCAGTGCCCGCACCCGAGGCAGGCCACGAAGCTGATCTTGATGGCCCCGCGCTTGTCGCGCACCATGTCGGTGGGGCAGGTGGCGACACAGGCGCCGCAGTGGGTGCATTTCTGATCGTCTACAGCGAACCGCAAGGGTGCGACCTCCCGGGTGTTAGCGATAGGTGAAGAACGTCACCATGTAGTTGTGGACGGCCCATGATAGCACAAGCAGGGCCGCCAGCCACAGGGCCACGCCCACCGTGCGTGCGCGTGGCCCCGGTAACAGCACGCGCATCCCGGCCGCGAAGACGAGCGCCAGCGCCGGCAGGGCGTCCACGGCGTAGCGCCCGCAGTACAGGCCCGTGTTCCAGTCGTGCAGCACTGCCTCCAGGGCGATGAACCCCGCGGCCAGGAGGCCGCCGGCGCAGGCAACCAGGAGCGTCCCCCGGTCGCCGGCGCCGGTGGCCAGGTGCCCGCGACGGCGCCAGGCGCCCACGAGGGCGGCCCCCAGGACTGGCCCCAGCCCCGCGACCACCAGCAGGAGGGCCTTGCCGACAGCGAACGAGTCCGCCAGCAGCCAGTACGGAGTCAGGGCCGTCAACGGCAGCTTGACGACGAGCACATAGAGCAGCAGGCTGGCGGCGAACGGCTGGAAGAAGAGCGTCAGGAAGCCATCGGGGAGGTATTCGCGGCCCAGCACGCGCTGGGGCATGGCGGCGCCGAAGCACAGCCAGTTGTGCGCCAGCCACGGGCCGATGAGCAACGCCGCCGGCAGCAGCGCCGCCAGGGCCGGACCGGCGACGGCCCGCCCGCCATGGCGCCGGCCCTGCAGCCAGAGCGCAATCACGATCACCGGCAGCAACCACGCCGCCGTGATCTTGGCGAGCATGCCCAGCCCCGCCGCCACGCCCACGGCCAGCCAGCGCCCGGCCCGGGGCTCGCCGCTCAGCGCCCGCCACAGCAGCCACAGCGTCACTCCCGACGCCGCCAGCGACCCCGCGCTGTTGTTGAGGTGGGAAGTCAGGACCCAGTAGTTGGGCATCAGGGCCACGAAGCCCACCGCGAGCAGCGCCGCCGCGTCATCGTCCGGCCACACCCTCCGTGCGCAGGCCGCGAAGGCCAGCAGCCCCGCCAGTCCCATGAGCATCGAGACGAGCTTGAGGGCCCGCTGGCCCGTCGGGGTGGCCGGGTCGGGTAGCACCTTCGAGGCGGCGGCGAGGATCGCGTAGTACAGGGGCGGGTGTTGGGCCTGTTCGGCCTCGCGGGGGTCGTCGGGCGCCGCAAAGCGCGGCAGCACCGGCAGGGCGTGTTGCGTCCGCAGCACCTGCACGTAGGCCAGATGGTCGCCCTCGTCCGGCCCGCGCAGCGGCGGCAGCCGGACGATGTTCGCCACCGCGAAGGCGACGTACAGCGCCACCAGCACCGCCGCGCCGACGGGGAAGAGGCGGCGCGGGGGAACGGGGGAGCGTGAGAGCGTGGGAGCGTCAGCCATGGACGGTTGGTGGTCAGTCCCTGCGCAGAGGGAGAATGCAGGCTGGTTCGCCGTGGCGGGGGCGATACCTGCGAGTCGGCGGCCCCTGCGGGGCGCGGAAGGCAAGGAAGGAGAATGAGGAGGAAGAGGGCGGGGCTGGGAGTCCACCAGCTTACGCTGGTGGCAATGGACGCCGGCCCCTTCGGGGCGAAAGGCGAGGCCCTTCGGGGCGGCGGGCGCCGGGGGGAAGGACTCTGCCGCCGGGCCGGGGAAGTCTCTCAGCCCATCTCCCGGAGGTTGGTTGCGTTGAAAGGTGTCATTCTCGCCGCCGGCAAGGGCACGCGGATGCTGCCGCTCACCGAGCGCCGGCCCAAGCCGCTCGTGCCCGTGCTCGACCGCCCCATGGTTGACCACATCGTCCTCGGGGCGCGCGACGCCGGCGTGGACCATCTCGCGCTCGTCATTGACTACCTGGGCGAGATGATCCAGGAGCGCTACGGCGATGGCAGCGCGCTGGGCCTGCGGATCGAGTACCTCTGGCAGGCCGGGGCGAAGGGCACCGGGGCGGCCACGTTGCTGGCCGCCGACTTCGTCGGCGATGAGCCCTTCTTCCTGTCCTGGGGCGACATCATCGTCGCGCCGGAGACGTATGCCAACGTGCTGCGGATCTGGGCGGAAGAGCAGCCGGATGCCATCCTGAGCCTCAACTGGGTGGCGGACCCCTGGGAGGGCGCGGCGGTCTATGTGGATCAGGCCGGCTACATCGAGCGCATCATCGAGAAACCGCCGCGCGGGCAGTCCACGACGAACTACAACAACGCCGGCATCTTCGTGCTGCGGCCCGAGGTGTTCGAGGTCCTGCGGGAATGCCCGGTGTCGCCGCGCGGCGAGGTGGAGTTCCCGGACGCCGTGAAGGCCCTGATGGCCCGGCAGCGGCGCATCCGGGGCGTGGAGGTCATCGGCTACTGGTCGGATGTGGCGCGGCCGTCGGCCGTGCTGGACCTGAGCAGCACGATCACGCAGTTCCGCAGCGAAGACGGCATCATCGTCGAGGCGGGGGCGGAGGTGGACCCGGGGGCGACGCTGACCGCGCCAGTGTTCATCGGGCAAGGCTGCCGGGTCGGCGCGGCGGAGATCGGGCCGGAGGTCTCGCTCGGGCCGGACACGATGGTCGGCGCGGGGGCCCGCCTGCGGCGGGTGGCAACCTTCGGCGGCAGCGGGATTGGCGAGGGCTGCGTGCTGGAGAACGTGATCGTGGAAGAAGGCGTCACGCTGGCCGGGGCCAACGTGGCCGGGACAGACGAGACGCCGGAGGCTATCCCGACGCCCGCAGGCGCGGGTCGCTAGCCTCGTCATCGGCGCGGGCTAGGCGCGACTGGGGCAGGCGATGGACGCGGGAGTCGCAGTGGGCTGCCATGTAGCGGTCGGCGCGGCCGCCGACGAGCGTGGCGGCAACGGCGCACAGGCCGAGCACAAGGAACGGGACAAGCAGCAAGACCAGCATCATCGGGCTCCTGAGGGGGCGGTTGGCGCCGTTGCCATACGGGTTATCGGCCGTCCAGCACGGACCTTGAGAGGAGAATCAGGATGAGTGACTATAGGCCGCCGGCGCTCGTACCGATGAACATCGCCGACATCATTGACGCCGCCGTGCGCCTGTACCGGCGTAACTTCGGCGCCTTCCTGTCCATCATCGCCATCGTCTACGTCCCCATGGCCGTCTTCCAGGTCCTCCTGGCGTACTCCATGGGCAAGATGGCGCAGTCCATGCCCGAGAACCCCCAGCAACTGCCCTGGGAGCACCTGGCGAGCATGGGCGTGGCGTACATGGGGCTGATCCTCGTCAACGTCCTGGCGGTGCCGATCGCCCAGGGGGCGCTGTCGGTGGCCGTGTCGCGGCGCTTCCTGGGCTATCCGGCGACGGTGGCGGACGCGTACGGGACCATCGGCACGCGCTGGGGGGCGCTGATCGCGGCGGTGCTGCTCGTGGGCCTGGTCGCCGGGGCGGGCACCCTCCTGTGCCTGGTGCCCGGCGTCTACCTGGGCATCATGTGGATGTTCATCACGCCGATCATCGCCATCGAGGGGCTGTCGGTGATGGGGGCGCTGCGCCGCAGTTGGGACCTGGTGAACGGGGAATGGTGGCGCTGCTTCAGCACGTATCTCCTGCTCAGCCTGCTGGTGGGGCTCGTGACCGGGGCGATCTCGTGGCCGGTCAGCATGCTATCGGTGGTGCTGCTGGGGGAGGGGCAGATGGCCCTGGCCCTGGCGCTGTCCACCGGCATCGGCACGGTGTTGGGCATCGTGGTGCAGCCGGTGCTCATCATCGGGCTGGTGATGCTGTATTACGACCTGCGCATCCGCAAGGAGGGCTTCGACCTGCAGGTCCTGGCCCAGGCGATGAACGTGCCGGCGTCGGAAGTCCCCACCTACGAGACCTACGTGCAGACGCCGCCGACGGCCTTCACCACCCCCAGCGGGCCCGCGGTGCCGCCGGAGTTGCTCGGCTATGTGCAACAGGCGCGGACGGCGGGCCTGACGTATGACGAGATGCGCAAGGACTTGATCGCCGGGGGCTGGCCGGCGTCGCAGCTTGACCATGACCTGCCGCTGGCGTGGGCCGAGCCGGCCGCGCCGCCCTCGGCCGCGTGGCCACCCCCGCCAGCGGTCGTGGCGTCGGAGCCTGCGGCGGAAGCGCCGCCGGCGGAGCCGCCACCCACGGAGCCGGACCCCTTCGCCCCCGACGGGCCGCCACCCGATCACACTTCGGAGCCATCATAGATGCCGGACGACAAAGTCTACCTGTATACCGACGGCGCTTCGAAGGGCAACCCCGGGCCCGCGGGCGCCGGGTTCGTGCTCACCGACGCGGCGGGCAACCCGCTCGTGCAACGGGCCATCCCGCTGGGCGTCACAACCGTGGGCGTGGCCGAATACAAGGCGCTCATCGCCGGGCTGTCCGAAGCGCAGTCGCGCGGCGTGCAGCACATCCACGTCTACACCGACAGCCAGTTCATGGCCCGGCAACTGCAGGGGACGTACAAGGTCCGCACGCCGGCCATCCGCCCGCTGTTCGAGTGGGCGAGCAAGCTGAAGGCGAAGTTCGCGAGCTTCGCCATCGAGCATGTGCCGCGGGAGATGAACAACATTGCGGACGGGCTGGCCGGGGAGGGGGCGCGGCAGTCGGCCCAGGGTCCGGCGCCGGAGAACGGGCGACGGGCGAAGTTCTGAGTGTGGGAGCGTGGGAGCGTGGGAGCGTGGGAAACGGCACACGGCTGGCCGGGAGACGGCAGTGAAGATCAACACGCACAAAGACCTTGATGTGTGGAAGGACGCGATGGCCGCCGCCATGGCCATCTTTGGGTTGACGAAGGGGCTCCCGCCGGAGGAGCGCTAGTCTCTGGCCGACCAGGTCCGACGCTCCTCGCGTTCAGTCGCCGCCAACATCAGCGAAGCGTGGATGAAGCGCCAGTACAAGGCGGCCTTCCTGGCGAAGCTGAACGACGCGATGAGTGAGGCGACGGAAACTCAGACGTGGCTGGAGGTCATCCTGCGGTGTGATTACGCGCCTGCGGAGGTGGTCGCGGACCTCGACGCGATGTACGACCGGATCATTGCCCGACTCATCACGATGTTCCGCCGACCTGAGAACTGGGTCAGACCCGCCTGACCCACGCTCCCACGCTCCCACGCTCCTAGATCCTGTGCATCGCCGAAAAGACTGCGTCGTGCTGCACGCGGATCTGCACCCCTAGCTTCGCCCCCACTTCGTCGAGGATCTCCTGCAGGCGCGGGATCGCCAGCTTCTCGTCGAGCAACTCCACCAGCATGATCATCGTGAAGTAGTCCTGCAGGATCGTCTGGCTGATGTCCAGGATGTTGACCTGGTTTTCGGCCAGCGCCGCCGTCACGGCGGCGATGATGCCGACGCGGTCCTTGCCCAGTACGGTGATGACTGCTTTCATGGCTCGCACCTATGGCGTGGGGATGCACAGCAGGCGGCTGTTGGGACGTACGAGCTGCGCCTGGCCGGGCGACGCGGGGTCCACCCGCATCAGGCTGACATCGTCAGTGCTCTTCGTGACTGTCACGTAGATGTCCAGGCCGTCGGGCGACCAGACGACGTTGTCGCACGTCGCGGCGGCGACGAGGTCGTCGGGGCAAAGTTGCCGCGGCTCCCCGCCGCGCACGGACACCAGCCACAGCCCGTTGGGGTTGGTGAAGGCCACATGCCGCCCGTCGGGTGACACCGCGGTGCTGGTGAGGTCCGTCTGCGCGTAGGGCGGCATCTGCCGCCAGGACCGCACTTCCCACAGCTTGCGCCCCTGCGGCGTGCTCTTGCCGGCGACGATGACCGTGCCATAGCGCGCCTCGCGTTCGGTCGGGGCGCTGCGCCAGTCGGCCGTGAGCGCCCAGTACGGCCGCGCCTGCACCGACCCGTCCGCCGAGGCGCTGTCCCAGACCACCGTGTCCTCGGGCAACTCGTACCAGTAGAACGGCGGCTCGAGCATGAGCTTGTAGACGTTGATGAAGCCGCCCGTGCCGGACAGCCGCACGCGCAGTAGCACCGCCCGGCCCGAGGGCGTCAGTTGCGCGCGCTGCAGATACCACGCGGTGCCGATGCCGAAGGGGTCGAGGTCCTTGAAGAAGCGATGGTCCTCGCCGGTAGTCACGTTCGCGATGTTGCAGGTGAACTGGACGAAGTTCTCCATGTCATCGCGCTCTTCGACCGTCCACAGGACGAGGCCGTGGCCGAGCGCCCGCAACATGCCGAGGTGGTGCGCCTGCAGGAGGGCCGTGGGGATCTTGAGGTTGCCCTGGAAGTGAACCTGGTCGTCCTGCACCCACAGGGCGGGCGCGGGGAGGTCGGCGGGCTGCGCCCCGAGGGGCAGGGCGATCAGCAAGGCTGTCAGCGCCAGTGATGCTCGCATGTGTGTTGTCTCCTCTGGCAGCGGCCCCCGGGGCGAACGGCCCCGTTCCCAGTTCCCCGTTCCCGACCACCAACTACTCCCACGGCCGCAGGATGATCTTCGCCGTCTCGTGCGTGGCGGATAGCTCCAGCGCCTCCTTGATCTGGCTCATCGGCATGACGTGGCTGATGAGCAGGTCAATGAGCGGCGACTTCTGGATGATCTGCATGATGCTCGGGAAGTCAGCGAGGTTGTAGTGCCACGAGCCGCGCACCGTGAGGCCCTTGCGGAGCATGTCCGGGCCGACGCGGATCTCCAGCGGGTCGGTGCTCTCGCCCACGAACGTGACCTGGCCCTTGCGGCGGGCGGCGTCAATGCACAGGCGCTCGGCGGCGGTGTTGCCCGCGCACTCGACCGCGCAGTCCACGCCGACCCCGCCGGTCAGTTCCATGAGGCGCGGCAGCGTGGCCTCGTCGCGCGGGTCGAGAACGTGCTCGACGCCCATCTCGTGGGCGCGCTGCACGCGCCACGGGACGGACTCGACGGCGATGATGCGCGCGCCGCGGTAGCTCGCGTTGACGATGGCCCCGAGGCCCACCGGCCCCAGCCCCGTGATCAGGATCGTGTCAAAGGCATCCGTGCCCATGAGCTGCATCGCGCCGAACGACGGCCCGAGGCCGCAGCAGGCCAGCGAGCCGTGCTCGTACGAGACGCCGTCGGGGATTTTGGGCAAGAGCCAGTCCTGCTTCAGCAGCATCTGCGCGACGGTGCCGCTGCCCTCGGTCGAGCCATGCACGGCGGCGAAGTCGTAGCACGACTGGCAGTGGATGTACTCGCCCGCCACGCACAGCGGGCACTTGCCGCACGGCGTCTGCGGCATGACGACGACGCGATCGCCGACCTGAACGCAGCCCGGCTGGGCCACGGCGACGACCTCGCCGGCGGCCTCGTGGCCCATCTGGTTGCCCTTCCACCCCGCACAGTAGGCCTTGTATTCCGTACACAGCGGGGCGGCGTGGACCTTGACGACGACCCAGTCGTCCCTGGGTTGCGGGTCGGGGACGTCCACGAGTTCGACCTGGCGTTCACCGGTGATGATGGCCTTTTTCATGAGTCCTCCTGGCCGTGTCGTTGGAGGGGCCGGATATTATCCGGCCCGTCGTTGGGACCAAATGCCACAAAGCACCGGGAGCAGCGTACGGCGGGCCGGCTAATAGCCGGCCCCTCCCACGGCCGCGTCAGCGCGCTGACTCCAACACAAAGCAGTCCAGATTCATCGAGCCGTCCAACCGCTCGAGGCGGATC
>CAZZDO010000042.1:0-6154 GCA_964653205.1 uncultured Armatimonadia bacterium | reverse complement strand
CTCCAACACAAAGCAGTCCAGATTCATCGAGCCGTCCAACCGCTCGAGGCGGATCGTGTGGTCGCCGGGCGTCAGGTGCAGCTTGCCGGGCACGGCGAAGTAGCGCCAGTCGTTCGTTGTGCGCGCCCAGCCGCCCGTGCCGGACAGGCGCAGGTCATAGAGCGCCTCGTCCACCTGCAGGGCGCGGAGCACTTCGGGCTGCTCGCTGCAGCCGCGGATGAGCAGGCGGTAGTCGCCCTCGGCGGGGACGGCCAGCCGCCACGTCGCCCACATGCCATCCGTGTCCCAAGACCCGTTCGCGGTTCCGCCGCTGGCCCCCACCTTCTCCACGATGAGGCCCTTCACTTGCCCCTCGGCGAGCGGCTTTTCGGCTTCGATGACGATGGCTTCCGGCGCGGGGGCGTACTCCTTGGGCAGCATCGTCGCTGTCTGGAGGTCGCCGGGGAGAGCCGTGAGCGTCACTCCGGGCGCGGCGGCCGGGCCGCTGAGCAGCAGCGTGTGCCGCCCGGGCTTGAGCCATAGCCGCGCGCTGCCGCTGACATCCACCGGCTTGCCGTCCATCGTGAAGCTCGTCGGCGGCGTGGCGCTCTTGAGGCCCAGCGCGTAGTGGCCCTGTCGCGGCGCGTCCCACACGCCCCACCAGTAGTGCGTCGCCTGCGTGCCGACGGGCAGCGGATAGTGCGCGAGCTTCACGCCGGCGGGGGTGGTCACCTTCGCGGGCGCGGCGGGCCAGACGATCTCCGACACGCCCGCGGGCGCGCGGATCTCCCAGAGGCCCTTGACGGGCTTGATCTTGACGCCGGGGGCCTTGCTCAGGTCCGTCTCGCCGCGCAGGTTGAGCATCGCCACCACGCGCGCGGGCTTGTCGGCGCGGATCGTGACGATCTCGCCGAGGGCGTTGTCCACCCAGGCGAAGTCCACGGGCACGTCCGACTCGATGCTGACGCCCGCGCCCTGCAGGCGCGTGCCGTTGAGGCACAGCAGGCGTCGTGGCTTGCCCTTGAGGTCGCAACTGATGACGGCCGTTTCGGCCTGCGCCGAGACGCCGTCGGTCGCGACGGTCGGGTCGGCGCCGCGCCCGCGCAGGAGCACCGCCGTGATCTCCTCGGCCGTCTTGGCGGCGAGGCCGAGGCCGTTCTTGACGCGCAGCGGCTCGTACGCGGCGGCCCCCTCGCCCTGCTTCTGGACTTGCATCACGGCCAGGAAGTCCTCGCTCTGCCGCTTCTCGTTCGGCGTGGCCCACAGCGTCCACTCGTGGGCGTACTTCTCGGGCGGGACAGGGCGGGTGCTGTAGCCGTCCACGGGCTCGACCGGATAGCCGGCGACGACCTTGAGCCCCACATCGCCCGGCGCGAGGAGGCGGCCGTTGAGGCCGGCCTGGCCGCTGGTGAAGCTGAAGGACTGCGTCTTCGCGTCCGTCGCGATGGGCGCGACGGTGTGGAGGAGCCAGTCATACTGCGCCGGGCCCTTGGACGCCTCGAGCACGTCGTGCACGACGACGAGGCCGGGCTTGATGAACAGGAGGCGGCGGTCCCACTGCTTGAGCGCGCCCTTGTACATGTCCGGGTCGGACGCGTCGCCGACCATGACGCCGAAGGCCGGGCTGTCGAACCATGTCTTCATCACGCCATCACAGCCGGTCCGGCGCGAGTGTTGGTCCTCGCCGTTGACAAGGATGGCGTTGTGGGCGCGGGTGAGCACCGAGTAGTCCGTGAAGTGCGGGCTGCCGAACCAGTCGTAGTAGCCCGAGTCGATGGCGAGCTTCTCGCCGTAGGCGTGGATGACGAAGGCGTTCTGATCTTCGTGCTGGTGGCCGGCCCAGAACTGGCCGGCGTGCATGGCCACGGTGACGCCGTCGGCGCCGCTGAGCAGGCTCGTGTTGAACACGCCCCAACCGATGAAGCGGTAGAAGATGGATTGGGGTAAGTCGAGCGGGGGCTTGGGGTCAAAGCCCCCCTCATCGGCCGTACCGCCCGCGTACCACAGGGCGTACGGGTCTTTCGTGCGAAGGGCCAGGGGCTTGACCTGCGCGGTCATCGCGGGGCCGAAGACGCCGTGGTTGGGCTTGCCGGTGTCGGCGAAGGAGACGGCCCACGCGCCCGGCGGGCAAGTGTACATCGGGAAGCGCGCGGTCTCGTACAGCCACGGGTGCTGGAAGAGATCAAGGTCGCAGACCTGCTTCATCATGTCGGCGTAGAGGATGACGAAGCTGAGGCCATAGCCCCAGTAGGCGATGCCCTCGTTGTTGTCGCCCTGGTAGCCGAGGCTGCACAGGAACAGGCCACAGTACAGGTCGTAGACGTATTGCGCCCAGTGGGTCGCCGACTCGACTTCGCCGGTGAGCAGCAAGCCGCTTTCGCCGAGGGCCAACGCGCACAGCCAGGCGTGGTTGTTGTACTCCCGCCCGAAGCGGAAGGGGTTCAGGTAGTCCCAGAACATCTCCGCGCGGCGGATGACCATCCCGCGCAGCTTGTCGCGTTCGTCGGGCGTGAGGTCGTCATGCAGCGCGTCGTAGCACCAGTTCAGCCCGCGCAGGAAGTGCTGGAAGCCGATGTCGCCGCCCTTGATCGAGCTGCCGCCCAGCGGGTCCCACGTGACGGCCTTGAACGCCATCTCCTTGAGCCAGTCGCGCACCTGCGGGTCGCGCGTCCGCACATAGAGTTCGGCCATCTGCTGCAGCCGCCCGCCCGTCCGCGACGTGATGCCGCCGTGGACCTTGCCGTACCAGTCAATCCAGGTCGGCCACTCGGGGTTGCCCGGCGCGTAGGGCGGCGGGTCGTCGGGCACGCCCTGCCGGTAGAGCGACTCGGCGCGCTTGATGAGCCCCTGCTTCTCCTGGCCGTCGGTAGCGAGCGTGGCTGGTATGAGGCGCGGGTACGGGCGCTTGTCCAGCGCCGCGAACGGGATCGGCTTGCCGAGGAACTTGTGCGCCTCGGCGGGGATGATGAGCTTCTCGGTGGGGGTGTAGCTCGACGCGAGTTCGGTGTCGCGGAAGAGGCGCCAGTACCAGTCGCCGGGCGCGAGGAGCTTGTCGGGGACGAACCAGTTGCGCGTCGTCTCGACCGTCGTGGTCTGGGCCGCGGGGAAGGCGGGGTCCGGCGAGACCTCGAGCCGCACCTTGCCCATGTTCCGCGACCAGTGGAAGAACGGCGCGGCGCTGTAGGAGGTGCGGACGTGGTCGGACGGCTGCGGCGAGACGCCCTCGTCGTGGACGCGGAGGTTGTCCAGCCACACCGTCATGACGGCGGGCGTCTCGTTGTCGGCGCGGCCGTAGAGGTTCACGCGGCTCAGGACCGTCTGCAGCGTCAGCGTGTGCTTGGTGGGCGACTGCAGGTCGGCGGGCGAGATGTCCACATGCCGCCACTGGTCGGTGAACTTGTCACTGCCGAACCACTGGCTGCTGCCGTCCGGGCCGTTGAAGATGATGCCCAGGTAGTTGGCCCGCTTGCCCGCCTCGATGACTTCGCGGTGGTCGAAGGAGACGGTGAGGTTCCGCCGCATCGGGAAGGCGAGCTTGAGGGAGGCCTGGCAATAGCGCGCGGCCTCGGGGTTGGTGATCTTGAGGCACTGGCCCTTACCATCCACGCCGCCGGGCACGATCTCCGCCTGCACGCTGCGGTCGAAGCTGAGCAGGGGGTAGGCCTTCAGGTCGGTGCTCGGCTCGAAGTCGAGCGCGACGATCGTCTCGGCCGAGACGGCGCGCAGGACGAGCATGAGGACGGCGAGGGACGACAGGACGGTGCGCATGATTGCTCCTTGAGGTGGGGCGTGATCCAGTTGCGGGGTGGACCCGCCGCTGTCGTATCGCGGCGGGGACGGGGGCCCCGCAAGGGGGCGACCATCCCCTGCGGGGCCCCCGTCGCGCCGATACGGCTGGCGCGCCACCCCGCAACTGGGGCTAATCCTCGTTCACCAGGTGCTTGCTGCCCCGGTCTTCGAGCCGCTGCCCCACATTGGTGAACACGTTGCCGGTCAGCACAGTGCCACAGTTGTCGCGGCCGAGGGTGATGCCGACCTTCAGGTCGCGTAGCTTGTTGCCGGCGAAGAGACTGCCGACGCGGTCGCAGCCTGGCTCGCCCTCGTAGCCCGAATAGAACACGCCGAACAGGCCGCTGATGAGCGGGCACTCGCTGCCGGCAAAGGGCTCCGCGTCGGGCACACCCGTGATGTCGTTGTCGCGGATCTCCATCCCCAGCGAGTGCACGCCGTAGTACGTGCGCAGGCTGGTGCGGCTGGTCGAGAAGCCCACGCCGGCGTGCTTCGTGCGGGGCGAGACGCCCGTGACGCGCTCCCGCGCCATGCGGATGAAGTAGATCATCGAGTAGACGCCCTTGGGCGTGTGGTACGAGTTGGCGAAGTCGCCCTCGGAGTTCTCGCTGACGTTGTCGGCGGCCACGCCGTCAATCACGTTGCCGTAGAACCAGAAGCCCTTGGTGCAGTCGCGGGCGGTGTTGCCGGCGATGATGACGTTCTCGTTGGGCAGGATGATGCTGAAGCGGCTGGAGGGGTCGGGCAGCACATCCCAGGGCCGGTCCACAGTGACGTTGCCGGCATCGCAAGCCGTGATCCGCCGGTGCTGCCCCAGCCCCCGCCCGGCGACGATGACGACGCTCCAGACGCCGTAGTAGCTCTTCGTGCAATCGAACTTGCTCCAGTCGCACTCGACGGCGCTCTCGAGTTGCATCTGCAGGCCCGCGGCCGACAGCACCTTGCCGTAGGTGAAGCAGCCGCCGGGGTTCTCGACGCAGATCGCCTCCCCTTCGTGCCGCCCCATGCCCTCGATGACGTTGCCGGTGGCGAAGAGATTGTCGCGCGCGAAGAGCCCGTGCAGGTCGCCGGGGTTGTGCTCTTCATCGGGCACGTTCTCGCGGTGGCCGATGATGTGGTTGCCCTCGAGCAGACAGTGCGAAGCCCCGGTGGCGAGCACGCCGTTGGAGAACTCCATGAACGCGTCGCGGCAGGTGAAGAAGCGGTTCAGATAGATGAGGTGCGGGCTGGCGTAGTAGCCGCGGAAGGAGCACCGGTCAATCAGCCCGCGCTCGTGGCCGATCATCAGCAGGCCCAGCCCCCGGTGGCCCTTGACGATGGGGGTTTTGAGGTCATAGTCCACGCTGACTTCGCGGGCGAACATGCGGGTGGCGGTGCGGACGGTGCCGTCGTGAGCGGCCGGGCCCCATTGCTGGCCCAGGACGATGAAGCAGTCCGGCAGGGCCTCGCCGCTGGTCGCGCGGATCGTGAAGCGGGCGAGGCCCTGCAACCCATATTCAGTTGCCGAGTTGATTGGGGCCCGGCCATCGCCGACGTAGTTGAGCACCGTGCGCTGCTGGTCTTCGCCGAGGAGCACGACGCCGGAGGGAAGCTGGAGGCTCTTGATCCTGTATTCACCCGCGGGGATGAAAACAACGCCCCCGCCGGCGGCCTGCGCGGCGTTGATCGCGGCCTGGATGGCCGCCGTGTCATCGGCGGCGTCCTTCTGGTAGTCGGCGATGTTGAAGCGCCGCTGCCAGTTGAAGGCCCCCGCCCAGGCCACGCCAAGGCCGAGGGGGTCCTGGCCCTTCGCCATGATCGTCAGTGTTGCATCCGGCAGCCGGACCCAGCCCCCGCCACCGTCGTTGCTGATCTCGACCAGGTAGCGCGCCGGGCGGGTGTTGGGGACGGTGGCGCGCACCGCGAACGGCGTGACGTCGGCGAGGGGCATGGCGATGGGCTTGCCGGTCTTCTCCGGCACGAGCCGCACCCGCGTCTGCTGCCTACCGCCGAACTCGCTCGCAGCGAAGTTCATGCCGACAAGGCGCACGGTCTGCCCCGGCCAGGCTTCGTGCTCCGAGAGCCACTTGGGGCGCGGAGCGTTCATCACCAGCGGCTTCGACAGGCCACTCGCGTTGCGGGCCCAGACGGTGAAGAGGCCGGGCGGCAGCGTCTTGGGCAGCCGGGCGAAGGCGAAGTGGCCGTCGTGATCGGCCAGCAGGAGCGGCGCGGGGACCGCGACCTTCGACAGGCTACGTTGGGCCGTGACCACGACCGTCACCTCCAGCTTCTCGCCCGTCAGCCCCTCGCCATAGAGGCCGAAGACCTCGCCGGGCTTGATGGCATCGGACACGCGGAGCAGCACCGGCGGGGCGGCCCACGGCGTCGGGGCGCCGGTCTCCTGCGC
>CAZZDO010000041.1:3776-19540 GCA_964653205.1 uncultured Armatimonadia bacterium | reverse complement strand
CCGGCACGCGAGGCCCGGTCAGTAGCATGCGGAGGTGTTGGGCGCGGCATGACACCAGCAGCATGAACGAGACGATGACACAGAGCGTCCAGAAGCGATGGCACAGGCGCCGGCGCGTCTCGGCCGGCGCGTCCCAGAGCCGCAGCGCCCCGTCCAGCACCGCCACCAGCATCAGGCCCAGCATGGCATCCAGCGGCATGCTGTACCACGGGTACATCATCGGGCGAGCGATCTGGTAGGCGGCCAGATACAGGACAGTGAAGGCCACCGGCAGCGCCAGCCGTTGGTCATGCCGCCACATCAGGACGGGCATGGCCAGGGCGATCAGCAGGTACCGCCGGGGGCCCAGCGCGTCCTCGAACACATGCTAGGGCGGCGTGAGGCGGGCCATCGGTGACTGCCCCTGCAGCACCTTCGCCACCATCGTGTGCGGCAGCGGCGAGCCGAAGGTTGCCACCGCGTGGCCGAACCATACCGCGATGGGCCCCAACCCCGCCGCCAGCACCGGCCGCGAGAGCTTCCCCTCGCGCCACAGCAGCAGCCCATACAGCCCCCACCACAGGAAGCCTTCGGGGCGCGTCAGCGCCGCCAGCGCCGCCAGCAGCGCCCCCCAGGTGAACCGCCCGCGTACCAGCAGCAGGAAGCTCCCCAGTATGAAGACCATGAGCAGCGGGGCCTCCATTCCCCCCGCCCCGATCTGCGCTTCGTAGGTGGACAGCCCCAGGAACGCCCCGCCCGCGAGCGCGACGAGGACGCTGCCAGTAGTCGCCAGCGCGACCGCCGCCAGCAGGCCGGCCCCGGCCGCGGAAGCCAGGATCGAGAGGGTCTGGGCGGTGGCCGGGATGTCACAGCCGGCCCGTCGCGCCAGCGTCAGCACGACCGTCAACAGGGGTGTGGTGGTGCCGAGGATGGGCTCGCCGCGGTTGTAGACGAAGCCCTTGCCGGCGGCGAGGTTGGCCGCATAGCGGTAGGTGATGAAGGCGTCGTCGGGCAGCGGGCAGCGCCCGGCCACCGGCACGCGAAGGGCCAGCACGCACAGCGAGACGGCGACCGGGATCACCCACAGCTCCCGTGTGGCCCAGCCTCCGACGGGTTGCGGCGAGGTGTTGCCCTCCGCCATGACTGTCACATTCGCCGGCCGATGGCGTAACCCTCGACCGAATCCACCCAATGGTAGCCCGGCCAGGGGGCAAGCCTGTGGTCAGCAGCGCTCGCAATGATGACACTCGGCCGCACGGCGGACGCCGCCGCCTGTAGCCACCTGTCAGGTATGGCGGCCGGCCCGCTGGGGAGGGGGAAGGCCCACACCAACCCGTACTGGTCGTAGATGCGCCGGTCGAGGTTGTAGTAGCCGATGTAGCCCACGTCCCCCACCAGGATGACATCCGTCGCCGTCGTGTGCTCCTGCACCCACTCGGCCAGGAGCCGATGCACCTCCGGGCCGCGTAGCTGGGTCAGTTGCCGGTGCATCCCGTCCGCCCGCCCGTACAGCAACAGCCCGAGCAGCACGAGCACCAGCAGCGGCGCGACGTGCCGCAGGCCCATGCGTTCGGAGGCCCGCAGGCTCGCCAGGCTGCGCCCCACCAGCACTCCCGCAATGATCCCCAGCGCCGCATCAAGCGGCCCGGGGTACCACGGGTACGGTGTCGGCCCCGCCCACAGGTAGGCCCCCACGAAGATGATGCTGAACCCGACCGGAAGCAGCAGCAGGCGGTCGCGCCACGCGGCGTACAGCAGTCCGCCCGCCACCAGGGCCACCAGCAGCGACGGGGCGCCAAGGGGTGAGAGCAGCGCCAGCCACTCGGCCCCGGGGGACATCGGCCCGCCGCCCTGCAGGCGCTTGGCCAACACGGACTGCGGGATCACCGAGCCGAAGTAGGTCGTTGCGAACAGACCCCAGAGGGCCAGCGGAAGCAGTGCCGGCCCGAGTAGCCACCACTGGCGGCGATGCCGAACCGCGAGCACCGCGCAGCACAACACGAGCCAGACAAGCCCCTCGGGCCGCACCAGTGGCGTGAAGGCGGCCAGCACCGTGGCGGGCAAGGGCCGTTCGCACCGCAAGAGCAGGAAGCTGCCCAACATCAGCGCGATCAGCAGCGTCGTCTCCATTCCCGAGGTGGCCAGGTAGTTCTGGTGGGTGGAGAACACCAGCCAGGTCGCCGCCGCGCCGGCGGCCACGGCGTGACCGGCTTCCCGGTGGACCAGCAGCGCCAGCAGGGCGGCCGACACAGCCGACAGCACCAGGCAGAGGCCGAGGCCCACCGTCGCAACGTCGAGCCCCAACATGCCTGGCACGGCCAGCAGCAGCGTCAGGAGCGGAGTGGTGGTGCCGAGAACGCGCTCACCGGGGTTGAACACGAACCCGTGGCCATGGGCGAGGTTGGCGGCGTAGCGGTAGGTGATGCAGGCGTCATCGGCGGGGTGGGCGTGACCAGCCGCCCAAAGGCGCAAGGCCAGCACGCACAGAAAGACGGCGACCGGGGCAAGCCGCGGTCGCCGCCACGTTCGCACTGGCTTCACCGGCAGTCCGGCGCCCACTAGACGCGTTCCCCGCTACGGAGCAGTTCCCAGCCAGTGCTTGTTGTAGCCCGTAGTGGTCTCGCCGCAGGTCTCCGGATTGACAGCCATGATCTTGGCGTGTCCATCACAGAAGGCCACGTTTGCCATGTCGTTGTGCGCGGGCCAGAGGTGGCCGCGACAGGTGTACCAAGTGTTGGAGTTGCCCGCACGGTACATGCTGTACACCATGCACGCCCGGCTGCCGATGGCCGTGTGAGTCGAGTTGTCGCCGGCGCCATCCGCGACCAGGAATTTCTCCGACGGTCTCTGGATCATGGCGCTATTCTGGCCATAGTAGTTCCCGAGGGAGTCGTTGCCCGAGGTCGAGTAGCGGTTGGGGGTGAGATAGTACTTGGTGCTGGGGCAGACGTAGACCTGACTGTTCTTCACATATGGTTGAATCACGTCGTACCACGCCGGGCGGTAGGTGTTGCCGTTCAGGAACCCAGGGAACCACTCGTCGTAGTCCTGGGCATACTGCATGTAGGCCAGCCCGATCTGCTTGAGGTCCGACAGACAGCTCGCCGCCCGCGCCTTCTCGCGCGCCTTGGCGAAGACCGGAAACAGGATCGCCGCCAGGATGGCGATGATCGCGATCACGACCAACAACTCGATCAGTGTGAAGCCACGTTTCATCGGTAAGCACCTCCACGGCATGGATGGGAAGACTTCTAGGCTATTCGCCTCGCGCCGTCGCTCCTCCTGCTGCCCCCCACAGGAAAACTCCCCATTTGCCCGGAAGTGCTGCGCCGTTGTGTTCTGCCGCCTGGCGCACGCGCCGGCCGCGGGCTGGAACTACCTTGGCAGGCAAATTGTTTGACACAACAATAGTTTGCAGCATAAAGTATCTCTACCAACGGCGCAGGAGGGCGGCATGACGGAGACGGACCGCGAACAACGCATCGGCACCATAGATGATCTGCTGCGGGAGATCTTCGGCACCTTCCTGCGCCCGGACACCCCGCCCAGCGGCGAGATGAACATCACCATGGGCCAGATGCACTGCCTGGGGGCCATCGCCCACCGGGGCCAGCCCACCATGTCCGAGGTCGCCGAGGAACTCCGCCTGCACCCGAGCACCGTCACCGTGCTGGTAGACGGTCTGGTGGCTCACGGGCTCGTGCGCCGCACGGCGGACCCGCGTGACCGGCGCGTGGTGCGGGTGAGCGAGACAGCGAAGGGCCGCCGCAACCACGAACGCCACATGGCGCAGATGCGGGCGCGGGTCGTGGACATGCTCGGGGGCCTGAGCGACGCCGAGCTGGCGCAACTGCACGCCAGCTTGGCCTCCCTCCATGACGCGGCGCGGCGGTACGCCGAGCGTCAGGCGACACCGAACGGACGGGAGTGACGGTGAGGACACGATGAGGCGCTTCCTGATTGTCGTGGGGGTGGTCGTGGTGCTGGTGATCGTGGGCCTGGTGGTGGTGCGCCAGCGTCGCGCCCGCCCGGCCGACACGTCGGCCGCGCAGATCGTCACCGTGCAGCGCGGGGCCGTGCGCCGGACTGTCACGGCCGACGGCACGCTGCGCGCGCTCACCACGGTCGAAGTCAAGTCCGACGCCGGGGGCCGAGTCCTCCTGCTTGCGGTGGATGTCGGCGACAAGGTCAAGCGCGGCGATCTCATCGCCAGGATTGACCCCACCGACACGCAGACGGCCTACACTCAGGCCCTCGCCGGCATGCAGACCGCCGGGGCGCAACTGACGCAGGCCCGCGCGCAGGCGCAGGCCCAGCCGGAGTTGACACGGGCGGCCATCGCCCAGGCGCAGGCCTCGTACGACGGCGCCGTCGCCGATCTGCACCGGCTCCAGACCGCGACCCAGCCGCGCGACCGCACCGACGCGCGCGCGTCGCTGGACCGGGCCCAGGCGGCCGTCCGCGCCTCCCAGGAGGACCTCGCGCGCCTGACGACGGCCACGCAACCGGTCGCGCAGACCCAGGCCCGCGCGAGCCTCGACCAGGCCCAGGCCGCCCTGCGCTCGGCGCAAGAGACTGTCAAGCGCCTCAAGGAGGCGCAGCAGCCGCAGAGCCTCGTCGAGGCCAGAGCCTCCCTGGACAAGGCCCGGAGCGACCTGGCTGTAGCGGAGAAGGAGCTGAAGCGGGCGCAGGGCCTCAATGCGAAGGGCTATCTGTCACAGAGCAGCCTGGACACCGCCCAGAACCAACGCGACAGCGCGCAAGCCTCCTACGCACAGGCGCAGGAGCGCATGCGGACCCTCGCCGATGACCAGGCGGCCGAACTGCGCGTCGCCGAAGCCCAGGTCGCGCAAGCCCAGGCCGCGCTCGTGGCCGCCCAGAAGAAATGGGACTCCCTCGACGACGACCAGGGCCCCGAGCGCCGCGCGGCCCGCTACAAGGTCAGCCAGGCCCGGGGGGCGCTGCGCAACGCGAAGGCCAATACGGTGCAGAACGTCGTCAAGGCCGCGGATGTCGTCAACCAGCAGGCGCAGGTCACCAAGGCCAGTGCCTCGGTCGAGCAGACGCGCACCACGCTGGGCTATACGACCATTACCGCGCCCCGCGACGGCGTCATCCTCAGCAAGGACGTGGAGGAGGGCACGATCGTGAACTCCGGGCGGTCGGGCGTTGCGGCCGGCACCACGATTGTCGAGCTGGGCGACCTGAGCACGATGTATGTGGATGTCGAGGTGGACGAGACGGACCTGGCGGACATCCGCGCCGGACAGCAGGTCGCGATCACCGTGGATTCCGTCGGCGACAAGGTCCTCCGCGGCGCCGTCACCCGGGTGGACCCGCAGGCGACCACGACCTCCAGCGTGACGACCGTCAAGGTGGAGATCGAGGTGCTCGACCACGACCGGCGCTTGCTGCCGGGCCTGAGCGCCACGTGCGCCTTCCTGGCCGGCGAGCGCACCAACGTGCTGACCCTGCCGACCCGCGCCATCCGCCAGCGCGACGGCAAGACGACAGTCACGATCCCGGGTGATCCCTCGCCGCGGACGGTAGTCGTCGAAGTGGGTCTTGAGGGCGACGAGAGCACGGAGATCGTCTCGGGGCTGAACGACGGCGACAAGGTGCTGCTGCCGCAGTTGGGCGCCCCCGCAGGCGCGGACGCGGGCATGCCCGGCCCGCCCCCGGGCATGGGCGGGGGGTTCTTGCAGTCCTCGAAGTAGCGTGACGGCCGCATAGGGAGACCCGTCGTGTCCGTGTGGGAAGCCGTACAACTGTGCTTTGAAGCGATCCTGGCCAACCGCTTGCGCTCGGCCCTGACGATGCTCGGCATCATCTTCGGGGTCGGAGCGGTGATCGGGGCCGTCTCCCTGACGGCCGGCGCCCGGGCGGCCACCCTCGCCCGCTTCGAGGCGATGGGCACCAACTCCCTGCGCATCATGCCCGGCCAGGGCCGCGGGCCCATCGGTGGGGGCATGGGCTCAGCGGCGACCTTGACCCTCGGCGACGCCGAAGCGATCACCAAGGAGTGCGCCGGCGTCACGGCCGTCTCCCCGGAAGTCAGCACCCGCGCCCAGGTGAAGGCCGGCAGCAACAACACCAGCACGAGCATCCAGGGCACCAGCGACAACTACCCGGAGGTCGGGAAGATCACGCTGGCCCAGGGCCGGTTCTTCACGGCCGACGAGAGCAAACGCCGCCGCAAGGTCGCCGTCCTCGGCCCCACCGTCGTTGAGAACCTCTTCGGCAAGGGCGAGTATGTCGTCGGCGAGAAGATCCGCATCAAGGGCATGACGTTCTTCATCGTCGGCGTCTGCAACGCCAAGGGCGCCATGGGGCCGTTCGACCCGGACGATACCATCTACGTGCCGATCAACACGGCCATCTACCGGCTGGTGGGCGCGAGCAGCGGCCCCCGCGACACCGTCAACGGCATCACCGCTCTCGCGGCGGACATGGATCAGGCCGCCCAGGTGCGCCGGGAGATCACCGCCCTGCTCCGTCAGCGCCACCGGCTCAAGGACAGTCAGGATAGCGACTTCCGCATCATGGCCGCGGCGGACATCATCCAGAGCGCCGAAGAGACCAACAAGATCCTCACGCTGCTGTTCTCCTCCATCGCCATCGTGTCGCTGCTGGTCGGCGGCATCGGCATCATGAACATCATGCTCGTGTCGGTCACCGAGCGCACCCGCGAGATCGGCCTGCGCAAGGCCCTCGGCGCCACCCCGCAGGACATCATGCTGCAGTTCCTGATCGAGTCGCTGACGCTCAGCCTCGCCGGCGGTGTGGTCGGCGTCGTCTTCGGCATCAGCATCGCCTTCGTGGTGCGCCTGTTTGGCCTGAACAGCTCCGTGTCGCCCCCGTGGGTCATGCTCGCCTTCGGCTTCGCGGCCGCGGTGGGGATCGTCTTCGGGCTCCTGCCCGCGCGCAAGGCCGCGGACCTGGACCCCGTGGAGGCGTTGCGCTATGAGTGACGACGCCGCCATGATCCAGACGCTGGACCTGCACAAGTCCTACCGCATGGGCGAGGTCATCGTCGAGGCCCTGCGCGGGGTGTCCGTCACCATCAAGCGGGGGGAGTTCGTGGCCGTCATGGGCCCCTCAGGCTCGGGCAAGTCCACCTTCATGCACCTGATCGGCTGCCTGGACCGCCCCACCTCCGGCAAGTGCCTCATCGCCGGGCTGGACGTCTCACGGATGGACCAGTTCGAGCTGGCCCGGGTCCGCAACCGCAGGCTGGGCTTTATCTTCCAGAGCTACAACCTGCTGGCCAATGCCACCGCGCTGCGCAATGTCGAGCTGCCGATGATGTACAACCCGACGCGCCCGACGAAGGCCTTCCGTCGCGACCGGGCGCTGCAGGCCCTCGACGCTGTCGGCCTCAGCGACCGCGTGGCCCACAAGCCGCGCGAGCTGTCCGGCGGCCAGCAACAACGCGTGGCCATCGCCCGCGCCCTCGTCAATGACCCCGAGATCATCCTGGGCGATGAGCCGACGGGCAACCTCGCCACCGCGCAGAGCGAGGAGATCATGGCGATCCTCCAGGGCCTACATCGCGAGGGCCGCACGGTCGTCATCGTGACCCACGAGCCCGACATTGCCCAGCACGCCCAGCGCATCATCCGCTTCCGCGATGGGCTCGTCGAGAACGAGACGACGGTGACCACCCCCACGCGGGCCACACCCGTCGTCGTCCCGGCAGCGACAGCGGGCGGCCCTGACCCAGCCCTCCAGGAGGCCCCATGAACCTCGGACTCATCGGCGCCGAGTCCTATCACGCCCGCGCCTTCGGCGAGATCTTCAATGTCTTCCGCTTCGTCCGCGGCGTGCGGGTCACGCACCTGTGGGGAGAGACGGAGGCACTGGCGCGCGAGAAGGCCGACCTCGGTCGCATCCCCCACCTCGTCGCCCGCCCCGAGGACATGATCGGCCACGTGGACGGAGCGCTCGTGTTGCTGCGCGACGGCGCGAAGCATCTCGCCGCCGCTCGGCCGTTCCTCAAGGCCGGGCTGCCGGTCTTCGTGGACAAGCCGGTGGCCAACTCGGTCGCGGATGTCCGTTCCCTGTTGCGGCTGCGCCGGCAGGCCGGCGTCCCCCTCGTGACCGGCAGTTCCGTCGTCCTGCAACGTTCCGTCGCGCCGATGAAGCGGGCGCTTCGGGAAGCGGGGAAGATCCTGGCGGCGCAACTGGTTGGCCCGGGGGAACTGGAGAACGAGTGGGGCGGGCTGCCCTTCTACGGCAGCCATCTGGCGGAGCTGATGGTCGAGCTGTTCGGCCCGGAGGTGGCGAGCGTCCAGGCGTCGGTACACGAGCAGGTCATCACCGCCGTGTGCCGCGACGCCGATGGCCTGCCGGTCACGCTCTGCTTCCACCCACGCGAGGTCTTCTACGACCTGCCGCGCTACTGGACGCTGTCCTTCGTCGGCACGAAGGGCCCGTGGCAGGGCGAACTCGCCTACGATGAGGTCCCCAGCCTCCCCGAGCCGAACCCCTACGTGGCCATGGCGAAGCTGATCGTCAAGACGTTCCGCAGCGGGGAGGGGCCGTACAGCGAGGGGCGGATGCTGACGCCGGTGGCGGTGCTGGAGGCGGTCGGGAGATCGCTTGCGACCGGGCAGCCTGTAGCCCTGCCCTGAAACGAAGAGAGGGCCAGTCCCAACGCCATCCGGGACCGGCCCCCAAGATACCTCTAGCTGCAGGCCCCCACGCCCGTCAGCCCCGCGGCCGCCAGGGCAAGTGGTGCTCCACCTTGCTGACCGCGTCGTAGCCCTTCCACAGCATCAGGTGGTCGAGCAGCGTCACGGCGACCATCGCCTCGCCGACGGGCACCGCGCGCCCGCAGATCTGCGCGTCGCGGCGGGTCGTGGCCGCGAACTGCGCCGGCTGAAGCGTCGCCATGTTGACCGAATCCTGGTCAATCGAGATCGTCGAGGTCGGCTTGACGACCATGCGTACCACGATGTCCTCGCCGTTGCTGATGCCGCCATCAATGCCGCCGCCGTGATTGCTGCGGAAGCGGATCACGTCGCCGTCGAGATACGGGATGTCGTTGGCTTCCGAGCCCTTCATCCGCGCCAGCGCAAAGCCAGTGCCGAACTCCACGCCCTTGACTGCCGGGATGCTCAGCAGCCCTTTGCCGAGGTTGGCCTCGAGCTTGTCGAAGACCGGCTCGCCCAGGCCCGGCGGCACGTTGCGCGCGATGATCTCGAGGATTCCACCGACGGTGTCGCCCTCGGCCTTGACGTCCATCGCTCGCTGGATCATCTGCTCGGCGGCGACCAGGTCCGGGCAGCGGATCTCCGTCTTCTCGCGGTTGTCGCGAATGTCCTCGAAGGACATCGGCCGCGACGTGATGCCATGCAGTTCCTTGACGTACCCCACGACCTCAATGCCGTCGCGGGCCAAGATCTTCTTGGCCAGAGCCCCGGCGGCGACGCGCGCGGCGGTCTCGCGCCCGCTGGCCCGCCCGGCCCCGCACCAGTCCGCGTGGTCGTCGTACTTGATGCGATAGGTGTACTCGGCATGGCCGGGGCGGATGATGTCCTTGACCCGCCGGTACTGCTCGATGTGCTCGACCTCGGTGTCCACGTTGCGGATCATGATGCCGACCGGGGCGCCCGTGGTCTTGCCCTCAAACACGCCGGAGAAGACTTCGCACTGGTCGGTCTCCAGGCGCGGAGAGTCAATGGGGCTGGTGCCGGGCCGGCGGCGATCCAGCTCCGCCTGGATCTCCTCCCGTGCCAGCGCCATCCCCGCCGGAATGCCGTCGCAGATGACGGCCAGGGCCCCGCCGTACGACTCCCCGCAGGCGGTGATGCGAAATGCGCGGCCATAGGTGTTGCCAGTCATAAACGTCCTCCTCAGGTCGGAAATGGAGGGGCCGCGCTTCAGTCGGCCCCAGCTATCCGGCCAGTCAGCCACTGCTCTCCAGCAGGACCATGGGAGCCTCCTCCACATGGCCCGGTGTCTGCCCGGGTGCTTCCAGCTTGTGCTTCCTACTCCCCCAACACCAGCTTGAAGAGCGCCTCGGCAGCCTGCCGCGGGCCCTCGCGTTCCCAGCCCTCAATGCCCAGCCGCGTGCGCATCTGCCCGACCTTCACCCCGCGCTCGAAGGCGCCCTCGAAATACTGCCGCGCCAGCGGCTCGTGCAAATCGCGCAGTTGCTCGGGGCCGAAGGGGTTGGCGAAGTACGTCCGCACCAGCCCGCGCTCGTCGGTCGTGCCCTTGGCCGCGCGATAGCCGGCGCGGAAGACCTCCAGCGCCTCGTCGGCCGTGCCGCAGAACTCCACCACCGGCGCGTCGTCCGTCACGTGCTCGTAGTTGTTCGCATACAGCAGCAGGTCCACCGGATACCCCGCCACGACCTGCGCGTACTCGGTCAGCGGCACGACCACCCGGGCGTTGCCCCGGTCCGGGTTCATGAAGATGCTGCGGTCGAAATGCCCGAAGGCATAGCCGGGCGAGAGGTCATCCAGCCGCACGAACGCCCCGATCTCCGTCCCATACCCCAACAGCCCGGCGGGCGACAACTGCAGCGACCCCATGTCATCGAAGATGATGGTCATGTCCGAGATGTACTCATCGGCCAGTTCGCGGAAGGCCTCCAGCGTCTCAGACTTCCCCGCGCCGCTGTCGCCGACAATCACTACGTTGAACGACGTCGGGGCCTGCCCCGCCTCCGCGTGCCCGCGCAACCGCAGGTGGCACATCGCGCCATGCACCGGCAGCCGCCCCCGCCGCATCATGATCGTGTTGTGCAGCGTCAGCGTCATCTTCTTGCAGTACCCGAAGTAGTCCACCTCTTCGGACTTGGCGATGGCGCCGACCACGACGTTGCTGGTCTCGTCCACGTAGAACGTGGTCAGCTCGTGGCCCATGGCTTCCGGCGGCAGGCCGAAGAGCACGATGCCATCGGGCTTGGCCCGCGCCTCGTCATGGCCGGACAGTTCGAACAGGTTGACCAGGCTCATCGCCAGCGCCCGGTACTCGCGGTCAAAGAAGAACAGGAAGTGCAACTCCCCGACCCGCAGCGGCAGGCAGAGCCAGTCCTGGGGGTCGAGGGTCACGCCCTCCAACGGATGCGCGTACGTCTGCACGAACTTCCCCTGGCGCTTCGTGCGCCGCGGGTAGAGCGTCACCGGCGGCACGAGCAGCGCCAGGCGCACCATGCGGATGGCGTCGAGCTGCTCGTAGAGCCCGCCCGGGTTCTGCCAGTTGATGCGCTCGACCAGCAGGCTCATGTTCGCGCCGGCCGGAACCTGCCGGTACACCCGCGGCCAGTACCCGCGCAGGTTCCGCTCGATCCGCCGATAGGCATCGCGCACGAGCGAGCTGAGGTCCTGGTTGTTGAAGATGAACGGGCGGTGCCCCTCGATGGCGCTGTCGCGCGAGTTGTCCGTGCGCCCCTCGAAGATCAGGTAGCGCTCATAGCGCCGCCAGTGGTCGTACAGCTCCTCCACCAGGTACGCCAACTCGAGCGGCTCCTGGCACAGGTCGGCCACGTCCGGGGCGCGGACGCGCACCTCCTGCCAGCCCAGGTCGCACAGCAGTCCCATCACCCGCGCCAGGTCGTGCGCCGCCGCCGAGGGCTCCTCGCGCGTGCCCTCCACCGACCGCTGCCGCAGCACCTTCAGATGCCGCGACTGCCGGCGCTGCAAGTCGTCCAGGAAGTTCTGGATGACCGCCAGCGTCTGCTCGGCCTGCAGCACCTGCGCCGGCTGCGTGCACAGCGCACCGGTCATGTAGATCGTCACATGCCGCTCGCCGACTTCGCCGGGTAGTAGTCTCATTCCGTCACCTGTAGCTTCGCCCCCAGCGATTGCATCAAGTCCACGAAGTCCGGGAACGTCACGCGCATCGCTTCCGCCGTCGCAATGGTTGTCTCGCCCTCAGCGAACGTTCCCGCCACCGCCAGCGCCATCACGACCCGGTGGTCACCGTGGCCGTTCACCGCGGCCCCGCGCAGCGGCGAGCCCTGGATCACCAGCCCGTCCTCGCGCTCTTGCACGTCGGCTCCGAGCTTGCGCAACTCCTCGGCCGTGACCGCGATCCGGTCCGTCTCCTTCAGCCGCGCCTGCGCGACGTTCACCAGCCGCGTCTCGCCCGCGGCGAAGCACGCCGTCACGGCCAGGGCCGGCAGCGCGTCCGGCGTGTTGTTCAGGTCCAGCTCTCTGCCCTGCAAGTCCCCGCCGCTGACGGTCAGCCCCTCGGGCGTGTCCTCGATGCGCGCGCCCATCGCCCGCAGCATGCCCACCACGGCCTTGTCGCCCTGCGGGTCCTTCAGGTCCAGCCCGGTCAGCGTGAGGGTAGTGCGGGCGTCTCGCCCGCCGGCGCGGGAACCGGCAATCGCCCCGGCGCACAGGAAGAACGTCGCGGACGACCAGTCCGCCGGGATCGTCCCCTCAAAGCCCTGGTAGCGCTGCCCTCCAGGAATCCAGAAGCGCTCCAGCCGCATGCGGTCATACTGGATGCCCTGCTGGTCCATCCAGTCCAGCGTCATCTCGACATACGGGTGCTCGTTGAGTTGCAGCACCTCGATCTCGGTCTCGCGCTGCGCCAGCGGGCACGCCAGGAGCAGGGCTGTCAGGAACTGCGAGGTCGGGCACGCGATGGCGGTCTTGCCCCCGCGCAACGGCCCCCGCACCACGAACGGCGCGCAGCCGTTGCCGCGGGTCGTGAAGGCCTCGGCCCCCAGGTCGCGCAGCGCGGCCAGCAGCGGCTCCACCGGCCGCCGGCGAATCTGCTCGTCGCCGGTGAACACGCTATGCCCGTCCGCCAGCGCCGCCACGGCGGCCATGACGTATTCCGTCGTGCCGGAGTTGCCGACATCCACCACGTTCTCAGGCACGCGTGGCAGCCCGCCGACGCCGGACAGCACCCAGTCCTCGCCGCAGGTCGCTTCGGCCCCGAAGGCCACGGCCGTCCGCACGGCCGCGTCGGTATCCGCCGACACCAGCGGCGCCTTCAGGACCGACATGCCGTCGGCCAGCAGCGCGATCGTGATCGCCCGGATCGTGTGGCTCTTCGACCCGGGGATCGCCACGCTTCCCAACAGGCTGGAGGGCTGTACCGATAGATTCATGATTCCACATCCGGCCGGCAGGTCATCCTGCCTCGGCCAGCCAACTACCCCCACGCATGTTCTACTTGCTGCTCATCCCCGCGCTGTACGCGTTCCAGAACCTCGCCGCCCGCGCCATCCAGCGGGCCCACGTGAACCTCTACGCCGTGGGCGGCTTCACGTATCTGTTTTCGGCGCTGATCTACGCCGCGCTCTTCCGGCTGCAGCCCGCGCCACTGGACCCGCTGGTCTTCCGCGCCGGCCTGCTCCTGGGCCTCTTGTACGCCCTCGCCTATCTGCTCTTCGTGCCCACGCTGGCCGACCGCGGCGTCTCCATCATGGCGGCGCTCTGCCAACTCTCGGCGCTCTTCCCGATGGCCGGGGCGATCGTCATCTGGCAAGAGCAGCCGTCGCTGCTGCGTTGGGTCGGCGCCGTCCTGTGCCTTGTCGCCATGCCCCTGCTGGGCCTGGACCGCGGCATCACCGACACTACCCTGACCTGGCGCAAGGTGCTGACGTTCGCTGGCCTGGTCGTCTTCAACGGCGGCGTCCTGCTGGGCTTCAAGTGGTTCGAGCAACTGGGCCGTCCGGATCAGTTCGCCGGCCTGATGCTCACCACGTTCGCCACCGCCGCACTGGTCATGGCCCTGCTGTGGCCGGCCTATCACGGCACCGTCAGCCGCCCCGTTCTCGGCTGGGGCCTCGTCTGCGCCCTGTGCTATGCCGGCGCGGCGCTCGCCATAGTCCAGGCCCTGCGCCACTATGAGGGCGTCGTCGTCTTCCCCTTCGCCGAGGCCACGGCGGTCGCCATGACCGTCGCCTTTGCGGCCCTCGTCTGGCGCGAAATGCCCGGCCGGGCCGGCTTCGTCGGCATCGCCGTCGTGACGGTGGCGGCGGTGCTGATCAATCTCTAGCCTGTCGCGTAGGCGGGTTCGTCCCCGAACTCGCGCCGTGCGGGTGCGAGGACGCACCCGCCTACGCGCCCCTACGCCTCCTCCGCCAACGCCTTCGCCGTCGCCACAGCCTCCGCCAGCGGCACGATCTGCTCCGTCTTGTCCTTCCGCCGCCGCACCTCCACCACACCCTCCTGCGCCGCCTTCTTGCCGACAACGATCACGACCGGATAGCCGATCAGCTCCGCGTCCTTGAACTTCACACCGGGCCGCTCGTCGCGGTCGTCGAGCAGCACCTCCAGGCCCTCGGCCTGCAGGCCCTCGTTGATGCCTTCAGCCATGGCCACGATCTCTTCGTTCTTCGGGTCCAGCAGCAGTACGGCGACTTCGAACGGCGCGACTGACCGCGGCCACATGATCCCGCTGTCGTCGTGCCACTGCTCGACCAGCGCCGACACGATGCGCGACACGCCGATGCCGTAACAGCCCATGATCATCGGGTGCTGCTCGCCGTGCTCGTCCTGGAAGACGGCCCCAAGCGCCTCGGAGTACTTCGTGCCCAGCTTGAACACATGGCCCAGCTCGATGCCGCGCACGGCCGCGAGCGTGCCGCCGTCGCAGTGCGCGCACGCGTCGTCCGCCGCCGCCTCGCGCAAGTCGGCGACGCGATCCGGCGTGAAGTGCTCGCCCACGCGCACGCCGGTCAGGTGCGCATCCGTCTGGTTGGCGCCCACCACGGCCCCGCCCATCAGCTCGATCTCGTGGTCGGCGATGATCTCGGCCTTACCCGCCAGCCCCACCGGCCCGCTGTAGCCGACGTCGCCGCCGGTTAGCTCCCGGATCTCCTCGGGCTCGGCCATCCGCAGGCTCTCGTCCTGAACGAGCTTGGCCAGCTTCATCTCGTTGAGCTGCCGGTCGCCGCGCACGAGCGCCGCGACGAACTTGTCCCCGGCGCGATACAGCAGCGTCTTGATGAGCGCGCAGGCCGGCACGCCCAGCATCTCCGTCACGGCCTCGATGGTCTTCGCCCCCGGCGTCTGGACCAGTCGCGGCTCGGGTAGAGCGGGCGTCTCGCCCGCTTCCTTACTTGCGGGCGAGACGCCCGCTCTACCCGCAGGCTTGCTCACCGCGCACTCCAGGTTCGACGCATACCCGCACGACCTACACTGGATGATCGTGTCCTCGCCGTTGGGCGTGGGCAGCATGAACTCGCGCGTGCCGAAGCCGCCGATCGCCCCCGCCTCGGCCTCGACCACCAGCACGTCCAGGTGCATCCGCGCGAACAGCCGCGTGTAAGCCTCGAACTGCTTCTCAAAGGACGCGTCCAGCCCGGCCATGTCGGCGTCGAAGCTGTAGGCGTCCTTCATGATGAACTCTTTGCCGCGGATCAGCCCCGCCCGCGGCCGCGCCTCGTCGCGGAACTTCTGCTGGATCTGATACAGGCAGACCGGCAGGTCGCGATAGGACGACACGTCCTGCATGACGGCGTCCGTGACAGCCTCCTCGTGCGTCGGCGCGAGCAGGAACCAGCGCCCGGTGCGGTCCTTGGTCTTCAGCGGCGCGGGCACGAAGCTCGTCCACCGCCCGCTGCGCTCCCACAGTTCCTGCGGGTGGATGACCGGCATCAGCACCTCATGGGCGCCGGCGCGGTCCATCTCCTCGCGGATGATCCGCTCGACCTTGCGCAGCACGCGCAGGCCCAGCGGCAGGAACGTGAAGACGCCCGCCGAGAGCTGGCGGATGAACCCGCCGCGCAGCAGCAGTTGGTGGCTGGGAATCTCCGCCTCGGACGGAACCTGGCGGAGTGTCGGCGCGTAGAACTCAGTGGCTCTCAA
>CAZZDO010000041.1:0-3676 GCA_964653205.1 uncultured Armatimonadia bacterium | reverse complement strand
CCGCCTCGGACGGAACCTGGCGGAGTGTCGGCGCGTAGAACTCAGTGGCTCTCAAGAGACTTAACCTCTCGCATCAGTTCGTCGAACGCCTCCGCAAACGGCACCGTCCGCAAGACCTCGCCTTTGCGGAACAGGATGACCTTGTCCTTCCCCGCCGCGAGACCCACGTCCGCTTCCTTCGCCTCGCCCGGGCCGTTGACTTCACAGCCCATCACCGCCACCACCAGCGGCGCCTCGATCTCGCCGAGGGCCTGCTGGACCCGCCGCGCGAGCGGCTGCAGGTCCACCCGACATCTCCCGCATGTCGGGCACGACACCAGCCGCGGGCCGCTGATCAGGCCCATCGCCAGCAGGATCTGCCGCCCGACTACGACCTCCTCGGTCGGCGGGTCGGTCAGCGACACGCGGATTGTGTCGCCGAGGCCCTCGGCCAGCAGAAGGCCGACCCCCGCCGCGCCCGTCACGATCCCCGCCACGCCCGGCCCGGCCTCCGTGATCCCCAGGTGCAGCGGGCAGTCACTTTCCCGCGCGAACAGCCGGTTGGCCTGCACGGTCCGCCAGATGTCACTGGCCTTGATCGAGACCACGACATCCCGAAAGCCCATCGCTTCGAGCCGCGCCACATTGTGTAGCGCGCTCTCGGCGGCCGCCTCCGGCGTGGCCCCGCCATGCTTCTCCAGCAGCGACTTCTCGAGTGACCCCGCGTTCACGCCCACGCGAAGGGGAATGCCCTTCGCGGCAGCCGCCTCGACGACCGCTCCCACGCGGCTGTCATCGCCGATGTTGCCGGGATTGATGCGGATCTTGTCCGCCCCGGCTTCGATGGCCGCCAGGGCCAGTTTGTGGTCGAAATGGATGTCCGCCACGAGCGGCACATCGAGCTGTTGCCGGATTTCCGCGAAGCCCCGCGCCGCTTCCTGGTTCGGGATGGCGAGGCGGACGATATCCGCCCCAGTCCCGACGGCCTGCTTGATCTGCGCGACCGTCGCGGCGACATCCGCCGTGTCGGTCTTCGTCATGGTCTGCACGGACACGGGCGCGCCGCCACCGACGGCGACCTGGCGCACGCGCACTGGCCGCGTCGTGCGACGCGGCCAGTTCACCTCTGGGTGTCCGGCCATGCTGGGTCCTCAGGAAGAAAGAGCCCGACTTGCGCGGGTCCAGTCCATTATACAGAAAAAGGCCGCCGTTGTTCAAACGCCGTCTGCTCGGGTGTCCCCGCCCCAGACAGAACAGCGGGGCGCTCCGTCGAGAGAGGGAGGAGCGCCCCGCGTCTGGGTATTGGACAACCGGCCAGGGGAGAGTTACTGACCCAGGAAGCCCTTGTTGGCACCGTTGTCGAAGTTCTCGTTGATCTTCGTCACGGTGTCGTTCAGGTCGGAGATCGAGCCCAGCAGCCGCGAGGTGTTGCCGCCGAGTACCTCATTCGCCAGCGCCAGGACCTGGTCCACCGTCCAGTACTTGTACGTGCCGCTCTGGACCTTCAGCGCGCCCAGACCCGTCTTGGTGATGCCGGCCTGCGAGAAGCGCACATTCAGGGACAGCGCCACGACCTGCCCGGCGAACGAACCGCCGTCGGTGCGGCAGGTCGGGTTGTAGTAGCTGCTCCACAGCCGGCCGGGCGTGCCGCCCTGCGGCAGGAAGTTCGTGACCGCCCACGCGCTGGTGAGCTTGATGGTCTTGTAGCCACCCACGACCAGCGAGTTCCAGCCGAAGACGTTGCTCCAGTTGTTGTGCAGGAGCTTGCCGGGGTTGTTGCCGGACGGCTTGGCGCCCCAACCGCCCTGGGTGTAGGTCGCATAGCCCGCGGTGCAGTTCGTCCCGGTGATGGTGACCGTCCAGGTCGACTCGTCGGTCACGTCTCCGCAAGGCGTCTCACCGGTAGCGGTGGCCGTGTTGATCAGCTTCTCCTCGCACGGCGGCGGGGGGGTGGTGCACAGCGTCTGCAGGTTCGTCACCGCGCCGTGCGTACCACTCTTCAGGTCGCCGGAGACCGGGATGTTGTAGGTGATGTCGAACTCGTTCACCTGGCCCGCCGGGACGGCGTCCTTGGCCCAGATGACGCCGCCGAACATCGGGTCCTCGACTGAGATGTCCAGGGCCGTGTCGCCCGTGTTCGTGACCTTGAAGTGGTAGGTGATCGTCTCGCCGCGCTTGGCGGTCGCCGGGCCGCTCTTGACCAGGTCAATCGCCGGGTGGCCGCCGGTCTTGACCGTCACGGTCCAACTCGAAGTGCTGGTGACGGTCTTGCAGGGCGCAACGCCCGTCGCGGTAGCCGTGTTCGTCAGCTTCTCTTCACAGGTCGGCGGCTCGGGGGTACAGGAACCGCCTCCGCGCCGCGAGCGCCAGTAGCTCTTCTTGTGGCGGGAGCCGCTGTGGCACAGCGTCTGCAGGTTCGAGGCCGCGCCGGCCGTGCCGCTCGCCAGTTCGCCGCTCGCCGGGATCGTGTACGTCACGTCGAACTCGTTCACCTGGCCCGCCGGAACGCCCGTCTTGCTCCACACATCGCCGCCGAGCATCGGGTCGTTGACCGTGATGTCCAGACCGGAGGTGCCGGTGTTGGTGACCTTGAAGTGGTAGGTGATGGTGTCGCCGCGCTGGGCGCTCGCCGGACCGGTCTTGACCAGCTTGATGGCCGGCGTGCCGTACGTGATGACCTGCACGGTCCAGCTCGACTCGTCCGTGACGGTCTCATCGCCCCAGATGCCGATGGCGGTTGCCGTGTTCGTGAACTTCTCCTCGCACGGCGGCGGGGGTGGCGGCGGGGTTGTGCACAGCGTGCTCATCTGCTCGTTGAGCAGCGGGCCATGCGTCCCGAGCGTCAGGTCGCCGGTGATCGGGATCGTGTACTGGATGTCGAACTCGTTGACCTCGCCCGGCTGCACGTTGGCCTTGCTCCAGATCACGCCACCGAACATCGGGTCGTTGACGGTGATGTCCAGCGGCGTCGTGCCGGTGTTCGTCACCTTGAAGTGATAGGTGATGGTGTCGCCGCGCTTGGCGGTGTCAGCGCCGGTCTTGATCAGCTCGATGGCCGGCTCGCCCGGCTCCTCCGCGACCTGATAGCCGAAGTCCACGGTGTCGCCGAGAAGCGTGATGAAGTAGTCGTCCCGAGCCGGGTCGAAGTACTCATATTCCTCCAGGATGAAGGTGCCGGTCGTCGCATCAATCTGCTTGAACCTGGCCACCTCGTCGCTGCCGCCGTCGAGGTCGTAGTTGGCGACGTACGAGTCATAGGCGGGGGAAGGCAGCGACAGGACGACCACCCGGTATTCCACGCCGAAAAACAGGTCATAGAAGTGGTACCAGCCGTCGGCGTCGGTTGTGGTCGTGCGTAGCGGCGCCCACGTCGCGCCGCCGTCGTCTGACTTCTCTAGCTGCAGCAGGGCTCCGGGGATGCCGGGCTCGTCCACCGGGTTCTCCTGGATGGCATTTGCGTTCGGGTTGACCCACACCAGGTCCCCGATCGAGTATGTCTCCAGGCCCCAACTCGTCCCGGCCGCCACCACCAGCAGCAACCCCACAATCGTCGCCAGTTTCATCTTGGACATGATCTGTCTGCCTCCCACTCGCCCCCGCAGGGGCTCTTTGGTGTCAACTTCAAGACTGCCTTGTGTCTCTTTCAAGAATGGCTCAACACACCGACCCCAACCACCAAAAAAAGGACGAGCAGCGG
>CAZZDO010000040.1:15122-19985 GCA_964653205.1 uncultured Armatimonadia bacterium | reverse complement strand
GCGTGCGGTTCGCGATCCGCGAGGGCGGGCACACGGTGGGCGCCGGCGTGGTGACCAAGGTCATCGAGTAACGGCGACCCACCCCCCGACCCCCTCCCCACGGGGAGGGGGGGAACGGCGAACGGCTAACGGCAACGGCGAACGGCTAACGACAAACGGCAGTTGGGCAGTTGACGGTACAGGAGAGAGCTGATGGCCAAGACTAACCAGATCAGGATCAAGCTCAAGTCATTCGACCATGAGATCCTGGACCGGTCGGCGCAGAAGATCGTGGAGACGGCGGAGCGCAGTGGCGCGCGGATCGCCGGCCCGATTCCGCTGCCCACCGACAAGCGCGTGCACTGCATCGTCAAGCCGACGGCGCTGGGCCGCAGCAGCCGGACCATGGAGCACTTCGAGCTGCGCGTGCACAAGCGGATGATTGACATCATCGACTCGACGCAGCGGACGGTGGACGCGCTGATGAAGCTGGATCTGCCCAGCAGCGTGGGCGTATCCATCAAGACGTCGGCGGGGTAACGGCAGGGATCAGGGGTCAGAGGTCAGGGGTCAGCGCAGCGACCGCCTGAGACGTGACTTCTTCAAGGTGACGAAGATGCCAGCGATACTGGGCAAGAAGATCGGGATGACGCGGGTGTTCGACGAGCAGGGCCGGATGGTTCCGGTGACCGTCGTCGAGGCGGGTCCGTGTGTCATCGTGCAGCGCAAGACGACGGCGAGCGACGGCTACGAGGCGGTCCAGGTGGGGTTTGAGGACCGGAAGCGCGAGCGGCTGAACCAGCCGCAACTGGGGCATTTCCAGTCGCGCAACCTCGCGCCGAAGCGATACCTGCGGGAGTTCCCGGTGGCGGCTGTCGCCGAGGCCGAAGTGGGCGCGGAGATTCGCGTGGACGTGTTCGCCAAGGGCGACCAGATCGTGGTGCAGGGGCGGTCGAAGGGCAAGGGGTTCGCCGGCGGGATGAAGCGATACCACTTCAAGGGCGGGCCGATGGAGCACGGCGCGAGCAAGATCCATCGCAAGCCGATGTCGGGCGGCGCGACGGATGCGGCCCGGGTCTTCCCCGGGGCGCGGCGGCCCGGCCATCTGGGCGACGCCACCATCACGCAGAAGGGTCTGACGGTGGTGGACGTGGACGCCGAGCGGAACCTGCTGCTCATTCGGGGCGCGGTCCCGGGCGCCAACGGCGGGCTGCTGCTGATCACGAGTCGCGAGCGCTAGCGAACCGCTTCCGGGTCGGGCGCCCGAGCGCCCTCCAACGTGAAGGGATGAGTTTGATGCCGCAGTTGTCATTGTACGATACGACCGGTCAGAAGGTGGGTCAGTTGGAGGCGGCGGACGAGGTGTTCGCGGCCCCGCTGAACCGCGACCTTCTGCACCAGGCCGTGCGGGTCATTGAGGCCCAGCGGACGCGGAAGGCCGGCCAGGCCAAGACGCGGTCCCAGGTGGACTTGACCACCGCCAAGATGTACCGGCAGAAGGGGTTGGGGCGGGCGCGCCACGGCGCGCGCAGCGCCCCGGTGTTCGTCGGCGGTGGCGTGGCCCATCCGCCCCATGGGGCCGGCCGCGTGCGCGTGATGCCCAAGAAGGCCCGCCGCCAGGCGCTCAACTGCGCGCTGTCGGACAAGGCCAAGCGTGGCAAGGTCCTGGTGGTGGAGGAGCTGGCGCTGGCCGCGCCGCGGACCAAGGACGTCGTGGAGTTGTTGGCGGCCATGCACGTGACGGGCAAGGTGATCATGCTCGTATCGGCCGCCGAGGCGAACAACGAGAGCAACATCCTCAGCGTCCGGAACATCCCCAAGCTCGTGCTACGGGAGTCGCCGCACCTGAACGCGCGCGACGTGCTGTGGGCGGACTACCTGGTCCTGACGCAGGGCGGGCTGCAGACGTTGACCGGAGGAGGCCAGGCCGATGCTTAAGGGTGGCGATCCGACTGCATTGGAACACCGCGCGATCATCCTGCGCCCGCTCGTGACGGAAAAGAGCATGCGGGAGTCGGCCGAGTTCAACAAGTACTCGTTCAAGGTGGACCCGCGGGCGAACAAGATCCAGATTGCCCGGGCCATCGAGGCGATCTTCAACGTGCGCGTGCTGGACGTCCACACCATGATGATCCATGGCAAGGCGCGGCGGCGCAGCTACAAGCACCGGGTCGGGCAGACGTCGCGGTGGAAGAAGGCCATCGTGACGCTGGCGCCGGGCTCGCAGATTGACGTGCTGGCAGGCGGGTAGAGGCGAGTGGTTGGTGGTTGAGTGGTCGGGTGACGGCAACAGCGCTGGCGTGGCGCTCCATGAGCCACATGGAGCCCGCTATCAGCAAGGAGTACCGCTATGGCACTTAAGGAACACAAGCCCACCTCGGCCGGTCGTCGCAGTCTGACGACCGTGGTCAAGGAAGGCGTGGACAAGGACAAGAAGCCCGAGAAGGCGCTCCGCATCCGCAAGAAGCGGGCGGCGGGTCGCAACAACACCGGCAAGATCACGGTGCGCCACCAGGGCGGCGGGCACCGGAAGCTGGTCCGGCAAATTGACTTCAAGCGGGACAAGGACGGCGTGCCGGCCAAGATCGCGGCCATCGAGTACGACCCGGGCCGCTCGGCCAACATCGCCCTGCTGTTCTACGCCGACGGTGAGAAGCGCTACATTCTCGCGCCCGTGGGCGTGTCCAAGGGCGACATGATCGTCTCCGGTGAGGGCGTGCCGGCGCGGCTGGGCAACTGCCTGCCGCTGGAGCGCATCCCGCTGGGCAGCACGGTTCACAACATCGAGTTGACCCCCGGCAAGGGCGGTCAGATGGTGCGCAGCGCCGGCGCTGAGGCGCAGGTCGTGGCCAAGGAAGGCAACTACGTGACGGTGCGCCTGCCCTCCGGCGAGATGCGCATGGTGTCGCAACGCTGCCGGGCGACGATGGGGCGCGTGGGCAATGTGGACCATGGCAACGTGCGCGACGCGAAGGCCGGCCGGACGCGGTGGCGTGGGGTGCGGCCGACGGTGCGCGGCGTGGTCATGAACCCGAAGGATCATCCGCACGGCGGCGGCGAGGGCAAGGCGCCGATCGGTCTGGACAGCCCGCGGTCACCGTGGGGCTGGAAGACGCTGGGCAAGAAGACGCGCAAGGTGCGGAAGCAGTCGAGCAAGTACATCGTGCGCAAGCGGGGCAGCAAGTAGGGTGTAGGGGCGCGATTGATCGCGCCAGGGCGGTGGGCGCGATGAATCGCGCCGCTACCGAGGGCGGGTTGGGCGCGATGAATCGCGCCGCTACCGAGGGTGGGTTGGGCGCGATGAATCGCGCCGCTACTGAAGAGGTACGGTATGGCAAGGTCAATCAAGAAGGGCCCGTACGCCGAAGAGAAGCTCCTGGCGAAGATCGAGGCCATGAACGCGAGCGGTCAGAAGCGGATGCTGCGGACGTGGTCGCGGCGCTCGACGATCTTCCCGGACATGCTGGGCCACACGATCGCGGTGCACGACGGCCGCAAGCACGTGCCAATCCTGATCACCGAGAACATGGTCGGGCACAAGCTGGGGGAGTTCGCCCCGACCCGCACCTTCCGCGGCATGCGCGGGGGCAAGTCCGAGAGGACGACGGGTGGCCGTTAGGACCGCCGGGGGCCGATGACGGCCGCCCGCCGCAGTCGCCCCACCCTGTCGAGGAGTCACGAGCATGGAAGCAAGAGCGATCGCCAAACACGTACGGATCGGGCCGCGGAAGGTCATGCGTTACGCCGACCTGGTGCGCGGGAAGGAGTTGGGCGCGGCGCGCGCGGTGTTGGCCGTGCAGCCCAGCCCGGCCGCCCGGGCGTTGAGCCTGGTGTTGGAGTCAGCGGTGGCCAACGCCGAGAACAACCACAGCATGGACGCGGACGAGCTGAGCGTGCGCAAAGTCACGGTGGATGGTTCGCTGAAGATGCCGCGGCTGAAGCCGCGGGCGCGGGGCCGCGCGGACCGCTACGTGCGGCGCGCCTGCCACATCACGGTCGTGGTGAGCGACGGGCAGGACGAGGAGTAGGGGCGCGATTCATCGCGCCGGCCGGCGGAGTGCGAAGGATGGCGCGGGCAATCGGGGCGCGATAAATCGCGCCGCTACAGACGCAAAGACATGGAGTGACCCATGGGACAGAAGGTACATCCGTACGGGTTCAGATTGGGCGTGATCCGCGAGGCGCGGAGCCGTTGGTTCGCCGAGGGGAAGCGCTACCGGCAGCTGCTCATCGAGGACATCAAGGTGCGGCAGTTCGTCATTGCCCAGACGAAGAGCGCGGCGATCTCCGATGTGCAGATCGAGCGGGCGGCGGACACCGTCACGGTGACCATCTCGACGGCCAAGCCGGGGATCATCATCGGCAAGGGCGGCCGGGACGTGGACGTCATGCGGCAGCAGATCGAGAAGATGTGCGGCCATAAGGTCCGGGTCAACGTCGAGGAGACCAAGGACCCGGACGTCAACGCCCAGCTGGTGGCCGACAACATCGCGCGGCAGATCGAGCGGCGGGTGTCCTATCGGCGGGCGATGCGGCAGGCGGTGGACCGGGCGATGCGCATGGGCGCCGGCGGCATCCGCTGCGCGGTGAGCGGCCGGTTGGGCGGGGCGGAGATTGCCCGCACCGAGGCCGTGGGGCCCGAGGGGCGCGTGCCCCTGCACACGCTGCGCGCCGATGTGGAGTACGGCCGCGCCGAGGCCAAGACGGGTTACGGGCACATCGGTGTGAAGGTGTGGGTGTACCGCGGTGACGTGCTGCCGCCCAAGAAGGTGACTCAGGCCCAGCACTTGCCGCAAGAGGGCGAGGCGGCTGCGGAGGCGGCGGAAGCAGTCGCGGCCCCGGCCGCCGTGGTGGCGCCGCCGGTGCCGGTCGTGCCGCAGATTG
>CAZZDO010000040.1:11045-15022 GCA_964653205.1 uncultured Armatimonadia bacterium | reverse complement strand
GTCGCGGCCCCGGCCGCCGTGGTGGCGCCGCCGGTGCCGGTCGTGCCGCAGATTGACGCCGCGCCCGCGCAGACGGAGACGATCGAGTTGGTGGCCCCCGAAGAGGATGAGTTGCTCAGCGCGCTGGGCGGCCCGGACGAGAGCGAAGAGGAGTAAGCCAGAGATGTTGATGCCAAAGCGCACCAAGCACCGGAAGACGCACCGCGGCCACATGCGCGGGATGGCGGACCGGGGCAACAGTCTCAACTTCGGCGAGTTCGGGCTGCAGGCGCTGGAGCCGTCCTGGATTACCAGCCGGCAGATCGAGGCCGCCCGTGTGGCCATGACCCGGTACGCCCAGCGCGGCGGCAAGGTGTGGATCCGCATTTTCCCGGACCGGCCCGTGACCAAGAAGCCGGCCGAGACGCGCATGGGCAAGGGCAAGGGGAGCCCGGAGTTCTGGGTGGCGGTCGTCAAGCCGGGGCGGATCATGTTCGAGATGGCCGGCGTGCCCCATGAGATCGCCAAGGAAGCCATGCGGCTGGCCATGCACAAGCTGCCGATCAAGTGCCGGTTTGTGACGCGGGAGGATGATCTGAATGCCTGACAATTCCAAGAGCACCCGCGATTTCATCGAGCAGATGCGGCAGGCTTCGCCTGAGGAGATCGAGGAGCGGCTGCGGCACATCCAGGAGGCGCTGTTCAACCTGCGCTTCCGGCTGGCGTCGGGGCAGGTCGAGGACCCCAAGCGCGTGCGCAAGTACCGCAAGGCGATTGCGCGGATCCGCACGATCCAGACCGAGCGGGCGCTCGTCTAGGGCGCGGGGTTGGCGCGACCGAACGCGCCTACGTTCCGGGCGCGATGAATCGCGCCGCGACTGATTTACGAGCGAACGAGGCAAGGCAAATGGCCGAGAAGCTGAAGCGAACTCTTGAGGGCACCGTGGTCAGCGACAAGATGGACAAGACGGTCGTCGTGGCGGTCCAGCGCCTGGCGCCGCACCCGCTGTATGGCCGCGTGCTGCGCCGCAGCGCCCGTTTCAAGGCGCACGATGAGGGCAACGAGGCGCATACGGGCGACCGGGTCATGATCACCGAGTGCCGGCCGCTATCGAAGGACAAGTCGTGGCGCGTGACCGAGATTTTGGAGCGGGCGCGGTAGGGCGGATCGGGACGAGGTCGCGGTCGGTGACCGCTCGTACACCTCGCTTCCCAGGAGTATTGGCCTGGCTGTAACAAACGCAGCGCGTGTAGGAGCGGTCACCGACCGCGACCGTCACCGAATGTCACACGCCGGAGGCGTAGTGAAGTGCCTTTTTCCACAGAGCAGATTCGCAACCTGGTGCTGATCGGCCATCGGGGCTCGGGCAAGACCTCCCTGGTGGAAGGCCTGCTGTTTGCCACCGGCGCCATTGACCGCCTGGGCAAGGTGGACAACGGGACCGCCACGGCCGACTTCGAGGCCGAGGAAGTTGCCCGGCAGATCACGATCACCCCGGCGCTGTGCCACTGCGAGCACGGCGGCGTCAAGATCAACCTCGTGGACACCCCGGGGTACTCCGAGTTCTTCGCGGACGTACCGCCCGCGATGAAGGTCGCCGACACGGCGCTGCTGGTGCTCGACGGGCAGGCCGGAGTCGAGATTCACAGCATCAAGGTGTTCAACACCGCGCGCGAGATGGGCGTCCCGGTGGTGGGCGTCATCAGCAAGATGGACAAGGAGCACGCGGATTTCGGCGCGGCCGTCGCGAGCATGAACAAGATGCTCAAGGACTGCGAGGCCGTGCCGGTGCAGGTGCCGATGGGCAAGGGCCCGAGCTTCGGCGGTGTGGTGGACCTGGTGGGGATGAAGGCCTACGCGGGCGAGGGCAAGGACCTGAAGGCCGGCGACATCCCCGGCGAGATGGCGGAGGCTTTGGCCGAGGCGCGCGAGCAGTTGATTGACGCCGTGGCGGCCACCGATGACGACCTGACCGAGAAATACCTGGAGGCCGGCGAGTTGACGGCCGACGAGTTGGCGGCGGGCCTGAAGAAGGCCGTGGCCGAGGGGCTGATCGTCCCGGTCATGTGCTGTGACGGGGTCAACGCCAAGGGCCTCGGCGCGACGCTGGCGTTCGTGAAGGGCAGTTGCCCGGCGCCCAACGCCCGGCCGGCCTGGACCGGCGTGAAGCCCGGCAGCGAGGACGAGGAGAGCCGCCCGGCCAGCGCCGACGCGCCCTTCTCCGCCTTTGTGTTCAAGACGCTGTCGGACCCGTACGTGGGCCGCATCAACCTGCTGCGGGTCGTGTCGGGCAAGGCGACCGGCGACATGCCCGTGACCAACACCCGCCGCAACGCCAAGGAGAAGCTGTCGGGGCTTTCGGTCATGCAGGGGAAGCAGTCGCAGGGGGTGGCGGAGTTGGCGGCCGGGGACCTGGGCGCGGTGTCGAAGCTCGAGGGGACGCGCACGTGCGATACGCTTTCGGACCCGCGGCAGCAGGTCGTGTTCCCACTGCCGCCGGCGCCCACGCCGATGCATTCGGCGGCCCTGACGGCGGCCAGCCGCGCCGACGAGGACAAGGTCGGCATCGCGCTGGCCCGCGTGGCGGAAGATGACTACGGCCTGCACTATGAGCGCAGCCCCGAGACCAACGAGCTGATCGTGTCGGGCATGGGGGCGCTGCACCTGGACATCCTGGCCGAGCGTCTGGCGAACCGGTTCGACGTGAAGGTGCAACTCTCCGACCCGCTGGTGCCGTACCGCGAGACGATCTCGAAGTCGTGCCGCGTGCAGGGCCGCCACAAGAAGCAGACCGGCGGCCGCGGGCAGTTCGGCGACGTGTGGGTCCGGATGGAGCCGCAGGAGCCCGGGGTCGAGGCGAACGAGTTCGTCAACGAAGTGAAGGGCGGCTCGGTACCGACGAACTTCATCCCGGCGGTGGAGAAGGGCGTGCTGGACGGGCTCCGGAAGGGCATCCTGGCGGGGGCGCCGGTGGTGGGCGTGCGCGTCATTCTCGACGACGGCAGCTCGCACCCGGTGGACAGCTCGGAGCAGGCGTTCCGCATGGCCGGCTCGATCGCCGTCAAGAACGCGCTGCAGCAGTCCAACCCGGTGCTGCTCGAGCCGATCATGAACGTGGCGATCACGGTGGCCGATGCGATCATGGGCGACATCATGAGCGACATGTCGGGGCGGCGGGGGCAGATTCAGGGCAGCGAGCCGATCGGCGGGGGGTTGCAGGTCGTGCGGGCGCTGGTGCCGCTGGCGGAGATGTCGCGCTACGCGGCGGACCTGCGGTCGCTGTCGCAGGGGGCGGCGAGCTACACGATGGAGTTCTCGCACTACCAGGAAGTGCCGTCGCACCTGGCGGAGGGCGTCATCGCGGCGCGCAAGGCGCGCGAAGAGGCCGAGAGCTAGACGGCAACGGCGTGCCGGCTGGGCTTCGACGGGCTCAGCCTCGCGAGAAGCCGGCGCTCCCAGGGAAGCACCCGACTGAGGTAAGCAACGATGGTACAGGTTGAATCCAGGCTGAAGGTAGCGGACAACTCGGGCGTGCAGGAGATCGGCATGATCCGGGTGGTCGGGCGCGGGTACCACCGGTACGCCGGGCTGGGCGACCAGATCGTCGCTTCGGCCAAGCAGGTCACCCCGTCCAGCCCCATCGCCAAGGGCTCGGTCATCCGCGCGGTCGTGGTGCGGGTGCGCAACAAGACCCACCGGCCGGACGGCACGCAGATCGCGTTCGACGAGAATGCCGCGGTCATCATTGACGACCAGAAGAACCCGCGCGCGACGCGTGTGTTCGGGCCCGTGGCCCGCGAGTTGCGCGAGCGGGAATACATGAAGATCATCTCGCTGGCGCCTGAGGTGTTCTGAGGCGGAGAGGGTCGCGCTCTGGTGAGCGCTCCTACACCTGATACGGTGGTTGGTGAGCGCTCCTACACCTGATACGGTGGTTGGTGGGCGCTCACAAGACGGAACTCGCAGTGTGTAACATCCTTCGGGGTGGGGCGTAGGA
>CAZZDO010000040.1:7847-10945 GCA_964653205.1 uncultured Armatimonadia bacterium | reverse complement strand
AGACGGAACTCGCAGTGTGTAACATCCTTCGGGGTGGGGCGTAGGAGCGCTCACCAGAGCGCGACCTTCCCAGGCCCGAGCGGAGCAAGAGATATGGCCAAGAAGCAGATGCACGTTAAGCAGGGCGACGAAGTCCTCGTCATCGCGGGCAAGGACCGCTCGCGCAAGGGGCGGGTGCGGCGCGGCAAGGTGCTCGAGGTGCGGCCGAGCGATGAGCGCGTGGTGGTCGAGGGCATCAACATGATCAGGAAGGCCGTGCGGCAGAGCCAGCAGGTGCGCCAGGCCGGCATTGTGACGCAGCCGGGCCCCGTGCATGTGTCCAACGTCATGCTGGTATGTCCGAACTGCGACGCGGCGACGCGGGTGGCGCGGCGGCGGACGGCCGAGGGGCGGGGCGTGCGGGTGTGTCGCAAGTGCAAGAAGGACATTGACGAGTAGGGCGTGACGCGTAGGGGCGCGATTCCTCGCGCCGAGTTGAGCAGGCGTTCATGGCGCGATGGATCGCGCCGCTACAGACAGAGGCTGAGTGCAATGGCCCGATTGAAGGACCGATACGCAAGCGAGATTCTGCCGGCGCTGATGGAGCGCTTCGGCTACACGAACATCTGGCAGGCGCCGCGGCTGGAGAAGGTCTGCATCAACATGGGTGTGGGCCAGGCCAAGGACAACGCCGACACGCTGGACGCCGCGGCGAAGGAACTGACGACCATCGCCGGGCAGAAAGTGGTCATCACGAAGGCCAAGAAGTCCATCTCGGCCTTCGGCATCCGGCAGGGGATGAACATTGGTTGCCGCGTGACGCTGCGGGGGGACCGGATGTGGGAGTTCACCGACCGGTTGCTGTCGGTCGCGCTACCGCGCATCCGCGACTTCCGCGGCGTGTCGCGCAACGCGTTCGACGGGCGGGGGAATTACACGTTCGGGCTGGACGACCAGTTGATCTTCCCGGAGTTGGGCTACGATGACATCGAGCGGCAGCGCGGCCTGGAGATCACGTTCGTGACCACGGCGCGGACGGATGAAGAGGCGGCGGCGCTGCTCGAGATGTTGGGCGTGCCGTTTGTGCGGGCAGCGGCGTAGGGAGCGGCATCGCGACGATTGACGGCGGGCGCGCTACGTTGCGCCCGGAGGGTAGGAGGACGAAGTTGGCCAAGAAATCTTGGATTGCCAAACAGAAGCGGCCCCAGAAGTTTCCGACTCGCGTCTACAACCGTTGCATGCTCTGCGGCCGGCGGCGGGGCTACATGCGGGACTTTGGCATGTGCCGCATTTGCTTCCGCGAGAACGCCCTGGCGGGCAACATCCCGGGCATCCGGAAATCCAGCTGGTAGAGCAGGTGGCAGCAGTGGAAAAGAGAAGCGCCGAGCGATCTTCCAGTTCGAGCAGGCCCAGTGGAGAACGGCTCATGAAACAAGCAGCCAACACCGAGACTGCCGGTGTCAAGGGCACCGGGGTCCTTTCCGACCCGATCGCCGACATGCTGACGCGCATCCGCAATGCGGCGGAGGCGCGGCACGCGAATGTCAAGGTGCCGGTGTCGAAGATGAAGCGCGAGATCGCCAAGATCCTCCATGAGGAAGGCTACATTCGCGGCTTCCAGTTGGTGGGCAAGGGCCAGAGCCTGCGCATCCGCCTGAAGTACAACGCCAACCGCGAGCCGGTGTTGCGCGGGCTCAAGCGCGTGAGCAAGCCGGGGCGGCGGGTGTACGTGCCCAAGGGCAAGCTGCCGCGGGTGTTCGGCGGGCTGGGCATCGCGATTGTGTCCACGAGCGAGGGAATCATGACCGCGCGCGACGCCCGCAAGCGCGGCATCGGCGGCGAGGTCATCGGGTACGTGTGGTAGGGGATAGGGGTTGGGGATCAGGGATGAGGGACGGCGGACCGGGGCGTGGTGGCAAATGATCCCTTGTTTTCCCCATGGGGTCGGAGCAGGTGTAAGAAGGACCGGGTGAACGACAGATGTCACGAATTGGCAAGCAACCGATCCCCATTCCCACGGGCGTGACCGTGAAGGTTGACGCCGGGAACCAGGTCACCGTGAAGGGGCCGGGCGGGGAGTTGAAGGACAGCTTCAGTCCCGACCTCACCATCGTGGTGGAGGGGGGCCAGGTGCTCATCAGCCGGCCGAGCGACGTGCGGCAGCACCGCGCGCTGCACGGGCTGACCCGCTCGCTTCTGGCCAACATGGTCACCGGGGTCACCGAGGGCTTTTCCAAGCGCCTGGAGATCCAGGGCGTGGGGTACCGCGCGGAGAAGCAGGGCAACGGCCTGCTGCTGCGGCTGGGGTATTCGCACCCGATCGTGGTCGAGCCCCGGGCCGGCATCACGCTCGAGGTCGAGGGGACGACCAACATCGTCGTCAAGGGCGCCGACAAGCAGTCGGTGGGCCAGACGGCGGCGGAGATCCGGAAGCTGCGGAAGGTCGAGCCGTACCGCGGCAAGGGCATTCGCTACGCCGGCGAGCTGGTGCGGCGGAAGGCCGGGAAGAGCAAGGCCGGGGGCTAGGGTTAAGGGTCGAGGTCGGACGCGAAAGCGGTCGCTAGGTTGCCGGGACAGGAGAAGGCGTCCCACCCCCTGCCCCCTCCCTACAGGGAGGGGGGACGGCAACGAAGAGAGCGGCGGAGACGGAAGGAACTGACATGAGCAGGTTGAGGAAGAAGCAGGAGAGTCTGGCGCGGCGGAAGATGCGGGTGCGGCGCAAGGTCAGCGGCACGACGGAGCGGCCGCGGCTGAGCGTGTTCCGCAGCCTCAAGCACATCCACGCCCAGATCATTGACGATACGGCGGGGGCGACACTGGTGGCCGCGACGTCGCTGGAGAAGGGGCTGGTGGAGGGCAGTACGGGGAACATCACAGCGGCAGCGGCGGTGGGCAAGGCGCTGGCGGAGCGGGCCGTGGCTCAGGGCGTGTCGAAGGTCGTGTTCGACCGCAGCGGCCGGCCGTTCCATGGTCGCGTGAAGGCGCTGGCGGATGCGGCCCGCGAGGCCGGTCTGGACTTCTAGATTGTGCCGGTAGAGCGGGCGTCTCGCCCGCCCCGGCCGAAGCGGGCGAGACGCCCGCTCTACCCGAGACAGGATGCGGGCGAGACGCCCGCTCTA
>CAZZDO010000040.1:0-7747 GCA_964653205.1 uncultured Armatimonadia bacterium | reverse complement strand
TGCTGCCGGACACCGCGGACGTGCGCGGCATGCTGAAGGTCGTCGAGCACATGATTGCCGTCGAGCCGGCGTAGGCGCGGTCCGCGACCGCGACCGGATGGAGCAAGACAATGAACCTGGGCGAACTGAGCCGGGCTTCCGGCAAGCTGAAGAAGAGCAAGCGCATCGGGCGCGGGCATGGGTCGGGCAACGGCCTGTACGCCGGGCGCGGCATCAAGGGCCAGAACTCGCGCGGCCGCGGGGTGCGCCCGGGCTTTGAGGGCGGCCAGAACCCGCTGTACATGCGCCTCCCGAAGCTGCGCGGGACCTCGAACAAGGCGCACAACATCGGCATCTTTCGGGCCGACCACAGCGCGCTGAACGTGAGCCAGCTCGACCGGCTCGAGGCGGGGACGATCGTCACGCCCGAGCTAGTCCAGCAGCTCGGCTGGGTCAAGAAGATGGGCAAGAAGGGCCTGAAGATTCTGGGGCAGGGGGAGCTGACCAAGGCCCTGACGGTGCATTGCCACGCAGTCAGTGAAAGCGCCAAGGCGAAGATCGAGGCGGCGGGCGGCAGCGTTGAGGTGATCGTCGGATGAAACAGCGTCTCGCGGCCCTGGCGGCGGCGTTGCGGCTGCCGGACATCCGCCAGCGCATCTTCTTTGTGATGGGCATGTTCGCCGTGTACGTGGCGTGCGCCCACGTACCGCTGCCGGGCGTGAACCTCGAGGCGCTCCAGAACCTGTTCCAGGGCGGGAACGTCTTCGAGTTGTTCAACACCTTCGTCGGCGGGTCGCTCAAGCGCTTTTCGGTGCTGTCGCTGGGCATCATGCCCTACATCAACGCCTCAATCATCATGCAGTTGCTCGTGATGGCCGTGCCGGCCCTGGAGCAGTTGCAGAAAGAGGGCGAGTACGGGCAGAAGAAGATCAACGCCTGGACCAAGTACATGACGGTCATCCTGGCGATCATCCAGGCCGCGGGCATGATCACGTACTTCCGGGCGGCCGGGGCGTATTCCGGGGGCATCATCGAGACGCTCTTTGGCATCGTGATGATGACGGCGGGCACCTCGTTCCTGATGTGGCTGGGTGACATGATCACCGCCAAGGGCATCGGGCAAGGCGTGTCGCTGATCATCTTTGTGGGCATCATGACGACGATCCCGCAGCAGGTAGCGCAGACGGCCATTCTGTACCAGGGCGGGCAGGTCGGCATCGCCAACATCGCCGTGCTGGTGCTGCTGTTCACTGTGACCATCTACGGCATCGTGAAGGTGACGAAGGCGCAGCGCAAGATCCCGGTGCAGTACGCCAAGCGCGTGAAGGGCAACAAGGTGTATGGCGGGACGACGACGTTCCTGCCGCTGCGCGTCAACCAGGCCGGCGTCATCCCGATCATCTTCGCCATCTCAGTGGTGCTCTTCCCGGCGACGATCGCGCAGTTCCTGGACAACCCGAACTTCGTCGGCGGGGTGTCGCGGACGCTGAGCTTCCTGCACGTGACCGAGGACGGGGTGCGCAACGCCATCGGCAGCATGATTGACTTCACCACGCCCGGCCAGAACTGGTTCGCGTCGCTGCTGTACTTCGCGATGGTCGTGGTGTTCACGTACTTCTACACGGCGGTCACGTTCAACCCGGAGCAGATCGCCGAGAACCTGCAGAAGAACGGCGGCGCCGTGCCGGGGATTCGCCCGGGCGAGCGGACGCGCGACTACCTGGACCGGATCCTGTACCGCATCACGCTGGCCGGGGCGCTGTTCCTGGGCGTGGTCGCCCTGATGCAGTACTACGTCAGCGACATCACGGGGGTGACCACCTTCGGGCTGGTCGGCGGCACGTCGCTGTTGATTGTGGTCGGCGTGGCGCTGGACACGATGGAGCAGATTGAGGCGCAGCTGTTGATGCGGCATTACAAGGGGTTCCTGGGCTAATGGCACAGACCAACATGATCCTGCTGGGGCCGCCGGGGGCGGGCAAGGGCACGCAGGCCGAGCAACTGGTCGCGGACTACGCGCCGGTGCACGTCTCGACCGGCGACATGCTGCGCGCGGCGGTCAAGGCCGGGACGGAGTTGGGCGTGCGGGCCAAGCAGTTCATGGACGCCGGCGAGCTGGTACCCGACGAACTGGTGATCGGCATCGTCAAGGAGCGGCTGGCGGCGGTGGACATCCAGGAGCGCGGCGTGCTGCTGGACGGTTTCCCGCGGACCATCCCGCAGGCCGAGGCGCTCGGTGCGGCGATGGCGGACCTGAGCATGGTTCCGCCGGTGGTCATCAACCTGGCCGTGGACGACGCCATTCTCGTGCGGCGGCTGTCGGGCCGGCGGATGTGCCGGGGCTGCGGGGCCATCTACAACGTGGACCGCGACAACGTGGATGTCGGCGACAAGTGCCCGTCGTGCGGCGGGGAGATCTACCAGCGCGACGATGACTGCGCCGAGGCCATCCAGGAACGGCTGAACGTCTACCACCGGCAGACCTCGCCGCTGATCGCGACCTATGCGGGGCAGGGCAACCTGCTGGCAATTGACGGGAGCGGCACGCCGGCGGAGGTCGCCGGGCGCGTGGACGAGGCGTTGGCGGCCCGCGGCATCGGGAAGTGCAGCTAGCGGATGATTGGTCGCTCGCGGAACCTCAAGGTCCGCCGCAAGACGCCCCAGGACCTTGAGATCATGGCCCGGGCCGGGGCCATCGCCGCCCAGGCGCTGCACGTCGCAGCGGAGGCGGTGCGGCCGGGGATCAGCAGTCTGGAACTTGACAAGATCGCCGAAGACGTCATTCGCGCCGCCGGCGCCGCGCCCAGCTTCAAGGGCTACCGCGGCTACCCGGGCACGCTGTGCGTCGAGATCAACGACGTCGTCGTGCACGGCATCCCGCGGGCCAGCGAGGTCGTCCGCGAGGGCGACATCGTGGGGCTTGATGTCGGGGCGTGCTACCAGGGCTTTCACGGCGACACGGCGACGACGGTGGCCGTGGGTGAGGTGAGCGCCGAGGGCCAGCGGCTGATGGCCGCGACGGAAGAGGCCCTGTGGGTGGGCATCCGGCAGGCAGTGGCGGGGGCGGTGCTGGGGGACGTGAGCCGGGCCATCCAGGAGTGCGTCGAGGCGCAGGGGTTCAGTTGCGTGCGGGACCTGGTGGGGCACGGGATCGGCCGGCAGATGCACGAGCCGCCGCAGGTGCCGAACTTCTTTGAGCCGCGGCAGTTCGCCGACTACGACCTGCGGCTGCGGCCGGGGATGGTCCTGGCGATCGAGCCGATGGTGAACGCGGGGACGTACGAGTTGAGGTGTGATCAGGATCGGTGGACGATGCGCACCGCCGATGGGAGGCTGAGCGCGCATTTTGAGCATACGGTGGCTGTGACGAAAGAGCAGCCGCTCATTCTGACACAGCTAGAAGGCCGGAGCATATGAGAAGGCCAGACCAGCGAAGGAAAAAGAAGAAGCAGCCGCGCCCGCAGCAGCAAGCGAGCGACCAGAGCCAGAAGGCCATTCGCGTGCTGGGGACGGTGGCGGAGAAGCTGCCCAACGCGCAGTTCCGCGTGGAGCTGCAGAACGGGCATGAAGTGCTGGCGCATGTGTCGGGCAAGATTCGCATGCGGTTCATCAAGGTCATGGCGGGGGACCGCGTGACGATCGAGTTGTCGCCCTACGACCTGACCCGCGGCCGCATCACATGGCTGCATAAGTAGGGGTTGGGGATCAGGGACCAGGGAACGGAACGGCAGGAGTAGTGAGATGAAAGTATCCGCGTCGGTCAAGAAGCGTTGCGACAAGTGCAAGATCGTCCGGCGCCATGGCGTGATCCGGGTGATCTGTGATAACCCGCGCCACAAGCAGCGCCAGGGCTAAGGTTGATTTGGAGCAGGAGGCAGAGCAGTGCCACGAATTGTAGGCGTTGACGTCCCCCGGGATAAGCGGGTCGAGATCGCCCTGACCTACATCTATGGGATCGGTAACACCACGGCCAAGAAGATCGTGGCCGAGGCCGGGATCAACCCCGACACCCGCATGCGCGACATCACCGAGGACGAGGCCGCGCGCCTGCGCGACATCATCGAGAACAACTACGTCATCGAGGGTGACAAGCGCCGCGAGGTGGCGTCGAACATTCAGCGGTTGGTGGAGATCGGCACGTACCGCGGCATGCGGCACCGCCGGGGTCTGCCCGTCAACGGGCAGCGGACCCGCACCAACGCGCGGACGCGCAAGGGCCGCCGCAAGACCGTGGCGGGCAAGAAGAAGGCGTTGCGCAAGACGTAACGGATAGGGTGTAGGGCATAGGGTGTAGGGACGATGGTCGCGGTCGTGACCGCTCGTACACCACAACCCTCCTCCCCTTTGGTACACGGCTGTAGGAGCGGTCACCGGCCGCGATCAGACGGTGGTCAGCGACCGCGAAGCCAGATAGATTGCCGGCCCCGGCCGGTGGTCGAGCAGCAGCCGCGTCGTCGGCGGCACCTGCGAAAGGACGAGAGACATGCGACAACAGAGGCAGCAGTCCCGTGGGCCCAAGAAGGTGCGGCGGCAGGTGCCGTACGGCCGGGTCAACATCAAGTCGTCGTTCAACAACACGATCATCAGCATCGCCGACCAGGAGGGGAACGTGCTGGTCTGGGCGAGTTCGGGCACGATCGGCTTTTCGGGCACGAAGAAGGGCACGCCCTTCGCGGCCCAGCAGGCGGCCGAGAGCTGCGCTCGCCGGGCGCTGGAGTATGGCATGAGCCGCGTGGACGTATTCGTCAAGGGGCCCGGGTCGGGCCGCGAGACGGCGATCCGCGCACTGCAGGCCGCAGGCCTGGAAGTCGCCAACATCAAGGACGTCACGCCCGTGCCGCATAACGGCTGCCGCCCGCCGAAGCGGCGCCGCGTGTAGTAGGGTCAACGGGTAGAGGGCAAAGGCGAACGACTGAGGTCGCGGGCGCGGGCGCGGTCGGGGAGAACACCGCGACGTTCGTTGCACAGGAGAGGCCGCAATGGCACGATATACGGAAGCAGTATGCCGGATTTGCCGGCGCGAGGGCGCGCAGTTGTACCTGAAGGGCCAGAAGTGCTATGGCCCCAAGTGCACCGTGCAGAAGAAGGCCTACCCGCCCGGGCAGGGCGGGGAGCAGCGGGCGCAGCGGCGCCGGCCCAGCGACTACGGCCTGCAGTTGCGCGAGAAGCAGAAGATGCGCGCGATCTACGGGCTGCTGGAGAAGCAGTTCCGGCGGTATGTGGGCGCGGCGTTGCGCGCCGGCGGCGTGACGGGCGAGGTGCTGATGCAGCTTCTGGAGCGGCGCCTGGACAACGTCGTCTACCGCGCCGGCTTCGCGGCCAGCCGGGCCGAGGGGCGCCAGCTCGTCAGCCACGGGCACTTCACCGTCAACAACGGTCTGGTGAACATCCCGTCGTACCAACTGCGCGCCGGTGACGTCGTGCGCGTCAAGGAGAGCGACCGGTCCACGGCCCCGTTCAAGGAACTGAAGTCCGCCGGCGGCCGCCCCATTCCCGAATGGATCACGGTGGAGTACGAGAACTACGCGGCGACCGTCAACGCCATTCCCACCCGCGAGCAGATTGACACCGAGGTGGACGAGCAGCAGGTCGTGGAGTTCTACTCGCGGTAGGGCAGAGACGGAAGACGGCAGATGGGGGGAACGGCGCGGCGGGGGTGACATCGTCGCGGTGCGAGGAGAATAAGATGCTAGCAGGCCTGAATCCCAAGGTGCACGCGCTGGAACTGACCGACACGTACGGCCGCTTTGCCATCGAGCCGTTGGAGCGCGGCTACGGCGACACGTTGGGCAATGCCTTCCGCCGCGTGCTGCTGGCGCACATCCAGGGGGCCTCGGTGACGGATGTGCGCATTGAGGGCGCCCTGCACGAGTTCACGACGCTCAAGGGCATCGTGGAGGACGCGACCGAGATCATCCTCAACATCCGCGAGCTGGCGATCAAGGTGTTGCCCAGCGAGACGGAAGAGGAGGACGAGGAGATCGTGCTGCGGCTGAACGCCAAGGGCGCGGGTGAGGTGCTGGCGGCCGACATCCAGACGCCGCCGCACGTGGAGATCATCAACCCGGAGCTGCACATCCTGGAGATCGCCAACGACAAGGGCGCGATCAACATTGACATGTGGGTGCAGCGGGGCGTGGGCTACGTGCCGACCGAGGAGCGGGACCGCACCGAGACGCCGGTGGATGTCATCCCCGTGGACGCCCAGTTCTCGCCGGTGTCCCGGGCGAACTACCGGGTGGAGCCGACGCGTCTGGGCAGCCGCACCGACCTGGACCGGCTGGTGGTCGAGATCTGGGGCAACGGCACGGTGAGCCCGGACGCGGCGTTGCACCAGGCGGCGCGCCACCTGCGTGACTACATCGCCATCTTCCTGGGACCGGCCGAAGAAGCCGGCGTGGCGCCGACCGAGGCCGTCACCGAGGAAGACGAGGTGCGCAACAAGGTTCTCGACACGCCGATCGAGGACGTGGAGTTCTCGGTGCGCACCTTCAACTGCCTGAAGAAGGAAAGCATCAACACGCTGGGCGAGCTGATCCAGCGGAACGAGAACGATCTCTTGAACATCCGGAACTTCGGCAAGCGTTCGCTGGAAGAAGTGCTGGAGAAGCTGGCGCAGTACGAGTTGGGCCTCAAGGGCGGCGGCGAGGCGGGGTAGGGACGGACGAGCATAGTTGGGCGTTCGGAGGACGATATGCGGCATCTGAAGGACCATCGCCGGCTGGGCCGGCCCACCGACCAGCGGCTGGCGCTGCTGCGCGGATTGGTCGCCAGCCTGTTTCGGCATAACCATATCAAGACGACCTTGATCAAGGCCAAGGAAGCGCGCCGCGTGGCCGATCAGCTGATCACGCTGGCGAAGCGGGGCGACTTGTCCGCGCGCCGCCAGGTGCTGCGCACGATCCCGGACGCCCGCCTGGTGGGGTACTTGTTCGAGGAGATCGCTCCGCGCTTCACGGCCCGGGCCGGCGGCTACACGCGCATCATCCCGGCCGGCCAGCGGCGCGGCGACGCCGCGCAGATGGCGATCCTGGAGCTGTCGGAGTAGGGGCGCCATTCATGGCGCCAGGGGGCGCGACGAATCGCGCCGCCACGGGCGCGGGGGCTGGGCGCGATAAATCGCGCCACTACCGACAATGCGACACCTGCGCCTGGTCGTTCAGTACGACGGCACGGACTTCGCCGGCTTCCAGGTGCAGCCGGACAGCGTGACGGTGCAGGGGACGCTCGAGCAGGCGCTGAGCCGGCTGCTGGGTGAGACGATCCGGATCACCGCCGCCAGCCGCACCGACGCCGGGGTGCACGCCTGCGGCCAGGTCATAGCCTTCACAACCGAAAACGTCATTCCGCTGGAGCGGGTGGTCGGGGCGCTGAACGCACAGTTGCCGCCCGCAGTGGTCGCGATCGGCGCGGATGAGGTGGGGCCGGACTTCCACCCGCGTTACGCGGCGCGGCGCAAGCTGTACCGGTACCGGATACTGAACCGGCCGCTGCCGTCGCCGTTCCTTGGACGCACCGCGTGGCATGTGCCCGAGCCGCTGGACGTGGCGGCGATGCAGGAGGCGGGGGCGCGGCTGGTCGGGGAGCATGACTTCGCGGCGTTCTGTGCGGCCGGGGGTTCGGCGCGGACCACGGTGCGCGAGTTGTACGAGGTGGCGGTGACGCGGCAGGCAGAGATCATTGAGATTGACGTGCTGGGTAGCGGCTTCCTGTACATGATGATGCGGATCATCGTGGGGACGCTGGTGGAGGTGGGGCAGGGGAAGCT
>CAZZDO010000039.1:0-20195 GCA_964653205.1 uncultured Armatimonadia bacterium | reverse complement strand
GGCCTGAAGGCGACTCTCACACCCTATGCCACGAAAGCGCAGCGGCCGGCCGCTGGGGCGGCCTGACAACCGGGGACTGACCCAACGCCGGGTGCAGCGGGCGCTGTTGGCAATCGTCTGCGCCCTGCTGGTGTTCGTGCTGCTGATGGCCCGCCTGCGCCCCGAGCAGGTGAAGTACCAGGTCGGCGACACGGCTACTCGGACCATCAAGGCGACGCGGGCCGCCTCGTACGTGGACGACCAGGCCACCCAGCAACTGCGCGCCGAAGCCGCCACCGCCGTCCCCCTCGAATACACCCGTGACGCCGATGCCCCGACCCGTGCCGTCGAGACCGTCCACGACATCTTCGCGCAGGTCCTGGCCGTGCGCGCCGATACCGCGGTCGCCGACCGCATGGCCGCCCTGCGTGCGCGCCTGGACATCCAGCTCTCCGACGAGTCGCTGGAGCTGCTGCTGGAAGCCAGCAACAGTGCGCTGCAGCGCGTGGAACGCCTGGCGGCCAGTGAAGTGCGGCAGGCGATGGAGCGGCCGATCCACAGCAGTACCGACGAGCTGGCGAAGGCGCGGGACGCGCTGGCCGAACGCGCCCGCACGCTGGGGCTGACGGGGCACTACCGGCGCCTGCTCGTCGAGGTCGGGCAGTCGGCGCTGCAGCCGAACTGGCTGTACAACGCCGAGGCCACCGCCACCAAGCGCGCTGAAGCGGAACGCAACGTCGCCGAGGTACGCCGCCAGTTGCAGCCCGGCGACATCGTCATCGCCCAGGATGAGAAGGTCTCCGAGCGGCACATGGCGATGTTCCGGGCGCTCGGCCTGATGCAGCCCTCGGTGGATGTCATGCAGGCGCTGGCCCTGCTGGGCGTGCTCCTGCTGCTGATGATCGCCACGATGCTGTTCATCCGGCGCTTCGCCTACGAAGTGTGGAACGATGACCAGCAGTTCCTGTTGATCTGCTGCACTCTGATCGCCGTGACCGGCTTGTTCAGCGTCTTCCGCGGCATGGCGTGGTTCGAGGTGCTCGGGATCTCGATGGTCAGCGCCGCGGGGATCTTCCTGGCCTTGGCCGTCAAGCCGATCGCCGGCAGCGCGTGCGCCATCTTCCTGGGGTCGCTCGTCTCGCTGGCCTCGCCAATCTCGGAGGCCCACCTGCTGCTGACGGCCACGCTGGCGGCGCTGCTGTCCAGCCACTATGTGCGCGCCCGGGAAAGCCGTTCGAGCACCATCGCCCGGGCGGCGGTCTTGACGGCCTTCACCAACGCCCTGCTGACGCTGCTCAACGCCCTGGTCTTCGGCTTCTTCGTCAGCGGCAAGGAGTTGGGCTTCATTGCCGCCGGCGGTTTCGCTTCGGCAATCCTGGCCGCCGGCGTCATCAGCGTCATCGAGCGGCCACTGGGCCTGACGACCCCGCTGCGCCTGCTGGAGCTGCAGAATCCCAACGAGCCGGTGCTCAAGCGTCTGCTGACCGAGGCCCCCGGCTCCTACCAGTCCTCGGTCATGGTCGCCAACATCGCCGAACCGGCGGCGGCGGCTGTCGGCGCGGACCCGATCCTGACGCGCACGGCCTGCATGTACCACGACATCGGCAAGCTGAAGCGCTCGTACTTCTTCGTGGAGAACCAGTTTGGGGCCGAGAACCCCCACGGCCGCCTCTCGCCGCATCTGAGCGCGCTCGTGCTGATGTCGCACGTCAAGGAAGGCCTCGAACTGGCGGAGGAGATGAAGGTGCCGCCGATCGTGGCCAGCGTCATCGCGCAGCATCACGGCACCTCGCTCGTCTCCTTCATGTACCAGCGCGCCCAGGCCGAGGCCGGGGAGGGGGAGCAGGTGCGGGAGAGCGACTTCCGCTACCCGGGGCCCAAGCCGCAGACCCGCGAGAACGCCATCATCATGCTGGCGGACACGGTCGAGGCCGCGGCGCGCACGCTCGAGGAACCGACGCGGCCGCGCATCGAGGCCATGGTGGAGCGCCTGGTGGACGCGCGCATCGGCGACGGCCAACTCGACGAAGCCCCCCTGACCTTCCGGGACATTACGCTCGTCAAGGAGAGCTTCATCAGCACTCTCGCCGGGATGTTCCACCAGCGGCTCGCGTACCCGACCGAGCCGCCGCGGCGCGAGGAGCCCGCCCCGGCGCCGGAGCCGGTCGAGGCAGCAGTCGCGGATCAGGCCGGCGATGGCGAGTGACATTGAGGTGCGCAATCTCAGCGGGCAGGCCGTGGACAGCGCGGCCCTGACCACGGCGGCGCAGCGTGTGCTGGCGGCCGAGGGCGCGGAACTGACGGCACTGAGTCTGGCGCTGGTGGATGATGAGCGGATCAGCGCGCTGAACCGGCGCCTGCTGGGCCGCGACGGCCCGACCGACGTCATCGCCTTCGAGGCCGAAGACAGCGAGGGCGAGATCATCATTTCGGTGGACACGGCGGCGCGGCAGGCGGAGGAGTTGGGGCATTCCCTGATGGACGAATTGCGCTTCCTGGTCGCCCACGGCGTGCTGCATGTCTGTGGGTGGGACGATACCGATCCGGCGACCCGGCAGCGGATGCATGAGCGACAGCATGAGACCCTCGGAACCAACTGACGAGCCGCGGCCGAGCACCGGCCCGGCCGTGATGAAGGACCGCAAGTCCGTCCTGCGCAGCTTTAACTTCGCGTGGGAGGGGCTGACGTTCTGCTTCGCCACCCAGCGGCACATGCGCGTACACTTCGCGATCATGGCGCTGGTGCTGCTGGCCGCCTGGGGTTTGCGCGTCAACCAGGACGAACTGCTGCAACTGCTGACCGCCATGGTGCTGGTGCTCATCGCCGAGATGGTCAACACGGCGGTGGAGTATGCCATTGACCTGAGCACCGACGGCTACGACCCGCGGGCGAAGGTGGCCAAGGACGTGGCGGCGGGCGCGGTGCTCCTGGCCGCCGTCTATTCGGTCACCGTGGCCGTGCTCGTGTTCACCACGAATCCCCGCCTCGCCGAGATCGTCCGGCGCATTCCGGTCCAACGCGACTGGCCGGTCGTGTCCGCCGTCCAACTCGTCGTCATCGGGCTACTGCTGCTGAGCATCCTGATCACGTATGTGAAGAAGGCGACCCGGCGCGGCACGCTCTGGCGCGGCGGCATGATCTCTGGCCACACCGCCTTCGGCTTTCTCATCGCCACTGCGATTGGCATCGTGACCCACGATCTGGCGGTGACGGCGCTGGCCTTGGCGTTGGCGCTGCTGGTCTCGCAGTCGCGCATCCAGGCGCGCATTCACTCGCCGACCGAGGTGCTGATCGGCGGGGTGCTGGGGATCATCGTGGCCTTCGTACTGTTCATGTGGCCGGTGAGGTAGCGAAACCGCCAGCCGGACGTGTGCGGCTCGCCGGCTGACGACGGCCCCCGCGATCAGTGCGCCTCGACCCGAAGCTTCGTCACGATTCCCGACTGCGCCCGGTGCCGCTCCTTGTAGCCATGGGCGACCATCCGCAGCCGCACGTAGAACTCCCGCACGTTCGCATACTCGGGCCGACCCGCCAGGTCAACCACCAGCGGGTCGCCGGTCCAGCCACCGACGTTCACCTTCATGCCCTGCGTGCTGACTTCGCCGGTCCAGTTCTGCCCATCGAGTGAGACAGCGAGGAAGTGGTTCGTGCCCAGGCTGCCGTTGTTGGCGCGGCCGGTAGCCTCGACCTTGACGCTCGACACGGGCCGATCGGCGACGACATGCCACACCAACTCCGGCGCAGCGCCGCCCGGCTGCAGGCGTACGGCCAGTTGCCCCTCGGACCACTCCAACTTCTCATCGCCGGTGCGCGTCGTAGCGTGGACATACTTGCGGGTGGCGAAGTCGTCCGCGTAGACGAGACCGCCACCCTCGGCCTCGCGTAGGTGCGCCACCGCCTCCGCCGGCGGGGCGACCGCGCCGCTCAGCCGCAGGTTGGCAATGCGGCAGGGCGGGTGCTGCGCGTCCCCGGCATCGCCGGTCAGGCGCACCCGCAGCCACAGTTGACTGCATGAGACGAAGCGCCGGTCGCCGGCAGAGGCGAGCGACAGCGTCTGCGCTTTCCCCTTGGTCGGCGCCGTCAGCGGCCACGCCTTGCCGTCCGCAGACAACGCCACCTCGACCTTGCCGTGGCGCGCCGCGTCCACCTGCGCATCCAGTTGCACCTGCGGGGACTGGACGGGGAACTCACCGGCGAAGCGGTAGATCAGCTCCACGTTCGTCTTGCGCCCGCCGAAGCCGCGCGCGCTCAGCGTCTGGCCGTCCATGACCAGATCGCGGAACCCCGTCATCCACGCCTCGTCCACGATGCGCTCGGTGCTGAAGTCGTCGCTGTACACCAACTCGTCGCCCTCGATGGGGCCGATCTCGCGCACCTGCCCCTCGGCGCGGTCGGCCGAGGGCAGGCCGGCGTAGTCGGCCGGAACCTGCTTGACCCGCTCGAGGTACTGCCACACCCACTGGTTCAGGCGATCAATCGTGCTCTCGTGGGCTTCGCGGTCGCCGCCGAAGTAGCACGAGTGTTTGTGCGTCCAGTAGAACGCGACCGGCAGGTTGAACTCGACGGCGGCGTCGAGTTGGTCGGTGTTGGCCTGGTGCTGCTCGGGCGTGATCTCCATGTCGGCCGAGGCCCACGGCATCACGACCACGGGCAGGCCAGTGATGACGTACTTGCGCAGGTAGCGGCGGAACTCGGCCTTGGGGATGAAGTAGTTGTCAATCACCCAGCCGTCGGCAGGGATCCAGCCGCCCGAGGCCGGCACCGCCGTGGCCGGCGACCACCACTGCCAGACCGCGAGGTCGTACTTCGCCTTGATGCGCCGGTACAGCTCCGTGAGCACCTCCGGGCGGCCGCCATACGCGACGTTCTCCTCGGCCAGAACCATGCCGTAGAAGTCCCGCACGTCCATCGCACCGAGGAACTGGTCGAGCCGCTTCCAGTACACCTCGATATCGCGCATCGGCCCAGTGTAGCGGTCCTTGCCGTCCCAGAAATACACGCGCGGCAGGAACTTCTTGCCCTGCGCCGCGCCCAGGTGCGCCGCCTTCGCCCAGCGCTGCAGCATCTCGGCGGGCAGGTCGCCCTCCACGTTGAGGTTGACCGACGAGACCGCGAGGTTGAGGTCGCGCACGCGGTCGGCGCGGGAGCCGGGCGCGATGGGGCCGTCGGGGACTTCCCATGGGACGGCGCCGTACTCGCCGACATCGTGCACCGTCAGCGGGGGCAGCGGCCGTGCGGCGGCAGGGATCGCCGCCAGCGCGAGGACCAACGCGGCTGGCCAGAACCTCATGCGGTGCTCCTTCAGACGGGCTGGAGTCGCACGCCCCGCACCTGCGCGAAGTAGAACGCGTACTTCGGCCTGGTCGGGCGGAGCCTGATGACCGTCTCGCCGTGGGGCAGGCGCAGTTCGCCCACCTCGACCGGCACGAAATCGCAATGCCCGGCCGTCGCCGGCACCACGCCCGCCAGCTTCTGCCCGGCGGCCTCCACCACAAAGCCCGTGCCATCGAACGGCTCCGGGGCGGCCATCTCGACGGCGACCCGGAACGTGCCCGCGCGGTCGCACTGCACCCGCCATTCCGCCGTCTGCTCCGGCGTCCAGTACGCCCCGATGGCCGTCTCGGCCGGGCGCACGACCTCCATCTCCGCGGGCTTGAGCGTCTGCGTCCGCAACACGCTGCCCTTGAAGCCGAAGCCCTTCAACGTCGCTTCGTCCGGCGTGAGACTGACGGCGGCGAGGCCCGTCACACACGGCGTGACCCCCGCCGCCTGGGGCCTGGGCACGGGGCGCAGCATGCTCTCGGCCGCGAACGTCATCTCGATCACGTTGGCGCCCCAGCTTGGCGCCAGAGCGGGCAGCCCGCGCAACTCGACCTTGCCGTCCTGCGCGACAACCTGCAGCCGCTGGCCGGTCTTCAGCATCCGCGCCGACTTCGGCGCGGCCTTCAGGTTCGCGAGCGTGACTCGGTCCGACTCCGGCCAGGCCAGCAGGTGCAGGTACAGCCGCTGGCCCTGGCGCGTGTACAGCATCGTCGGGCTCTCTTCTTGCAGCGGGCAGCCCTGTGTGCCGAAGATGCCCTTTCCGTGCTCGGCCAGCCAGTCGCCCATGTCGGCCATGCGCGCCAGCCAGTCCTGCGGCAGCGTGCCGTCGGGCTTGGGGCCGACGTTGAGCAGGTAGTTGCCGTTCGCCGCCGCCATCTTCAGCATCGAGTGCAGGAGGTTCTCGCTGGAGTACAGCGCCGTGTCCTGCTGATAGCCCCACGCGCCGTGGGCGACGGACTGACAGGCCTCGACCATGTAGCCCGCGGCCGCGGGCAGGTGCGACAGCGAGCGCTCCGGGGTGAAGATGTCGCCATGGCCCGCGCGGTCGTTGACGATGGCGCCGGGCTGCAGCTTGCGGATCATCTCATACACGCGCCGCCCCTGCCATTCCTGCTCGGTGCGCTGCACGCCGTCGAACCAGATGCCGTCAATGGGGCCGTAGTTGGTGCACAGCTCGCGCACCTGGCCAATGTAGTACTCGAGGAAGGCCGGCCAGTTCGGTTCGTCGTCGGGGCGCGAGTACTGCAGGTCCTTGAAGGCCTGCGGGCGGTGCACGAAGCTCCTGTGGTGCCAGTCGGGCTGGGAATAGTACAGGCAGATGCGCATCCCGGCCCGCTGGCACGCGGCGATCAGCTCGCCGATGAGGTCGCGCCCGAAGGGCGTGTTCGTGATCTTGTAGTCGGTCAGCGCGCTGTCGAACAGGCAGAAGCCGTCGTGGTGCTTGGCCGTCACGGTCATGTAGCGGCAGCCACAGCGCTGGGCCGACGCGACCCACTCATCGGCGTCGAAGCGATGCGGGTTGAAGCGCCGGGCGAGCTTGCTGTACTCCTCGCGCGGGATGTCCTCGTGGTACATGACCCATTCGCCCCGCCCGAGCAGCGCGTACAGGCCGAAGTGAATGAACATCCCGAAGCGGGCTTCGGGGAACCACTGCTGGTTGGCGTCGAGATGGCGTTTGATGATCATGGTGTCTCCTTCGTAGCCGTGGCGCGCCGTTCCTGTAGGGCGGGGGCTTGTACCCCGCCCATCCGTTTGGCTAGTGCAACTCGGGGCGGGGTACAAGCCCCCGGCTGCGCTACGCCCTACAGGAACGGCACGCCACCCTAGCCGCTTGCCAATGCCGGGCACCGCCGCGCCTCGTTGGCGTCCGGCAGCCACATGGCGATGAGGAACTGCCCCAGGTCCGCGCCGAACTCGCGCTGCATCGCCGCGAGCGCGGCGGCGTGGGGCACACCCAGCGCCGCGATCTTCTTGCCGCCCGCGATGATGCGGTGGTACATCGGCCACCACTGCGGGTCGTGCACGCCCGGCTGGCCCGCCCCCGGCGTCCACTGGATCATGTCCAGGCCCGGCACCGCCAGCAGTGCGTCGAGGTGGCAGATGGCCTGCGGGCCGTCGAGATGGTAGAGCGAGTACGAGATGCGCTCGGTCATCTCGCACAGGATCGGGGACATGAACTCCCGGAACATCGCCGGGGAGATCATGGCCGAGAAATCGCACTGCAGCTTGACCAGCCGCCCGGGCGCCCAGCACCAGAAGACGCTGCCGCCGACCTCATCGCGGATCAAGTCATAGAGCATGTCGTAGTAGTGGAAGTACAGGTCGGTGATGCGGCGCAGGCCGTCGTGGACCCACTGCGGGCGGTCCAGGAGATCCTGCAGCAAGAGCTCCGTCCCGCGCATGGCCGCCAGCGTATCGAGGCCCTCGATCAGGTCGGGGAACTGGTGCAGGAACTTGCCGCGGCTGACCTTGAGCGTCTCGCGGTGGGCCTGCTGCGTGAAGCGCCAGTAGAAGTTGTCCGGGTCGTAGGCGAAGCGCGCGTCCTCGGGGCCGGCGAGGCACGGCTCGAACCACACCGTGCCGGGCATCTCGACCCCCTCGCAGCCCAGGTATAGCGCTACGCAGTTGGGGCCGAGGTCGCCCGGCGCGGCGCAGGGCACGGCCTCACCGAAGCACTCCCGGTCGGCGGCGGCATGGCGCGCGAGGTGGACGCGGTACTCCAGGCTCCGCCACGAGTAGTGCGTCACCCAGCCCTCCGGCTCGGGCATCGGCGGGATGTCATCCACAGGCTCGGTGCGCGGCGCGGTGATCTGCAGGACGGGGCGGCCAATGTCGCCGCCGTTCCACCACGTGGTGAGGCGCTGCCGGGCCGCGGCCCAGTCGGGGCAGTAGCTGACGTCGCTCAAGCTCGTCTCTCCTTCATTCATGCAGCAGCTTGCTCAGCGCTTCCCAGTGCGGCTCCTCGAAGAGCGCGGCGCGGAAGATGCAGAAGCCCTTCGCGCCCAGCTCGCGCGCGGACTTGATCTCGGCCACGAGGTTCGCCGGGTCCTGGCGGCGCGGGTAGATGCCGGTCCAGCTCGCCGCCATCCCCGCGACCATCGTGCCATCGCCGAGGGCGCCCTGCGTCTCCCGGGCCAGCGTCGTGAACCGCGCCACGTCCTCGGTATAGATCTGTGGGATGTAGAAGTCCGTGTAGCCGCGGCGCGACCATGTGGGCCAGTCGCGCGCGATGCTCCAGTCGGGGTTCGCGCCCGGCGAGCCGTTAGCCGAGAGCCACAGTTCGGGGCGGACCTGGTTGACCATCTGCCGCAGCCGCGCGAAGAAGTCGCCGTTCATGTAGGCCGCCAGGTTGCGCAGCGAGGTCTCGCTCCCGCCCGGGTCGCCGATGATGTCCAGCCCCAGCCACTCCTTCGCCAGCTTCGCGCAGTACTCGCAATGGCAGGTCGGGTGGCCGGGCTCCTCGATATGCAGGCCGGCGAGGCCGGGGGTGCGCTCCAGCGTCCGCTGCAGCAGATCGAGCTGGTACTGCCGGCTGTCGGCGCGGACGAAGCAGATGCCGTCGGCAGTGCGGCCTCCCGCGTAGACCGCCCTCCACTCGGGGTGGTCGAGCAGTTCGACGCTCTGCGACGGGCGCTTGTACGTCCACGGCGCGTACCACAGGTGCACCTGCAGGCCGCGTTCGCTCGCCAGCTTCACGACGCCGCCCACGTAGTCCCAATCCGAGCCCGGCACGCCCTGCTGCAACTCCGGCCGGTCCACCGCCGCCAGCACCATCGAGTTGACCGACAGCAGGATCGTGTTGAAGCCCGTGGCCTTGAGGCGATCGAGCATCGCCGTCGCCTCGGCCAGGCACTTCTCCCGGTCCGCCCGTTCCTGAGGCCCCCACCACCACACCGCGCGCATCTCGCCCTCGGGCCAGGACTTAGCCACGATCCGCACATCATCCACGTACAGCCTGCCGAGCTTGTAGCCGTCGCTCTCCCGGCCGGTGGCGCTGATCTGGACGGAGAAGTGGGGGGTCTTGTCGGGCAGGCGGAAGGTCGCACCGAAGGGCCGCCACTGGTCGGTCGGGAAGATCGTCTCGGACAGGCCGGGAAGCGAGAGGCGCTCGGCCTGCCCACCCTCCGGGCCGGGCCACGCCATGCCGCGCACCGTCGCCGACGACAGGTCGCCCTTGTACCAGAACGACACGGCGTACAGCTCGCCGGGCTTGCCCTGCAGCGACCCCTTCGCGCCGAAGCCGTCGTTCTCCGCCAGCACCAGCGCCATGTTCACGGAGCGGTTCTCGGGTGTGTCGGCCGTGTTGGGGCGGTGCCAGAAGCTCGTGAGCTGCAGGCAGGCGGAGCTTTGGCCGGAGCGCTTCTCGTCGGTCGAGGGGGACACGGTCGCCGCGCCCGCGCCGGTGTACATGGCGAAGCCGGGCAGCTTGCCGTCCACGACCTCCGCGCCGGGGTTGGGGGCGAGGTTCTGGGCGAAGCCCGATCCGGCGGCGAGGCATGCCAACAGTGTGATGAAGCAGCGCATCTGCAGGCCTCCCACGGGGTGAAGCGACTGTCGGGCGGGGGCTTGTACCCCGCCCCGCGTGCGACAGACGGAACGGAATGGGCGGGGTACAAGCCCCCGCCCTACAGTGCCGCCCGGCAACGGATGTCCTACTTCACCGGCTTGAGTGTCACACCGCGCACGTCCATCGCCTTCTCGCCCTTGACGCTCTTGAGCACGAACTTGATCTTGTTGGGGCCCTTCTTCAGCTTGATGCTGCCGACCGTCTTGTGCTTGAAGGCCCCGCCGGTGCCGGAGGTCTTGATGACCTGCGCGGCCGCGCCGACGATGCTCCCGTCGCCGCTGCTGAAGGGCACGCCATTGGGCGCCATGCGGGCGGCCGTCTTGCCGTTGACGAACAGTTCGATCTCGCTGCCGCCCTTGGTCGCCGCCCCGTCCATAATGACGTTGTAGACGCCGGGCTTGGGCAGCGTGAACTCCCACTCGAGGCTGTCGGGCGGGCGGATCCAGTTGCCCGCGTGAATGACCCCGTCACAGCTCTCGTAGCGGATGCGCTGCCCGTGCGGGCCCTCGAGCAGGCCGTACAGCGCGGGCAGGCTCACGACGCCCTTGGCGTCGGGGCCGATGACGACGGGCTGGACCTGCGGCGCGCCATCCAGCTCCACCACGAGCACCGAGGCGACTTTGTCCGGGGCCTTCTTCGGGAGCTTGATGAGCCAGTCCGCTCCGTCACGCACCGCCTCGAGGAGGGGCCGCGCTTTAGCCGGCCCCAGCAGGTACGCCTTCTTCACTTCATTGCCCAGGTTCGGCAGCCGCACCGTCAGGTCCGCCGGCCACTCGAAGACGTGCACGTACAGCTTGTCGCCCTTGGTCGTCACGCGCCCGTAGAAGGGGAGCAGGTTGAACGGGCTGGCGGTGGTGCCGTAGATGGCCTCGGAGTACTTGTCCATCCACTTGCCGATGGCCAGCAGCCGGTCCACGAACTCCTTCTGGATCGTGCCGTCGGGCTTGGGACCGATGTTCAAGAGCAGGTTGCCGCCCTTGGACACGATGTCCACGAGCATGCGGATGAGGTACTCGGAGGTCTTGTACTGCTTCTCGTACTTGTCGTAGCCCCACCAGTGGCCGGTCATGGTGATGCAGGCTTCCCACAGCAGCGGGTTGCCGTCTTCGTCGAACATGCCCGTCGGCGGGATGCGCTGTTCGGGGGTCGTCAGGTCCTCCTTGGTGAAGGCCCGGTCATTGATGAGGATGTCCGGGTTCAGCTTGCGGGCCATGGCGTTGGTCTCGGCGGCCGCGTAGGCGTCGGGGGCGTTCATCCACCCGCCGTCATACCACAGGACGAAGGGGTCGCGCTTGACGATCTCCTTGATCTGCGCCTGCATGTACTTGACGAAGCGCGGCAGGTTGGCGTCACCCTCGGGGCGGCTCTCGACTTCCCACGGCAGGCGCGGCAGGTAGTCGGGGTGGTGCCAGTCCATGATCGAGAAGTAGTAGCCGGCGCGAAGGCCCTTCTTCTCGAAGGCTTTGTGGTACATCGCCAGCGTGTCCTTGCCGTAGGGCGTGTTGGTGACCTTGTAGTCGGTGGTCTTCGTGTCCCACATGCAGAAGCCGTCGTGGTGCTTGGTGGTGAAGACGGCGTACTTCATGCCGGCCTTCTTGGCCAGTTCCGCCCACTCGTCCGGGTTGTACTTGACCGGATTGAACTTGGGGGGCAGCTTCTGGTACTCCTCCTCCGGGATGTGGCCGACGTTGCGGATCCACTCGCCCTTGCCGAGCAGGGCGTAGACGCCCCAGTGGATGAACATCCCGAACTTGACTTCTTTGAACCACTCGATGACTTCTTCACGCGTCTTGGGCTTGGGGGCTTTGGGCATGGGGTGAGGCCTCCCTCGTGGGGTCAGGGTCGGGTGCGGCGTCGGTGCCTATTCGACTTGTCCCCCGGCTTCCCTCCCCATCGGCAAAGAAGAACCCCTCCTCGACTGAGGAGGGGTTCGGGTTCTGACTGCGGCGGGCGGAGCCGAGCGGGGCCCCGCCCGGGGCTAGTACGGCATCTGTGACACCGACTTGCTCACCATGGCGATGGCCACCGTGCCCATGCCGATCAGCCCCATGCCGCAGGCGTAGCCGGCCATGAGTACCGTGGCATATTGCTTCCATTTCCTCGCGCCGAAGCGCGGCACGAAGTAGAACTGGCTGATCAGCGCGCCGACCATCTCGGGGAAGACGAAGTGGGGCAGCGTGCCCAGCCCGCGCACCACGCCATAGATGAGCATGATGGGTAGCCGCAGCCGCGCCAGGAGGATGTACGAGCCCACCCCGAACACGAAGCCCCAGGTGGCCCGGTCCATGTTCCAGGCCTTGTAGAACAGGCTGCGCTCGGGGTTGATCGTGGATGTGAGCCACAGGCCGCGCTGCAGCGCCTGCAGGTGCCACATCTTCTGGGCGTACGGGTAGTAGATGGACGGGATCGGCGCCAGCCGCCAGATGAACTGCCAGAACAGCAGGCTGCAGAAGATCGTGATCGGCCACACCAGCAACTCGGCCTTGATCAGACCGGTGATCTTCGTACCCGTCAACTCCAGCACGCGGAAGCGCATCGCCTGCCCGCCATGGTCGAAGTTGGGGATCGGGGCGAACCAGATGTCAATGCCCCGATAGCCGCTCTTGATGATCGCGGCCTCCTTGACCATCGGGATGCCGACCCACTGGCCGGTCAGGCCGATCATGCGCGCGTCAATGTACGAGTTCAGCGGGGTGAGAATGAACCCGAAGAAGACGACGTAGGGCCACGGGAACTTGGGCACCAGGACGAGACACAGGATCACGTAGCCCGCGGTCGAGACGATGAACAGGCCGAGGGCCAGCCACATGGGCAGGTCGCCGCGGCCGGGCGGCGGTTTCCAACTCCGCTCGGCCTTCTCACCTCGCTCCTTGTGCTTGGCGTCCACGTACAATTGCCACAGGATGCTCGCGATGCCGATGGCCGCCACCGCGAACGAGATGCCGATGCCGACGCTGAAGTAGAAGTCAATCTGGTTGTTGAACTGCGTGGCGATCGTGTCCATCTCCGGCTTCCACCGGGTCAGGATGCCGATGCGGTACAGGTACGGATTGAGGACGAACGTGCCGATGGCCGAGACGAAGCTGCCGATCACCGCCCAGAAGGGCACCACGAAGCCGGCGCCGATGGAGCCGAGGTCGGTGACGAAGCCGGTGGCCACCGCCGGGAAGACAGAGGCGGTCGTGCGCGTGAGGTCCACCCAGGGAATGGGCAGAAGCTGCAGCGGCTGGGTCATGATCGCGCCGGTGATGGTCGGGATGCCCACGTAGAAGCACCCGAAGACGAGACCGACCATCGCGCCGATCGAGAACGTCCGCCAGCGCCAGGTTTCCTCCTTGGTGGTGGCCTCGGCCAGCGCCGTCGAGCCTTGCGCCGTGATCGCCGCGAAGGGGAACGGCAGCTTCTCGTAGTCCGAAGTGATGCGGAACAGCACGTAGCCGAGCCCAAACCAGTTCATGCGGCCCAGGACGGTGCCCAGCAGGAGGATGGCGCTGGGCAAGAGCCAGTCCACGTGGAAGAAAGTCCGGTGGAGGATGGCCTCGGAGGTCGGACCCGGCACGACCCACTCAGGGATCTGCGAGGCGATGCCCATGCCTTCGGCCGCCGGCGAGCGCACGAAGTACTGGTCCCAGATCTTGCCGGCGAACGCCCCGCCGGCCAGTTGCAGCCCGCCGATCATCCCCGTCAGTGAGGAGGCGATGTAGAACAGGATGTAGATCTCCTGCCGCTTGAGCGTCAGGAACGAGCGGCGCGCCACCTCCGTGAAGAGAATGATGGTGGTCCACTCCGCCGCCGAGCCGAGCGATTGCCCGGCCACCAGCCCCAGATAGATGGCCCCCGGCATCATCACGAAGCCCACGAAGAGCGCGCCGACAATGGACTTGGCGTCGAAGCCCTCCTCAAAGGTTGTGGGGGTGTCCATCAACCCACGATATAGCTCAAGTTCGGGATCTACGTGCGCCATTCACATCCTCCGGGTGAAGGCAGGGTTCAGGACTCAGGGCAACGGCAGCGGCGACGGACCGCCGCCACCCTCTTCAGACAGCAACTGCTCCAGTTGCGGGATCAGGACAGGTAAGTCGTCCTGAACCGTCTCCCACACAATGTTCAGGTTGAGATCGAAATAGGCATGGATGAGCTTGTGGCGCATCGCGATGATGTCCGACCACGCGATCTCACCATGCGCCTGCTGGGTCGCGGCCGAGACGCTATTCGCCGCCTCGCCCGGGATCATCAGACATGCAGTCAGGGCCCGGCCAAGCTTGGAGTCCTGCCAGATATCCTCGCGTTGACGACCCGCGACGTACGAGCGGGCCTCCCGCGCAATGTCCAGCATGTGCCGCAGCCGCACGAGGTCTTCCCTAGGGAGCATAGACAGCCTCGGCTCCCGCGACCACTTCCTCACGAAAATACCGACTTAGATCCTCGGCCGTCCGCAGGTCCACCTTGCGTTCGACTATCTGGCTGAGTTCCTCCTCCATCCGCACGAACCGGAACAGGCCCGGCACATGCTCCCGCTCGAACTCCACCAGCATGTCCACGTCACTCTCGTCGGTGAACCGATCCGTCAACACCGAGCCGAACAGCGACAGCTTGCGGATGTGGTGGCGCCGGCAGAAGGCGGCGATGGCGTCGCGATCCAGAGAGATGGGCAAGTCCCTGACGGAACTCATCGCCCTAGCCTACCTCGTCCGACTCCGTGGCGCCGCCGGCCTCCAGCAGTTCCTTGGCCCGCCGGCCATACTCGCCCTTGAGCCCGGCCGGGAAGGTGCGCCACAGCAGGTACTGCTTGCGCAGCATGTTGATGAAGTTGCGCGTCACGCGCAGCCACGAAGATTGGTCACCGCTCTCGCGGACGATCAGCGCCTCGATCTGGTAGACCTCGGCGTCCTCGGTCGGCACCGTGCGCAGGTGCAGCTTCTCCGACACGCCCAGGTCGTAGGGCGCCAGCCACACCATGAGCACCTGCTCGAAGCCCTCGCCGTACTCGTTCTCGATCGTGCCGAAGCTGATGTCGGCGGTCGAGAAGTTGCCCAGCGAGTAGTCGGCGTGGGCCGCGAGGTACTCGTTGAGGAACATGTTCACCCCGAGGGCCTGGTCGCCCGTCACGGTGAACGGCAGCTTCATGTCAATCTCGTCGCCCTCAGGCTCGGGCAACTGCCAGCGGCGCTCGATGCCCGGCGAGGCGATCTCCGACGCGCGCCGCGCCGGGTAGATCACCGACAGCAGCACGATCAGCATGATGATGATCGTCGAACCCACGGCCGACAGCGACGAGTAGTTGAGGTTCAAGCCGGCCATGAAGCCGGTCTCGGCCAGGACCTTGGACACCACCTGGCCGAACAGGTACCCGGCGACCGCCCCCAGGATGGCGTACACACACGCTTCCGCGATGAACAGGGCCGCAATGTGCGTCGGCGCCAGGCCCAGGGAGCTGTAAATGTAGATTTCGCGCACGCGCTCGTAGACCGAGCCGAGCATCGTGTTCAGACAGATCATGGCCGCGATGAGGATCGGGATGACCAGTTCCTGGACGTTCTTGAAGCCGGTCTGCGACACCGCGCTGCACAGGAACGTCGTCCCACCCATGCCGCCGTAGAGGTTCAGCTCGATGCGCGACATCAGCTCATCGAGGTTCTCCTGGACCAGCTTCTTGGTCTGGTCCGCCGCCGGCGACCTCATGGCGATGGCCACGGAGCGCAGTTGCCCGCCCTGGCCGATGAGGAAGGCGTACGGGACGATGAAGCAGCTATCGGGGGCGAGATGGATATACTCGCGCAACTCGTCCTCGCTCATCTTCTGGCCGGCCTGCTGCTGTTGCTGCTGTTGCTGCTGCTCCTGCATCAGCAGGTAGTCCACCGGCGTGACCGGCTCACCGTCGAGGTCCTCGACCTTCTTGAACCGACTGGAGCTGAGAATGCCGATGACGCGCAGTTGCACGCCGAAAACGCTGACCGTCTTGGCGCCGGCGGCGGCGTCTTCGGTGCTGATCTTCAGCTTCTCGGCCATCGCCTCGGGGATGATCGCCGCGAGGGTCTCACCCTCCTCGAACCAGCGGCCGCCGGGCAGCAGCGCCTGCTGCGGCCGGCTCACGAGCGCCTCTTCGGGGCTGAGGCCTACCATCGCCGTCGCCGAGTACGTCAGGCCCTCGTTGGACACGTCCACGAAGGACTGGTCGCCGACCTTGGACGAGAAGTACCAGGCGCGCGGCGCGACGGCGTAGGTGGCCCTGTTGGAGAACTCGTTGCGCATGACCCGGGCCGTCGGCTCGCCGATCGGCTCCCAGGTCTTGTCGCGGATCATGATCCCGTCATACGGCGCCTTGTACGGCAGCAGGATGCGGTTGGTGCGAACCCCGGTGACGACCGACGTGCAGGACAGCACGGTGAAGGTCAGCAGCACCAGCGTGAGACACGTCAGGATCGTGCGGATCTGGCGGCGGCGCATGTTGGAGATGCCCAGGCTGAAGGCCGCCGCCGAGGCCGACAGCCGCCCCATGTCCGCGGTGCGGATGCCCGTCTGCTCGTACCGCACCTCCTTCATCTGCTCCTCGAACTTCTGCACGATGATGCTGATGACAATCATCGTCAGCGCCAGGATGATGAAGGCCAGGAGGATGATGACGGGCGTGAAGGTGATGGCGAACGCCGGGTGCACCAGGGCGATCAGCAGGAAGACCAGCATGAAGATGCCGAAGAAGCCGATGATCTGCCACTTGATGTCCGGCGAGGCGATCAGCAGCCGCTCGGCGAAGAACGCGAACGGCATCAGCATCGCCAGGTAGAACAGCACGCCCTTGATGACGTCGTTGCCCGTGGCGCGGACGTCGGGGTAGGCGCGCGACTCGAACGACCAGGCCGACCGGGACGCGGTCAGGAAGCGGTCATACTGGCGATCGCGCAGTAAGCCAGACGCCGCCACCAGGTACTCCTTGGCCTGCTCGTGCGCCTTCTGCACTCGGCTGTTCTTGATGCCGTGCTTTTCGAGCTTGTCAATGCGGCCCTGGTCCAACTCGACCATGTCGCGGGCCACCAGGAACGGTGTGGCGTACATCGAGGGATGGTTGTCAACCAGGTAACCCGCGCCATCGGGGCTCTTGGCCGTCGGGTTGACCAGCACGAACCGCAGTCCCAGGACGCTGGCGCCCATCGTGATCTTGACGTTGGTGCCTGCCGGGCAGAACACCAGCGCCACCGGCTCGTACGTGGACTCGAACTGCTGGGGCGGCAGCGGCAGGCAGTAGCCGAACTCGTACGGCGTGGCGTCCGAGGTCGCGTCGTAGATGTGGATCTCGCGCAGCAACTGGAAGAACCGCTGGTCCACCATGTCGAAGATGGCCATCGGCAGGCAGTTGAACATCACGCACGTGACCGGCTTGATGTCCTGGTCGCACTTGACCTTGAACGGATAGGCCTCGTTGCCGTTGACGCCCATATCCGGGGCCATCGAGACGCGGCCATCCTTCGCGTCGAGCAGGTAGCCCTCGATGGGGACTTCCCCGCCCTTGGCCCGCACGTTGGGCAGGCCCGCGATGTAGATGCGGCCCATCTGCATCCGCTTCTCGGCGTCCTCCGTGGTCTCCTCACCCGGGGGAATCGGGTCGGCCTTGTCGAAGACCTCACAGCGCACGCCCATGGCCGTCTTCTGCCCGGTGCGGGCGACGGCCACGGCGTTGGGGACCGGCTCGTCGGGGAAGGTGCTGACCTCCGGGTCAAACAGCACCAGCCGGCCCTTCACCTCGACGAAGTTGTCCTCCAACTCCAGGTCGTACAGGTCCCGGGGCTCGGTGATCTTGAGCATGTCGTTCACGAGACAGGCCAGGAAGGTTGCCTGGTCGTAGAGATTCCCGAACTCCATGTGCTTGGGAATGTCCAGGGGGGTGTCCACCCACGGGCGCGAGTCGTTGGTCGTGGCAAAGCCCACGGCCGGCACGCCCATGACGGTGGCGACCTCGTTGCCCAGCGCCAGCTTCCCGGCCATGTACGTCTGCCAGTTCTTGCCCTTCAGCGCGTTGATCCCGTCCACGAAGCGCGTCGGGGCGTCCACCGCCATGAAGCGAGCGATGATGTCGCCATACTCGCGGGCCTTCTTGCCAATCTGCGAGTACTTCCACTGGATGTCTTCGCGGTAGTTGTAGAAATAGCCCTTGAAGAAGATGCCGCAGGTGCGGTTGTGGCTGGAGAGGTCCACCGTCAGCCACAGCGAGATGTCCTGCTTGGAGAAGTCCATCGCATCGCTGGAGTCAAAGATGGCCTGCTGGATGCCGGCCAGGGCCTGCTCGCGGGCCGCAGTGTCCCCGTGGCGGCGCAGCGGCCGGGCCTGGGTCACCAGTTGTTTGACCTGCGCCACCCCGGCCTGCATTCCCGGCATGGCCTGCTGAAGGTTCTGGATCAGCTCGACGCGGCGGGCCAACTCGGCCTCGTTGAGCTTGCGCTCGTACAGCTTGCCGCGGTTGGGGTTCAGCCGGAGCTTGCCGGTCTTGGGGTTGACGGCCAGCGTGCGGACGGTCAGCCGTTGGGCGGCGCGGAGCTTCTTGTCGGCCTGCTGCAGGGCGCGATTGATGCGGCCGAGGGCCCGGATGCGCTCCTCGGCGATCTCGTCCGGGGTCTTCGGCTCGCCCTCGAGGCCGGGCGCTTCCTCCTCCCAGACGCTCGCGGCGGCCTCGTCGAGGCCGCGGCGACTCTGCCGCACCAGGCTGTACATCTTCTTGACATAGCGTTCGCTGCGCGCGCCGCGGTAGCGCCGGGCCAGGAAGGCCTTCTCCCCGGCCATGGCCTGGAAATGGCCGGCGGTGGCCAGGAAGATGACGCTGCGCTTGGGGGGAGAAGCCTTGAAGGCGCGCACGAGTTCCATCAGCGTGGCGATGCTGGCGGCGTTCTCGGCGCCGGGGGCCAGCGTCGGGGCCACGGAGATCGAGTCGTAGTAGGCCTGGATGACGACCTGCTGCTTCTGGAGCCGCTCGTCGGTCCCCGCCAGGCGCCCGAGAATGTTCTCGCCCTCCACCTTCTGCCAGTCCACGTCGCAGCGGAGGTTGACCGCGACGTCCCCCTCCTGAGCGATGTGGGCCAGGAGCAGGTCGGAGGCTTCCTTGGAGATCCAGAAGCGGGGGATGTTGACCGGCATGGACAGGAACTTCTGCTCCGCCTCGCCGCGGATGGTCTCGCGCGGCTCGATGAACAGGACGGCCTTGGCGCCCAGCAGCGGCGCGTTGAACCATTCGCGGCCGCAGTTGAAGTCCAGCATCACAATGCTGTCGGTGACATCCTGGCCGTTAAAGGACTGCAACTCGCCCTTTCCCGCATAGATCAGACGCCCGGCGAGGCCGCCAGGCGGGGTCTTGGGCATCTGCACGAGGTTGGGCCAGAGGGGGAGAAGCTCGAACTCGCGGCCGTTGGCGGCGGTGAGGACGGCGGGGCGGCCCTGGCTGTCGTAGCGCGGCATCGGGACGAGGACGCTGAACTTCTCGGTCGAGACCTCCAGGCCCAGGGCGCGGAAGTTCGCCTCGACCAGGCGCGCCGCCCGGGCGCAGCCCGGGTAGCCGGTCACGCGGCTGCCCAGCCCGGACAGCTGGCTCACGAACTGCTCGATACGCTGCTGGTCCACCGCGCGGATCACCGCATCGTAGTCGGTGTCGGAGGTGAGCACCATCTCGGACTCCTGCCGCGCGCCCTTGGGCTGGGCGGAGACCAGAGTGGGGAGCAACAGGATGGGGGACAGCAGCAACGCCAGGCGAAGACTGTGCGACAACACAGCTCACCGCTTTCGTTCGTGGATTGCCGGCAACTTCAAGGCGTGCGACCTGCCCAGCCGCACGCCCTCGTTGTCACGAGCCGGTTGAGGAAGCCGGGCGGGTCCCGCCGGGGCGCCCGGCCCCGCCGCGGCGCCTACTCCTCTTCCTCGGCCCCGGCCAGATGGCCGATCTTCAGGTCAATGTCCGCCCGCATCTCGATCCGCTCGACTTCGCCGTCACGGATATGGATGATGCGGTCGGAGGCGTCAATCATCTTCAGGTCGTGGGTGGCCGAGATGATCGTGACGCCGCTCTCGTCATTCAGCTCCTTGAGCAGGTCAATGATCTCCTTGCCGGTCTGCAGGTCGAGGTTGCCGGTGGGCTCGTCCGCCAGGATGATGGCCGGGCTGTTGGCCAGGGCCCGGGCGACGGCGACGCGCTGCTGCTGACCGCCGGACAGCTCGAAAGGCTTGTGGTGCAGGCGGCCGCCGAGACCGACGAGGTCCAGGAGCATCTGCCCGCGCTCCATCATCTCGTCCGAGCCCATGCCCGCGAAGATCATCGGCAGCGTCACGTTCTCGAGGGCCGTCATGACG
>CAZZDO010000038.1:0-20429 GCA_964653205.1 uncultured Armatimonadia bacterium | reverse complement strand
GCCGGCCGCGCATCGGCGTGCTGAGTATCGGGACTGAAGCCAGCAAGGGCAATGAGCTTTCGCTGGCGGCGCATGGCCTGCTCGCCAAGATGCCCATCAACTTCATCGGCAATGTGGAAGGCGATCAGATCCTGGCCGGTGAGGTGGATGTTACCGTCTGCGACGGGTTCGTCGGGAATGTGGTACTGAAGGTCGTGGAGGGCACTGCCCAGGGGCTGTTTGGGGACGTCAAGTCCTCCTTGAAGGGCAGGGCGTTGAGCCGCCTGGGCGCCCTGTTGCTGCGCCCCGCTCTGCGCGCGGTGGCGGCGAAATATGACTATGCCGAATACGGCGGCGCGCTGCTCCTGGGAACCAACGGCGTCTGCATTGTGGCCCACGGCCGCTCCGACCGCCGCGCCATGGCCCGGGCCATCGTCGCGGGGGCTCAGGGCGTGGAGGCGAAGGTCCAGGAGCACATGGCCGAAGCCTTCCAGCGCTGGAATGCGGCCCCGACGTCGGCACCGTCACTGTCGAGCTAACCGGGTGGGGCGGCCCGGGGCGGTTGCCCCCGGGCGTCCGGCCACGGCCAACGCAAACGCCGTTCGGCCAATTGTTAGGTGTTACTGGCATGGAAGTTCGAGGCGCCAAGATCATTGGGCTGGGTTCCTACGTCCCCGAGCGCGTCCTGACCAACTTCGACCTTGAGAAGATGGTGGACACGACGGACGAGTGGATCGTCAGCCACACCGGCATGAAAGAGCGTCGCATCGCCGCGCCCGAGCAGGCCACGTCCGACCTGGCGACCGAGGCGGGCAAGGCGGCGCTGGCCGATGCCGGCCTGGCTGCGACCGACCTGGACCTGGTTCTCGTGGCGACCGTGACCCCGGACATGCTCTTCCCATCGGTGTCATCATTGGTGCAGGGGGCGCTGGGGGCGTCCAACGCGGGCGCCGTGGACACCGTGGTCGGCTGCACGGGCTTTGTCTATGGGTTGGCCACGGCCGCGGCCTTCGTGCAGTCGGGCATGGCCAACCATGTCCTCGTCATCGCGGCCGAGGCCCTGTCGCGGATTGTCAACTGGGAGGACCGCTCGACCTGCGTCCTGTTCGGCGATGGCGCGGGGGCGGTGGTGGTCGGCCCGGCGGAGCCGGGCGAGGGGATCAGGGGCTTCGAGCTGTGGTCCGACGGCACCAACTCGCAGTACCTGAAGGTGCCGGCCGGCGGCAGCCGCCGTCCGCTGGATGAGCAGGTCCTGCAGGAGCGGGCCCATCTACTGGCCATGGACGGGCATGAGGTCTTCAAGCTCGCCGTCCGCGGTTGCCCCGACGTCGCCGAGGCCGTGATGAAGAAGGTCGGCGTGACCCACGACGACATTGACTGGGCGGTATTCCACCAGGCGAATCGGCGCATCCTGGACGCGGCCGCCCGGCGCCTGGATATCCCCGTTGAGCGCGTGTACTGCGACGTCGGGCGCTACGCCAACACCTCCGCCGCGACGATCCCGCTGGCCATGGACGACATGTACAAAGAGGGCAAGCTCAAGACCGGCAACCTGCTGCTGCTGGCCGGCTTTGGCGCGGGCTTCTCGCTGGCCGCGGGCCTGGTGGAGTGGACGAAGTAGACCCGGCGCCCGGCCCGCGCCACGGCGCCGGCCGGACGCGTTGCGCACCAGAGACCAGGAGGCTCCTCTCATGGATTTCGGATTTCCAGAAGAACAACAGGAGTTGTACGACGCGATACAGGAGTTCTGTGATGACGTGCTGGCCCCGGACGCCGAGGCCACCGACGCCGCCGGCGAGTTCCCCTGGAACAAGGTCAAGGCCACGGCCGAGATGGACCTGTTCGGCATCCCCGTGCCCGAGCAGTACGGCGGCATGGGCATGCAGTGGATAGATTGGGCCGTCACCGGTGAGGTGCTGGCCCATGCCTGCACCACCACCGGCGCGGTCTTCGCCGCGCACATGCTGTGCCTGTACCCGATTCTGGCCTTCGGCACCGACGAGCAGAAGGAGAAGTACCTGCCCGACCTGGCCACCGGCAAGAAGATCGGGGCCATGGGCCTGACTGAGCCTGATGTGGGTTCGGACGCCGGCTCGGTGAAGACGAAGGCCAAGCTGGTGGGCGACAAGTACCTGCTCAACGGCACCAAGATCTTCATCACCAACGGCGGCGCCGCCGAGACCTACGTGGTCATCGCCAACGCCAACCCCGAGAAGGGGATGCGCGGGCTGACGGCCTTCATCCTCGAGAAGGGCATGCCGGGCTTCGAGATCGGCAAGAACGAGAAGAAGGCGGGCTTTTCGTCCGTCACCAACACCGAACTCATCTTCCAGGACGCTGAAGTGCCCGTCGAGAACGTGCTGGGCCGTGAGGGCCGCGGCTTCCGCGTCGCGATGGACCTCTTGGACGTGGGCCGCATCGGCATGGCCATCGGCGCGGTGGGCCTGGCTCAGAAAGCCTATGACGACGGCGTGAAGTACACGCTGGTGCGCGAGCAGTTCGGCCAGAAGATCAGCCAGTTCCAGGCCATCCAGCACCAGATCGCCGACATGGCCATGGAGATCGAGGCCGGGCGACTGCTGGCCCGCAAGGCCGCTTGGTGCAAGGATACCGGCAGCCGGCAGTTGAGCAAGATCGCGGCCATGGCCAAGTGCTACACCTCCGAGGTATGCGCCCGCGTGACCAACCGCGCCGTCAACCTGCACGGCGGCCACGGGTACATCACCGACCATGCGGCGCAGCGCTACTGGCGTGAGAGCAAGCTGTTCGAGTTGGTCGAGGGCACCTCGGAAATCCAGCGCAACGTCATCGCGATCGAGTGCCTGAAGGAAGCGATCAGCTAGCGTTCGGAGACACCGATGGCGACGTGGCTTGAGGTCGCTCAGGACAATCGGTCTGACGCGCAGGAGTTGCTGGATAGTGGGTGCTTCAGAAGCAGCATCAGCCGCTCGTACTTCGCGGCGTATGCGGCTGTGACGCACCTTCTGATTGGCAAGGTGACCTTCGCGTCCGGTCGGCGCAACCCAGCTCACGATGACATGCTGGACTACATCATGAGCAACTTGTCGGGTGTGCCAGTCAGCAGGCGACGCAACGCGAGGCGAGCCTACCGCGTGTTGTGGAAGGCACGTGTTGATGCTGACTACCGGCCCGGGATGACCTGCGACCGCGCCACCGCGCGGGCGGCCAAGGCCAATGCCGACCGGGTCTTCCGGGAAGTGGGAATCGGGCCATGACCAAGCAACAGATGACCCAGGTTATCGAGGAGCACCTGAGCGAGTTGCCGCAGGTGCTGGAGATCGAGCTGGTTCCCGGGAGTGTGCGCAAGGAAGGCAAGTGGTGGACGGCATCCGTGCGCGCGCGTCACGAGCCGCCACGCCAGTGGCGCTACTACGAGATCCTTGCCGACACTGAGACCGAGATTGAAGATGAGCACGGCGTGAAACTCATGCTCGTTCCGGTCACGTGGTCAGAACCTGCCGAACCCGCCGAGAGGCCTGTATGAACATCATTGTCTGCATCAAACAAGTGCCGGACACCACGGAAGTCAAGATTGACCCCGTGACCAACACGCTGGTGCGCGAAGGCGTGCCCAGCATCATCAACCCGTTCGACGAGAACGCCATTGAGTGCGCCCTGCAGCTCGTCGAGAAGCATGGCGGCCAGTGCACCATCATCACGATGGGCCCGCCGCAGGCTTCCCAGGCGCTCAAGGACGCCCTGGCGATGGGCGCCGACGAGGCCATCCTGGTCTCCGACCGCGCCTTCGCCGGCTCCGACACGCTGGCGACTTCGTACACCCTCGCCCAGACCGTCCGCAAGATCGGCGACTACGATTTGATCATCTGCGGCAAGCAGGCCTTCGATGGGGACACGGCCCAGGTCGGGCCCGGCCTCGCCGAGCACCTGGGCATCCCGCAGGTCACGTACGCCATTGACCTGGAGGTCGAGGGCAAGAAGGCGAAGGTCAAGCGCCTGCTGTCCGACCGTTTCGAGATCGTCGAGACGCGGCTGCCGTGCCTCATCACGGTCGTCAAGCAGATGAACGAACCGCGCCACGCGAGTCTGAAGAACGTGATGAAGGCGCGCAAGAAGGAAATCCCGAGCTGGACGGCCGCCGACATCGAGGCCGACACCGACCGCTGTGGCCTGAACGGTTCACCCACGAATGTCGTGCGGGTGTTCGCCCCCGACCGGCACTCCCATGGGGAGCGCCTGGAGGGCGAAGTCCCCGAGCAGGTCAACGCCCTGGTCAGCAAGCTGCGCGAGAAGATGGTGATCTAGCCGCATGGGCATCTACATAGACAGCGAGAAATGCACCGGCTGCAAGCTGTGTTTGGCGGCCTGCCCCTACGGGGCCATCGAGATGGTGGACGGCAAGGCCCGTTTCACCGACGACTGCACGAGCTGTGGCGCTTGCGTCAGTAGCTGCAAGTTCGGCGCGATCGTCATGGAGATCACCCGCAAGGAGGAAGTGGACACCAGCCAGTACTCCGGGCTGTGGGTGCTCGCCGAGACGCATGACGGCAAGCTTGCCGATGTGACGCTCGAACTGCTGAGCGAGGGCCGCAAGCTCGCCGACGAGCTGGGAGAGGACGTCAGCCTGGTACTCGCCGGGCAGGAGGTCGAGGGTCTCGTCCCGATCGCCGCCGCTTACGGCGCCGACAAGGTCTATCTCGTCGAGCACGAAGTCCTGGCGCAGTACCGCACCGATCCCTTCACCAGCGTCATCTGTGGGCTCATCAACAAGTACAAGCCTGAGATCGTGCTGATCGGCGCCACGACCATGGGGCGCGACCTGGCCTCGCGGATTGCCGCGCGCATCGGCGCCGGCCTGACGGCCGACTGCACGGGGCTGGCCATTGACCCCGAGACGCGGCTGCTGATGCAGACCCGCCCGGCCTTTGGCGGGAACGTCATGGCCACTATTGTGTGCCGCAACGCCCGGCCGCAGATGTCCACCGTCCGCCCGCGCGTGATGAAGAAGGCCGAGCCCGACACTTCGCGGCAGGCCGAGATCATCCGCCAGAGCGTCGAGTTGAACGAGAAGTCCATCGCCAGCAAGATCCTGGAAGTCATTCGCGAAGAGGGCAGCAGCGAGCTGGACGTGCAGGAAGCCGAGATCATCGTCTCCGGCGGCCGGGGCCTGCGCAAGCCCGAGAACTTCGCGCTCGTCCGCGAGTTGGCCGAAGTGCTGGGCGCGGCCGTCGGCGCCTCGCGCGCGACCGTGGACGCGGGCTGGATCCCGGCCTACCACCAGGTCGGCCAGACCGGCAAGACCGTCCAACCTAAGCTCTACATCGCCTGCGGCATCTCCGGTGCGGTGCAGCACCTGGCGGGCATGAGTTCCGCCGACTGCATCGTGGCCATCAATAGCGACCCCAGCGCCCCGATCTTCAACGTGGCGCACTACGGGCTCGTGGGCGACCTCTTCGAGGTCGTGCCGGCGCTGACCAAGGCGCTAAAGAAGGAACTGGGGCAGGAGTAGACGTGGAGAGCACGGCGCGGGCTGGAAAGCCCGCGCTCCATACGGCAACGGCTGCGGCTCTGGGGAGCCGCGGTCCCCAAACGACTATGATCGCATTCATCTTCCCCGGACAGGGGTCACAATCGGTTGGTATGGCGCAGGACCTGTACGAGGGTTCGGTGGCTGCCAGGGCGGTTCTTGACGACATCGCCGCGGCGTTGGGGTTCCCGCTGCTGCAACTCATGTTCGAAGGTCCTGCCGAGGAACTGACGCTGACGCAGAATGCCCAGCCCGCGCTGCTGGCGCATTCGGCGGCCGTGGCGGCGCTGCTGGCCGAGGCCGGCGTGCAACCGCAGATGGTGGCCGGGCACAGCCTGGGCGAGTACTCAGCGCTGGTGGGTGCGGGGCGCCTCACGCCCGTCGAGGGGGCGAAGCTGGTTCGCGTGCGCGGTGAGTTGATGGCCGAGGTTGGGACCCAGGTGGGCGGCACGATGGCCGCGGTCATCGGCCTGGCGGAGGACAAGCTAACCGCGGCCGTGGCGGAGGCGGGGCAGGTTGGAACCGTGGTTCTGGCGAACCTGAATGCGTCTGACCAGATTGTGATTTCCGGTGAGGAGCCGGCGGTGAAGCGTGCCGGAGAATTGGCCCAAGAAGCCGGCGCTAAGCGTGTGATCCCGCTGGCCGTCAGCGGCGCCTTTCATTCGCCGCTGATGCAGCCGGCAGCCGAGCGCCTGAGCGAGGCGCTGGCCGGAGTGGACTTGCAGCCGGCGCAGGTGCCGGTCGTCAGCAACGTGGATGCCACGCCGCGGACGGAGCCGGACGAGGTGCGGCAGGCGCTGGTCGCGCAACTCACCTCCTCGGTGCGGTGGGACGACTGCCTGCGCGCGATGGTGGGGGCTGGCGTCACGACTTTCGTCGAGGTCGGGCCAGGCAAGGTCCTGACGAACATGGTGCGGCGTGGCTTCCCGGACGCGACGTGCCATGCGACGGGCGACCTGGCGGGCGTTCAGGCGGCGATTGAGGCGTTGGTGGGGTAGCGGCGCGGTCTACCGCGCCCTCAAGGCGGCGTGATGAATCACGCCACTACGGGCGTCGCTACGGAGGGTTCTCCGAGATGATGTGTTTGCAGGATCAAGTCGCGATCGTGACAGGCTCGGGCGGCGGCATCGGCGAAGTCATCGCCAAGAAGCTGGCCTCCCTGGGCTGCAACATCGTGGTCAATGACATCAACGCCGCGGGCGCCGAGCGCGTGGCCGCGGAGATTGCCGCGACCGGTGTGCGCGCCCTCGCCACCGTCGGCAGCGTCACCAACGCCGACGACTGTCAGAAGATGGTTGAGGCGGCGATGGCGGAGTTCGGCCAGGTGGACATCCTGGTCAACAACGCCGGGATCACCAAGGACGGCCTGCTGCTGCGCATGAGCGAAGAGCAGTGGGACCTCGTCCTGGACATCAACCTCAAGGGCGCGTTCCTGTGCACCAAAGCCGTGGCGCGCGTCATGATGAAGGCGGAGTACGGGCGGATCGTCAACATCGCCTCCGTCGTCGGGGTCGGCGGGAATGCCGGGCAGGCGAACTACGCGGCCTCCAAGGGCGGCATGATCGCCTTCACCAAGAGCGTCGCGCAGGAGTTCGGCAGCCGCGGCATCACGGCCAACTCCGTGGCCCCCGGCTACATTGAGACGGCGATGACGCACGCGCTGTCCGATGAGGCGCGGGAGGCGTGGCTGACCCGCATCCCCCTGCGGCGACCGGGCACGCCGGAGGACGTGGCGAACGTGGTGGCCTTCCTGGCCTCGCCCGAAGCCGGCTACGTCACCGGCCAGTGTGTGAACATTGACGGCGGGCTCATTATGTGAGTGCCGTCTTGTACAGAGCAGAGCAGGCAGTCAATCGGAGGTGAAGGTGCATGGCGTTGTTCGAGCGCGTGCAAGAGTTGATCGTTCGCGAGTTGAACGTCAAAGAGAGCGAAGTCACTGAGAACGCCAGTTTCGACGGCGATCTGAAGGCCGACTCTCTGGACATCGTCGAACTCGTGATGGCGCTGGAGGACGAGTTCCAGATTACCATCACGGATGAAGAGGCGGAGAAGATCCGCACCGTCGGGGACGCCGTGCGCTTCCTCGAGAGCAAGAACGTACAGGCCTAGGGATTGGGAGCAGGGGTATCCCTCAAGATTCTCCGTGAGGGCGGTGTTGACATGAGCGCTCGCGTAGCGATCACCGGCATTGGGACGATCTCCTCCAGCGGCGTCGGGCTGGAGGCCCTCTGGCGCGACTGCCTGGAGGGCCGCAGCGGCATCGGGCCGATCAAGAGCTTCGACGTCTCGGCCTACAAGACGCGCATCGCGGCCGAAGTGTCGCCGCTGGAGGATCTCGACCAGCACTTCGACGCCAAGCTGATCAAGCGGGCGGACCTGTTCGCCTGCTACGCTCTGTACGCCACGAAGCTGGCGATGGAGCAGTCGGGACTGAAGCTCGACGGCGAGTTGGGCGACGAGACCGGCGTACTCATCGGCTCCGGCATCGGCGGCATGCAGACCTGGGAGAAGCAGTTCACGATCCTGCTGAACCGCGGCCCGGATCGCGTCAGCCCGTTCCTGGTGCCGATGATGATCATTGACATGGCCTCGGGGCTGGTCTCGATGCACTACGGAGCCCGCGGCCCGAACTTGTCGGTGGTCACGGCTTGCGCCACGAGCACGCACGCCCTCGGCGAGGCCTTCGAGATCATCTCGCGCGGCGCCGCCCGCGCGATGATCGCCGGCGGGGCCGAGGCGGTCATCTGCCCGACTGCGCTGTCAGGCTTCTGCGCCGCCGGAGCGCTTTCGGAGCGGAACGACGAGCCGGCCACGGCCTGCCGGCCCTTCGACCGCAGCCGCGACGGCTTCGTCATGGGCGAGGGCTCGACCATCATGGTCCTTGAGGAGATGGAACTCGCCAAAGCGCGCGGGGCTAACATCCTGGGCGAGATCGTGGGCTACGGGATGAGTGGGGACGCCTACCACATCACGGCGCCATCGCCGGACGGTGGTGGCGCCGCGCGGGCCATGAAGGCCGCCCTGAAGCGGGCGCGCCTGGCCCCCGAGGACATCGCCTACGTCAACGCGCACGCCCCCGGGACCCCGGGTGGCGATGACATGGAGGCGCGGGGGCTGGGGCTAGTCTTCGCGCCCGGCGCGGATGGCCCGCTGGTCAGTTCCACCAAGTCCATTCATGGCCACCAACTGGGCGCGACCGGCGCCACGGAGTTGGCTCTGACCGCCCGCATGCTCGTGGAGGGGGTTGTGCCGCCGACGCTGAACTGCCACGACCTGGACGATGCCGTGGTCAGCGACGTTGTCGTGGACCAGGCCCGGGAGTTCAGCGGCGAATATGGCATGAGCAACTCCTTTGGGTTTGGTGGGCACAACGCTGTGCTGATCGTCAAGAAGTACGTTGACTGAGAGCAGGGGTGCGAAGATGTCACCATCCCGCTGGCAGAAGCTGCGGGACGCCTTGGCTCTGCCGGACATCGGTGACGATCTCCTCCAGCAGGCCTTCCAGCACGGGTCGTACATCCGGGAGCAGGGCCTGGCGCCCGTCCTCTCCAATCAGCGGCTGGAGTTCCTCGGCGACGCGGTCCTCGATCTCATCATTGCCGGTGCGCTGTACCATGAGTACCCCGATCTGCACGAGGGCCTGCTGACCAAGACGAAGGCCGCGCTGGTGCGGGCAGGGTCGCTGGCGCGCGCGGCTGAAGCGCTGGGCCTGGGCGACTATCTGCTGCTGGGCAAGGGGGAAGACGATTCCGGCGGCCGCCGCAAGAGCTCTCTGCTGGCCGATGTGTACGAGGCGCTGGTCGGGGCCATCTACCTGGGAGCCGGGCTGGAGGCCACCCGCGAGTTCGTGCTGAGCCACCTGGACGTGGCGGGGGCTGTGGCGACGCAGGCCGAGCATCGCTTCGACCACAAGACGGCGCTGCAGGAACTCGTCCAAAGTCACGCGCGCCAGCTCCCCACGTACAAGACGCTGGCCAGTGAGGGCCCGGCCCATGACCTGCGCTTCCGCGTGGAGGTCAGCTTCATGGGCACGCCCCTCGGCGCCGGCGAAGGCGCCAGCAAGCGCAAGGCCGAACAGCAGGCGGCGCGCGAGGCGCTGGACCGCAAGGCCGAGTGGCTGCCACTGCTCCTCAAGCGCCTGCACCGGAACGGGGCGGAACCTCCGCCTCGCTGAAGCGTCCCATTCACCTGATGCGTCTGATCACGCTCGTCGTGCTCGTTTCCCTGACATGGGTCTCCGCCGGACTGGGCGCCGGGCCGCCCGGGCCGTTCCGGTTCTGCTACGGTCTGGACGACCCGTCCGCGCTGCCGATCCTCAAGTCCCTCGGCCTGGACACCCTCTACTTGCACCTGCAGCCCGGGGAAGCCATGGATCTGCAGGCCGTGCGCGCGGCAGTCCGCGAGGCGCACCTGCAGGGCATCAAGGTCATCGTGGAACTCCCCACCTGCCTGACCGGCGCTTACCGCGTCAGCCCCTACGACGAGCGCTACACCGGCACGGTCCGCGAACTCATCCAGGCCTTCGTCAGTCAGCTGCGCGATGAGCCCGGGCTGACGGCCTGGGCTACCGGCTCGACGCTCGAGCGCTACCTGACCTTCAGCGACGCGGACTTCCGGGCCTACCTGCAAGCTGGCGAGGCGAGCTTGGACGCCCTCAACGCCCGGTGGGGCTCGCACCTCCCGACCTGGCCCAGCGTCACGCTCACCCAGGCGCGGACACTGGAAGACCAGGCGCCATACAAGATCGGTCGCGCAATGGTAGACGTGGCGGACTATGAGGCCGACGCCTACCACCGCGTGATGGACCAGTGGTTGCGGGCCATCCGTCAGGTGGATGCTGCGCGGCCGGTGCTCACCGGTCGGGTGACGCTCTACCGCAGCCTGGTCTCGATCCCCAACGGCTACGATGTCGTGTGCGTGAACATGCCGCCGGAGATCCTGGAGAACGACCTGATGGCCCACAACCCGCAGGCGCTGGACATCGCCCGGCGCGGGGGCAAGTTCCAGGTGCTGCCGGTCTTCCGCGTCCCGGACAACTCCAGCCCGGCCTACGCCGACGGCAGCCTGCGCAACTGGATGCACCACGCCGCCTTGCACGGCGCCGTGGGCTTCGGGCTGGAAGACTGGCCGATGCTGGCGCCCCTGTACGAGATCGAGCAGCGCTCGGTCGAGCGCGGGCGAAGGCTGACGAACGCCATCCGCGACGCAGCGACCATTCCGTGCATGCTCCAGCCTCGGGCCAACGTCGCCATCATCACCTCCCCGTACGCCTCCGGCTTCGACGTCACCCGCCAGCCCGTCTACGGCTACATCGTGGACTACCTGCCCGGGGAACCGAGCAACCTGGCCTATGACCTGCGGCTGGGTACGCGCTACGGTGTTGTGGACTACCTCTCCGTGGCGGACCTGCAGGAACGCGAGTTGGCAAGCTACAGTTGCGTGCTGGCCCCGGCGTGCCTGAGCCTGCCGCCGCCACAGGCCGGGCAACTGGAGGAGTACGTGCGGCAGGGCGGGTGCCTGGTGGCCGACCTGGGGCTGGGAGCGTACCAGACCGGCTCGTGGACGCAAGTGCCGGAGGTGCTGCAGCAGGCCTTCGGCATCCTGGGCCTCGCCAACGCCAGGGAGCGGGTGGGCGATCTGACCGCCGCGGAGGGACTGCGGGCGCTGGCGCCGTGGCCCCGGGGCGTCAAGGCCCAAGGCCTCTTCAGTCCGCGTCAGGGCGACACCGCCCCGGCCACGCAGCGGCGCAGCTATCCGGTCAGCGGTTGGGTAGCCGAGGCCCTGCTGACCGGGAATGCCTCGCCGCTGGCCACCGTCTCCGCGCGCTTTGATGAGGACAAGCGCGCGTGGTTCAGCGGGGTCATTGGAAGGCAGCACGGGGCCGGTATCGCAGTCTTCGCCACCCACCCGCTGTGGCAGTACTGGCCGCTGGCCGACGGGCTCAGCCAACTGCTGCACACGCGCCTGTTCGGGCGACGCGCCGGGTACGAACTCGTGCAGAACGGGCTGCTGCAGTCGGGGCCGTTCTTCGGGGGAGGCGATCAGGGCGCGGCCGTGTACAACCCCGGGCGGCTGCCGGTACTGGCGGAGCTGTGGGCCTACGGCGCGCGGAGCCATGCCTACACCGGGTGCGCGTCGCAGTTCACCGCGGCGCCCGGGACGGAGGGTCTGGCTCCCGGGACAGCCCATCTGCTGGCGCAGGCGCCCCCGGCCCAGACGCAGCAACTGGCGCGCACGCCCCTGGTGGTGCAGCCCTTCGCCGGCGAGGCGACGGTGCTGATGCAGGAGTACGCACCACAGCAGGTGGTGTTCGAGATCGCCGGCACGGGCTGTGTGGTCCGGCCGATGGCCCGGGGGCTGGATCTGCGCGGCGGGGAGCCCGTGTCGGTGCGGCTGATCCTCGCCCACGGCCGGTATCCCGTAGCCGCCGGGTCGCGGCACGTGGTCGAGGTGAAGACGCGCGGGCGGACGAGGCGGGTGACGGCCACCGCCGGCCCTCAGGGGGAGCTGGACCTGTCCGACACCTACGCGGGCAGCACCATCACCGTGAGGCCAGAGTAGGCGCTGCCTCCGGGTGCGCCCCGACGGCCGCAAGGCTGTCCGGTTCGCGGACCACAAAGCGGGTCATCGCGTGGTCCACGATGCGCGTGCGTGACAGGGTCATCGCGTCCACGAGGAACTTCCCGCAGGACCCCGTCCAGTCCGTCGGCACGGAGACCGTGGTAGTCGTCCCCGCGGTGGCGACCCACACCTGGGCTGGGGGCTGTCGCGGTCCTTCGCGGTCGGTGCTGGCCCACACCTCCGGCGCGTGCTTTGGGGACAGCGCCACTGATACGCTCCTCACGGCCCCGTCGGATGGTCCCACCGCGGTGATCAGCACGACCAAGTGCACGCGGGTCAGCGGAGCCGCCGTGCGGACCTCGACGGTCGCGGCAGTGGGGGCCGCGATGGCTTGAACGCCGACGATGTCCGCCCCGAGGTGCAGTCGCAAGTACGCAGTCTCCCCGCGGGGTTCCCGGCTGTCACTCGTGGACAGCCACGAGAACTCCCGCCCGGGTGCGGTCGGCTGGAGGGCGGCGAAGAGCTCGTTCCGGCGTGCGAACGCGCGCAACAGCAGGTCGAAGGCCGCCGCCTGACTGCGGTAGGTCAAGACCATCCGGTTCTTGGCCCGCGTCTGCTCCGGCGTGAGCGGCCACTCGACCCAGTGGTTGAGCGGCAGGTCCACGAGCGCGGGCGGGGGTGCCAGCTTGAGTTCGGGGTAGTAGCCCCAGGGGGACGGCCATCCGCGGCGGTGTACGAGATAGGTGAACAGTTCGCACTCTTGGGCCCAGGCCTGGGTGGGGCGCGCCCGCAACTCCTCGAGCGCCAGGCGAGTGAAGCAGTATGTCGCCCAGTGGTCGGGGTGGATGTCGGCCGGGTGCGTGCAGAAGACGAACCGCGGCTGTACGCGCTCCATGACCGCCTTCAGGTCGTGCAGGACTGCCGCCCCGCAGAAGGGGGCCGCGGGGGTGAGGCTGTCGTCGAACGGCGAATGGTCGGTCTTGGTGAAGGGGCTGCGCCAGAGACTCTTGGGGCTCCAGTAGCGCGCGGACCACATCCAGCGCAGGCCCATGTTGGGGTAGCCCAGGAAGATGACGTGGTTCTGTGGCACCCCGATGCTCTGGAGGGCTCTCAGCGTCTCTTGCTGCCGGATCTTCCCCAGCTTGACGAACTGCCGGGCCGAAGGCACGGGGTGCTTGGTGGCCCAGAGGCGGCCCAACTCCTCGCCCTCGCCGAAGGTCACCAGGCACACCCACACCGGCACGCCGGACGCGACCGCTGCGCGCATATAGGCGCCGCAACCGAGCGTCTCATCATCTTCGTGCGGCGCGATGACAAGCACGGGCTGGCCTTCCCGGGGCTCCGGGAGCACGGGCAGTTCGGCGTGCACAGGCCAGATGATGGCCCTCGCGACAAGCGCCAGGTAGGCGGCCACGGCCAGGCCGGACGCGGCCACCAGGACGCGACCGCTTGACCAGCGCCAGGCCCTGGAGGGGAAAGGGCTCATGCGGCCGCCTCACGGATCATGATCAGCCATTCCCCTTGCGAGTCCCGGGTCCGACCGACCGTCGCGAACCCGAGGCGCTCGTAGAGCCGCAGCGCCGCGGTGTTGTCGGGACGAACCTCCAGGCGCACGCGAGGGGCGCCGCATGCGGCCAGGTAGGCGAGTCCCTTCTGCACTAACTCACGGCCCAGGCCCTGCCCCTGGCAGCCCGGAAGCAGCGCTACCGAGAGAATGTGGGCCTCCACACGGTGCGGATCACGGGTGGACACGAGCAGACGATCGCGGGCCAGGCGCACCGCTGCACCCACGCCGATGCGGTAGCGTCCGGTCAGCCAGCGCCCCAGCATCCGCAGCAAGTGGCCCCGCCACAGCGGGCGTGACAGGCGGCTGACATGAGCCGGTGCCAGGCAGTAGCCCACGACCACGCCATCGGCTTCCGCGACCCAGCCGCAGCCGGGTTCGGCTAGTAGCGGGATGGCGAGCAGGTCACCGACGGCCTGAGGCGCCGGGGGGCGATCCCCGAAGAAGTGCTGCACGCTGTCAGGGAAGGCGGCCAGGTAGACCCCGCCCATGACGGTGCTGTCATGAGGGGTCGCGGGGCGTAGCGTCGTCTTCATCCACGTGTCCAGGTCGATTCGGTATATGTGGGAGGAACAACGGGGCGCGGGCTCACGCCTCCCGGCGTGGGGTGACGGTCGCCACGTGGACGGCGGCCACTCCCCCCGCGAACAGCTCGTAGGAGCACTCCCCAAAGCCCGCCTGACGGAAGAGCGCGGCCAGGTGCTCGGCGTCCGGGTAGCCATGCAGTGAATCAGCGAGGTACTGATAGGCGTCGCGGTCCACGAAGCCCCCGACGATCGGCATGAGCAGTTGGATGTACAGGTCGGACAGCCGGCGCCACCAGCGACGCGGAGGATGGGACAGTTCGAGCGAGGCGCAGCGGCCCCCCGGCTTCAGCACCCGGCGCAACTCCGCCAGGATCAGCGGCAGGTCCTCCTGCGCATGGCGAAAGGCGAAGCCGGCGGTGAGGCAGTCGAAGGTGGCGTCCGGGAAGGGCAGGGCGAAGGCATCACCCGCCACGATCCACAGCCCTGGCGCGCGTCGCCGCGCCACCGCCAGCATCTCGGGCGTCATGTCCAGAGCGACCGGCTGCGCCCCCAGGCGGGCCAGGCGCAAGGCGAAGTCGCCCGTGCCGGCGGCCAGGTCGAGGCACAACTGGCCGGGACGAGGCGCGAGCAGGCGGATCGTCCGGCGCCGCCACCCGCAATGCAGGCCCAGGCTGATGACGGTGTTCAGGAAGTCATAGTGGGGCGCGATGCGGCCGAACAGGCGGCGCACGCCCTGTTCGCGGGGCTTCATGGGCTACAGGGGCTTTTCATACGTGCGGTTCTCGCGCTGGAAGCGGAAGCCCAGCTTCTCGTAGAGGGTGACGGCCGGAACGCGGAAGCGCTGCGTGATGAGTTGGCAGGGCAGGTCGCGCGCCTTGATGTAGTCCAGGCACGCACGGACGATGATCTCGCCGAGACGCAGGCCGCGGTGCCCGTCCACGACGCCGACATACTCGATCTGCGCGCCGCTGTAGCACTCGGGGTGGGCCGGGTCACGGAAGAGGTCGGCCCCGGAGATGCCGATCATCTCGTCGCCCTGCCAGAGGGTCATCCAGCCGTCCCACTCGAAGTCCCAGCGGTGGCTGAAGGTCTTCTCGAACCAGTCGCCGGGGCTGGTCCCGCCGAAGACGCGGTCCTTGACCTGCAGGTACTGCGGGACCCACTCCGGGCGCAGGGCCTCGATGCGGTAGCCCTCGGGCAGAGCGATGGGCTCGGGCTCGTAACTGGACATGTCAATCTGCATGACCATGTTCTGATGGTCCGGGTCGTGGACGACGAAGCCGTGATGCTCGAGAAAGGCGCAAGCGGCGGTGAGGCGGGAGTCAACGAAGGGGCTCGTCTGGACTTTGGCGGCACCCCGCGACTTCAGGAAGTCCAGAGCACGCTGCAGGCACTCGCTCGCCAGCCCCTGACGGCGGTAGTCGGGGTGCGTGGCGAAGAAGGCGAGGTAGCCTGTGCCGTCGCGGCCCGGGTTCACGGCCACGCCGCTGACGACGTGCCCGTCGCGTTCGAGGAGGAACTCGTCGGGCGTGTGCTCTCGGGCCTTGATGATGTCATCGGCAGTCAGGAGCGGCCGTTCCGCCGGCCAGGCCACCAGACGTGGCAGTGCGCGGGCCTCCGCACAGGCGGCGTTGAGGAGATCGGCAACGGCGGCGGGCGGGGTGGACATGGGTGATGCTCCTGCGCATGACCATCCGCGGTTGGGGTCAACCGTCGGCAGGCTAGGGGGTGATGACAGTCAGATCGCTGAAGTAGCTGCGGAAGAAGCCATCGTCTCGTGTGACGAAGGCATCGGCGTGCACCAAGGCATGAGCGGCCACAACGAAGTCGGTGAGGATGCGCAAGCGTGGGCCCCCGGCACGCCGGTACTGCGCCCACACCTCGCCGGCGACGCGAGCCACTGCCACGTCGGTCGCCACCACCAAGAGCCCAAAGTCAGACAGCACCGCATCCAGGAATGCGGAACTCGGGGCGTGCGGCAGTACCTCGGCGTAGACCTCCGGACAGATCACGAAATCGGAGATGCCCGCCAAGCTCTCCAGAAGAGTGCGTGACGGGCGCGTCCATTCCGGGTCTTCGATGAACACATCCAGTAGCACGCAGGCGTCGAGGGCGCAGATCATCGAGGGCGGATCTCGCGCATGTACTCATCCGTGGTCTTGGTCAGGGCGGTGTCCTTCAGGATCCCGACGAACCTGCTCAGATCCCGCTTCCGCGACGCGTGGACCTGCACCGCGCCATCGGCAAGCACGACCTCGACTTCATCGCCGTCCTCGATGTGGTGCTCGGCCAGCAACTCGGGCGGCAGTTCGATCCGCCCATGGCGCACGTGTACTCTGATCCTCGTTGCGTTCGTAGCCATCCGTCAGTTCCTCGGTGCCTCGATCGGCCCAGCGGAATCGTAGTCTTCCCCGCCTGAAGAGTCAAGCAGGGACGCGACCAGCGGCCGCGTCCCTGTCAGGCTCCTGCACAGCGTGCGGCTCTCCTGCTACAGCGCCGCCTCAAAGGCCGCCTCGAAGAGGTCCAGCGACTCGTTGGCCTCGGCCTCGGAGATGATCAGCGGCGGGGCCACGCGCACCACGTTCTTGTGGATGCCGATTGGGGCGATGACGCACAGGCCGCGCTGGAAGGCGTTGTTGATGACGCGACGGGTCAGGTCCGCATCCGGGCCTTTCGACTTCGCGTCGGTGATCAGCTCCAGCCCCCACACCAGGCCCATGCCGCGGATGTCGCCAAGCTGCTCGTGCTTCTTCTGGATGGCCTCGAAGCGGGCCCTGAACAGCTCGCCCATCTTCGCGGCGTTGTCCACGAGCTGCTCGTCCTCGATGATGCCGATGGCGGTCAGGGCCGCGCGCGAGGAGAGCGGGTTGCCGCCGTTCGTGCTGCCCATGCTGCCCGGGGGCAGGATGTCCATGATGGCGCTGGTGCCCATGACGGCGCTGCACGGCACGCCGCTGCCGAGGCCCTTGCCGAGCGTGACGAGGTCGGGCTTGATGTCGAAGTGCTCGAAGGCGAACATCTTGCCGGTGCGCCCGAAGGACGACTGCACCTCATCGAAGATGAAGACCAGGCCGCGGTCCTTGGCCCACTTGTCGAGGCCCTCGAAGTAGCCCGGCGGGGGGGTAATCGAGCCGGCGCCGCCCTGGTAGGGCTCGGTGATGACCGCGCACAGCTCGTCGCAGGATTCCTTGCTGACGAGGTAGTCCAGATACTTCAGGCAGAAGGTATCGCACTCGTCCAGGGAGCGCCCGAACTGGCAGCGGTAGCAGTAGGGGAAGGGGGCGTGCAGGAAGCCGGGGACCATCGGCCCAAAGCCCTTCTTCACGCCCATCGAGCCGCCCGCCGAAGCCGCGCCATAGGTGCGGCCGTGGAAGGCGCCATGGAAGGCAAGGACTTCCCAGCCCTTGGAGGCCCGCCGGGCCATGCGCAAGGCGGCCTCGGTCGCGTCGGTGCCGGTGGTCACGAGAAAGCAGCGGTCCAGGTGCGGTGGGGTGATCGAGACGAGCTTCTCGGCCAGGTCCGCGCGCGGTTGGGACAGGAAGTCGTAGCAGTTGATGAGCTTGCTCGCCTGGTCCTGCACCTCGGCGACGTAGCGCGGGTGGGAGTGCCCGACGTTGGTGACGAGCACGCCGCTGGTCCAGTCGAGGAACTCGTTGCCGTCCACGTCCCAGATGTGGACGCCTTCGGCATGGTCCCACACGAGTGGGACCTGGTCGCTCATGGACTGTGGCTCATACTGGCGCGACTTGGCGAGGGTGGCCTGGCTCTTCGGGCCGGGCAGTGCGGTGATGATCTTGGGCATGGGCTCACTTCCTGTCTCGAATGGCAATGAAGGACCTCCAGCACGGCGAGGTCCTTCTGCGGTAGCGGCAATCAGAGCCGGGGGGACGACGCTACGCGGCAGCGCTTCGCGCCGACCGGCTAGTCTTCGTTGTGATGAACCACATGGGGTGTGCCCCGGCGGTGCGACGTCATGATGACGATGTCGCTGGTCATCGCCGGCCGATGGCCCCGTACCAACGCGGGGTCGGCCCATTCGTTGTACGGCGCGGTGTAGTTGGGCATCGGCGGCGGCACGCCCATGGGCATGGTTGCCAGGACCGAGACGTTGTCCGGGTAGTGGACGCCGGTGCGGAAGTCGGGGGTGAGCGCGCCCGGCCCGGCCGGGGCGGTGCCCGCCACCAGCGGGCCGGCCGGCGCGGCGTAGGCAACAGCGACTAAGGTTAGCGCGATGAGACTCAACAAGAGATGCAGCCGCATGATAGTGTTCTCCTCGTGCGCCTGTCGGTGCCGCCATTATACCCGTTCGGCGGGTCAGTGTGAAGCGCCTGTTAGACGCTGGTTGCCACCAGCACTTCATCGCCGCGCAACGGGTCCCGCAGCGTGATGGCCCCCTCGTCAAAGGTCGCCGTGCACGGCTGGCCGTGCCCGGCCTCGAAGTGCTCCTGGTTGCGCTGCATTACGGCACGGGCGGCGTGGACGATGGCGGTCGGGATGCGCTGGGATTGCGCGTCCGGGTACGCGCCGGCCAACTCGGCGGCCGTCGCGCCTTGCGTCTTGATGCGGTAGACCTTCTCCAGGCAGTCCACGAGGCTGTCCTTGCCGTAGCCCGTGCAGGCCAGCGACCCGTCCGGCCGGCGGACGTTACGGAAGAAATGGGTGTTGCTCGTGCGCGAGCCCTTGTTCTCGATCCAGTAGCGCAGTCCACGGTACTGCGAGTCCGACTCGATCTTGCCATAGGAGCCCAGGAACGCGCTCTCCTGGTTGACGGGCCCCTCAAAGTCGGCTGGTGTGAGCCAGTTGTTGTCGAAGAAGATGCTGAAGCCCTCGCGGAATGTGACCAGCACCTGCGTGGCGTCGAAGGCGTCCTTGCCGAACTCGTTGCGCAGGCGCACCTTCTGCCCGATGGCGAAGAGGCTGACCGGCGTGCACTGCAGGTAGTGGCAGAACAGGTCCACCCAGTGGATGCCGACGTACGTGAAGGGGTCGCTCTCCTCGACCCACTTGAAGGTCTTGGTCGAGACTTCCAGGGGCTCTTCGAGCACGCCGCGCGCGTGGATGGGCGGGCCGAGTTGCGGCTTGAGTTCATGGAAGATCTTCAGGTGGTCCGGGTCGTAGCGCTTGTGCATGTCCGCGCCGACGATGAGGCGCTTCGCTTGCGCGAGCGCGATGATCTCGTCACATTCGCGCAGGTCCAGGCACAGGGGCTTCTCGGCGATGACATGGACGCCGGCGTTGAGCGCGGCGAGGATCGGCGCGGTGTGCAGGTTGTCCGGCGTGGCGACGATCAGCACATCGAGGTCGGGATGGTCGCGGAGGATGTCATCCCACGGGGCGTCACCATGGTAGGCCGCGGGCCGCAGGCCGGTGCGCTCGTGATTCTCCTCAACGGCGCGCTGGACGGAGGCCTCGGAGCGCGTGCCGATGGCCGCCATCTCAAAGCCGATGCCATCATAGGCCGAGCACCAGTCGTCCAACCCGAGGCGGTCGAGATAGGGGCTCAGGCCATTGCGCTGCAGGTCCCACATGGTCCCGGCCACAACGTCGGCCCCGAACATGCCGTAGCCGACCTGGGCGGCGATGATCTTGTTGTCGCGCATCTTTACTCCTCCGGCGTAGCGGGAACGGCATTGGCCTCGAGCCAGGCGGCGAACTGCTCGAGGCTCCACTCCTTGCGGGCCAGGTGCAGTGTCGCTGCTACCGCGCCCTCGTTGTCCACGTCAATGATGAACCCGTTGAGGCACAGCACCGTCGCGGCGGCGCCGAGGGCAGCACGCTTGTTGCCGTCCACAAACGGGTGTGTCGTGGCGACACTATGGGCGAGCGCGGCAGCTTTGGCGAACAGGCTGGGGAAGAGCCGAACGCCCCCAATCTCCGTATGGGGGCGTTCGAGTGCGGACTCCAGTGCCTCGGGCTTCAGTACGCCGTCACATCCGCCGGTCTCCTCAAGCAGTCGCCGGTGCAAATCGAGCAGTGCCTTGAAGTCGAGCCACCTGAGGTCAGAGCTTTGCAAGGCGTTCGAACGCTCCCCGATGACGCTTGATGACGTCCTCGATGGCGGCGTCAACGTCCTTGCGCTTGCGCTGCGCGCTCATCTGCCCCTGGGCCGTCTGCTCTTCTACTGCTCTCTCTTCGGTCTTGGCCATCGGTCTCGCCTCTTGCTGCTGCACAGAAGACAGTATAGCACAGCGAGGTCATTCGAGAAGGCCTACAGCTCCACAATCCCGCCCGTCTCGAGGCTCTTGTGGACGCCGGCGGCGATCTTGGTGGCCTCGATGCCGTCCTGGCCGCT
>CAZZDO010000037.1:9146-20542 GCA_964653205.1 uncultured Armatimonadia bacterium | reverse complement strand
TCGGCCACATCCTGTTCGCCGGCGGCATCTGGGGGATAGTCGGCGCCTTCAGCGAAGAAGTGGCCAAGCGCTATCTGCTGTGGTTCGCGTAGGCCCGCCGGTCCTCCGGCGGGCGGAATGTGCGCCGGGGGACCGGTGCACCTACGCGGCATCTCGACTCCCGGGAGCCTGCCATGCTCGCCATCTTCTCCAACGATGATGTCGGCGCCTCCACCAGCCCCCAGGCCACCGAGGACTTCCGCACCGTCGTCAAGTGGCTCGACAGCCTCGGCCTGCACGGCACCTTCTTCTGGGTGCCGGAGCCCGGGAACTGGCAACAGGCGCATGACAACTGGCGCGAGACGCTGGACTGGGCCTGCAGTCGTGGCCACGACTTCCAGCTCCATGGCCTCAGCCACGACACGTGCCTGGAGTTCGGCCTGCCCCAGCCGAGCACCCGCCGCGCCAACCCCAGGCCCTTCGAGGAGTACGAGGCCAACCTGGCGCACTGGCAGCGCGAGCACCAGGCCGACCGCCTGCAGGAGAAGCTGGAGCGGGGCGTCAGCCACTACGAGCGCACCTTCGGCGGCCAGCCCAGCGTCTTCCGCGCCCCGTGCTTCGGTGTCAGCCCTGGCATGTACGAGGCCTTGCACGCCGTAGGCATCACCGTGTCCTCAAGCCGCGGGATCAACCCGACGGCGACGGCGTGGACGCTGGGGAAGCATCCCGGCTCGGTCGGCACCCTCTGGCAGCCCGACTTCCCCTGCCGCCCCTGGACGGAGCCCCCCGGCGTGCTGGAGGTCCCTTGCATGGAGGACCTCCTCATCGGCGGCGTCACCGCCGACCAGGCCGACCAGCGCCTGGCGCTGCTCATCTCCGAACTGGAGCACTTCCTCGCGGAGGCCGGCGAGGATGGGGTGCTCGTCATCGGCAGCCACTACGCCTCGATGGCCCGCACGTGGGACCAGACACGCCCCCTGCTGGAGGCCATGTTCGAGTGGCTGGCCCGCCAGGGCGTAACAGAGTGGATGACATTTGCGCAATATGTAACTATACTACTGTCAGTAACCTCACGGGAGTGACTGGTGAACCAGAGCCTGGTCAATTCAGTGGTCCTCGCGGCCTGCGGGCTGGTGTGGCTGATCGCCCTGGTGGTCGGCCTCTGGCGCGTGCGGCATCGCCGTGACCGCCGAGGCCTGATCGTGGCCGTGCTCGCCCTCGTAGCCCTGCTCTTCGTCGTGGTCTTCACCACGGGCACGAAGTACGGCGCGGAAGTTGTCGCTGCCCTCCGCGAACGCATGACCGGTCCACCCGCCGTCCTGGTGACTTCGTGGCAGGGCGAGGGCGAACTGGAATACCGCCTCGGCTCGCGCGAGTTGTCGAGCCGGAGCACGGACGGGCGCTATACGGTCCAGGCCGGCACGTTGCGTCTCAGCAGCTTCACGGCGCGAGCCGGAACCGGCGAGAATGTGTGGGAAGCCCGCACGATGCTCTATGAGGCCCCGTCGCTGACCGTCACGGGCGGCCAGGAGCAACCCCTTGAGGTCGGGCCGCCCTACACCGCCAAGGTGGAGAGCGAAAAGCAGTTCAACCGCCTTTCTCTGAAGGTCACCGACGTCGGCGGGCACAGCACCAACCTGTCGGATGCCGACCGTTCCGACGCCCCTGGTCTCGAGGTGCTCAACAAGCAGGGCAAGGTGGTGTGGCAAGGCAAGTTTGCCTATGGGTGAGGCGGCTCCTGCACGTATTCCGGTGGAATACCTCCGCAACTGAAGGGCAAGCTGACCATCCGGCCAGTGTTCAAGTCGTGCCCGTTCCCGGTGAAGGTCATCCCGACGCCAATTGGCAAGTAGCGGTGCGGGAACTCCAGACGCGTAAACGCGTTATGTATTGTGTAGAGAGAACCATCGCAAGGAGAACCGGCATATGCCCGGACGTGTCTGTTCCACGCTGCTGATGACGGCACTGCTGTGCCTCAGCCTCTCGGTCACCCAAGCCCAGACGCCCGTGCCCGTGGAGTTCGTCAGCGCCAGGCCGGCCTTTGCGAAGCTCGCGCTGACCGCCGACGATCAGAAGGTGCTGCTGCTGGCCGGCGACGAGTCCGGCGGCGCCGGCACCGGCTATGACACGATCTACGCCGACACGAACTTCAACAACGTCATCGAGGTGGCGGAGAGAATCACCCGGGCCGGCGACTCGGAGTACGACCCCTACAAGCCCATCAGCTTCGACTTCGGCTACAACGCCAATGCCGCGGGCGTGAAGGAGCCGCTGGTCGTGACACTGACGAAGTCATACATGGGTTCCGGCTTTGCCGTCACCATGCGCGTGCGGCTGCGCCAGGACAACCAGGACTGGGAGTACACCTTCCGTCAGCCCCTGAAGCTGGTGACGGACCTTCAGAAGGCGCCCGTCCTTGCACCACGCCCTCTCATCGTCAACCTGCAGACCCGCCCGGGCAATGGCCTCGGCATCGCCGCGGCCCTGAGCGCGGGCGACTTCAGCATCAGTTGCTACCCACCGCAGGGCAGCCCGCTGGTCAGGCTGCAAGTGCTCGGTGCCGACGGCCGGACGGTGAGCGACACGACCGTGCCGCTCGACCGTCTGGGCTTTGGGTGAGGCGGCTCCTGCCTGTACTCCGTGCGAGTACAACCGGGAAGGTACACAGTGAAGGCTACGGCCGATCTGGGACCGCTGGGCCAGGCAGAGGGTGAGGCCACCGACTAGCATCCCCCTCAGCATCTCCCTCAAGCGGATCCGCCTCCCGGTGGATCCGCTTGTCATTTGGGAGCGCGGGTCTCCAGACCCGCAAGCATAGGAGGGCGGTGATCGTCGTGGACGCGAACACCATTCTGCAGGGCCTTAGGGAAGCCGTCATCGAGATGGAGGAGGACCGGGCGCGCGAACTGGCGGAGGCGTCGGTGGCGGAGGGGATGGACGCCTACCACACGATCATGAACGGCCTCGCGCCGGGCATGGCCGTGGTCAGCGAGAAGTACGACAACGAGGAGTACTTCGTGCCGGAGATCCTCATCTGCGCGGACGCGATGTATGCCGCGCTCGAGGTGCTCCGCCCGCACCTGAACCCCGCCACGATGCCCCAGCAGGGCAAGGTCGTCATCGGCGTCATCGCCGGCGACATCCACGACATCGGCAAGAACATCGTCCGCATGATGCTGGAGGGCGCCGGGCTCGAGGTGCACGACCTCGGCCGCGACGTGCCCGTCAAGCAATTCGCCGACGAGGCCGAGCGCGTCGGCGCGGACATCATCGCCATGTCCACGCTCATGAGCACAACCATGGAGGGGATGCGTCAGGTCGTCCAGGAGCTGGAGCGTCGCGGCACGCGCGGCCGCTTCAAGGTCATCATCGGCGGCGGACCGATCTCCGCCGCCTTCGCCGAGAAGATTGGCGCCGATGCCTATGGCCGCGACGCTGCCGAAGCCGTTCGTGTGGTCCAGTCCCTGCTGGCCGGCGAGCCGCGCTCGCAGGAGGCCCACGATGTCGCCAGCTAACATGACCCCCAAAGAACGCTTCCTGGCCTTCCTGCAGGGCCAACCAACTGACCGCCTCCTGTGCGTGCCGCTGATCCTGAACCATGCCAATCGCGCCGCCGGACTGAAGGTCAGCGAGACCCTCAACGATGGCCCCGCGCTGGGCAAGGCCCATGCCGACTGCTACCGCAAGTTCGGCCAGGACATGATCACGCTCTTCACCGACACGTCGCTCATCGCCGAGGCCATGGGCACGAAGCTCAAGTACTTCGACGACGACCCGCCCCGCGTGGAAGAGCCGGTCGTGCACACGCCGGACGATGTGGACCAGGTCCGCCTGCCCGACCCGCACAGCGATGGTCGCCTGCCGGTCTTCCTCGAGGCCATCAAGTCGGCGAACGCCGAGGTCGGCGGTGAGGTCTTCGTCTCGTGCTGCTACGCCATGCCCTTCACGATTGCCGCGGCGCTCATGGGCACCGACCAGTTCGTGAAGGCCCTCCGCAAGGCCCCGGAACTGGCCCACCGTCTGCTCAGGATGGCGATGGAAGCCGCGCTGCTGTTCAATGACGCCATCATCGAGGCCGGCGGCGTGCCCGTGCCGGTGGATCCGGTCGCCTCGTGCAGTGTCATCGGCCCGAAGCAGTACGCCGAGTTTGCCGCGCCGTACACGCAGCCCATCCTGGCCAAGATCGCCGCCGCGGGGCTCCCCCCCGTGCTCCACATCTGCGGCCATTCGCACCTGATCTGGGACCAGATGGCGGACGAGGGCGCCAAGGTGCTCAGCCTCGATAGGGTGGACCTGCAGCAGGCGAAGGAAGCCGTCGGCAGTCGCGTGTGCTTGATGGGCAACGTCCCGCCGGCCGAGGTGCTGCTCTACGGCACGCCGGAGTTGGTCGCCGAGAGGACGCTCGAAGGCATCCGTCTGACGGCCGACAGCCCGGGAGGCTACATCGTCGCCAGCGGCTGTGAAGTGCCGCTGGGCACGCCGGACGAGAACATCGGCGCGATGCTGCAGACCGTTCGTGAGTACGGATCGCCGAGCTAAGGAGCGCGGCTCTCCCGAGCCGCAAGCATGAACCAGACCGAACGCCTCCTGGCGGCGCTGCGCCGTCAGCCGCTGGACCGCCCCCCGGTCATCTGCCCCGGGGGGATGATGTCGGTCGCCACGGTGGAGGCCATGGACCTGTGCGGCTGCCACTGGCCCGCGGCGCACCATGATCTCGACCAGATGGTGCGGCTGGCGCTGACTGTGCACGACGAAGGTGGCCTAGAGAACCTGGCTGTGCCCTTCTGCATGACGGTGGAGGCCGAGGCGCTCGGGGCCGAAGTGGACTTCGGCGATCGCCTCACCCAGCCCCGAGTCATTCGCGAGCCCTTCGCACCCTCGCGGGAACTGCTGGCAAGCGACCTCTCCCCCATCGCGCAGAGCCCGCGGGCGCAGATCGTGCTGCAGGCCATGCGACAGCTACGCGCCGCGCGGCCCGATGCCCCCTTGCTGGGCAATCTCGTCGGCCCTGTCTCGTTGGTGGCCTCGCTCGTACAGCCCGACCGCTTCTTCAAGGAGATGATTCGCGAACCGCAGTCGGTGCGCGAGGCCCTGGAGCGCGTGACAGACCTGCTTGTCGCCTTCGGGAGAGAGCAGATCGGCACGGGGGCCGATGTGATGGTCATCGCCGACCCCACCGCCACCGGTGAGATCGTCGGGCCGCGCCTGTTCGAGCAACTGGTGCTGCCGCCGCTGTCGCGCTTGATCCATTCACTCCGGGAGGCAGGCCCACCGGTCATCCTCCATGTCTGCGGCAACCTGCTCACACTCGCCCCGCTGCTGCGGCACACCGGGGCCGATTGCCTCAGCGTGGATGCCGTCGTCAACCTGCGGCGCCTGCGCCAGCGCCTCCCGCATATGCCACTGATGGGCAACCTTGACGCTCTGGTCCTCGAAGCTGGGCCGCCCGAGCGCATCGCCCGCTGGACGCACAAGACGGGCCTCCCCGCGGCCGACATCATCGCCCCGGCCTGTGCGGTCGTGCCGACCACACCACTGTCCCACCTGCGCGCTCTCGCGCAGGCGGCGAGAGACGGAGTGGAGAAGTAGCAGTCCATGAACGACCTCCTGCGCCAACTGCCGTCGGTGGACCGGCTGCTCAACGAGCCCGACGTGCGCGCGCTCATCGAGCAGCACGGCCATGGCGTCGTCGTCTATACCCTCCGTCGCGTGTTGGACGAGGCCCGGGCGGACATTGTGGGCGGCCGGTGGAACGGGCAGGACGGCGTGCCCGTGGCGGAGGTGCTCGTGGATCGCCTGCGTCAGGCCCTGCGTCCCTCGATGCGCCACGCCATCAACGCCGCCGGGATCATCCTGCACACGGGCCTCGGACGGGCGCTCATGGCGCCTGCCGCCGTCGCCGCGGTGCACGACACCATCCGCGGCTACTGCACCCTCGCCACGGACCTGCACCGGGGCCGACGCATGTCCCGCGACGAGCACTACAGGGACCTCCTCTGCGCGCTCACCGGCGCCGAAGCCGCCACCGTCGTGAACAACAACGCGGCGGCTACCATGCTCATCCTCAACACGGTGGCCCAGGGGCGCGAAGTCATCATCTCGCGCGGGCAACTCGTCGAGATCGGCGGGGCGTTCCGCATGCCCGAGGTCATGGCGATGAGCGGCGCGATCATGCGCGAGGTGGGCACCACCAACAAGACCCACCTGCGCGACTACGAGCGGGCCATCGGCGAGAACACCGGCGCGATCATGCGCGTGCATCAGAGCAACTACCGCATCCTGGGCTTCACCGCCGAGCCCGACATCGCTCCTCTGGCTGAACTCGGGCGCAAGCACAACCTGCCCGTCGTGGACGACCTCGGCAGCGGCGCACTCATTGACATGCGACGCTTCGGCCTGGGTCCCGAGCCGCTCGCGCAAGACAGCATCAAGGCCGGGGCGACCGTCGCGTGCTTCAGCGGGGACAAGCTGATCGGCGGACCACAGTGCGGCATCATCGTCGGCACCCGTGAGGCTGTCGAGCAGATCAAGCGCAATCCGCTCGCCCGCGCCCTGCGGATTGACAAGATGGTCGCGGCAGGCCTGGAGGCCACACTCAAGCTCTTCCTGAACGAGGCGGAACTGCTGGCGGAACACCCGAGCTGCCGCATGATGTCGCTCCCGCTTGACGGCCTGCAGCAGCGCGCGGAGGTTGTGCTCGTCGCTCTGTCCGGCGTGCCCGCGGAGGTCGCCTCCCTCGCGGTCCAGCCGGGCGAGACGGAGATCGGCAGCGGCGCCGCACCCATCGAGAAGCTGCCGAGCGTCGTGCTCTCCGTGCGCCCGCTCCAAATGACGGCCGAGGAGTTGGCCCGCTGCCTGCGCCACCACGAGCCCCCGGTCTTCACCCGCATCCAGAGCGACGCCGTCGTGCTGGACTTCCGCACGATCCAGCCCGACGAGGACGAGACGGTTGCGCAGGCCCTGAAGGGGCTGCTGTGCCGCGTATGAGCGGACCATCCACACCACCAAACCGGAGTGCCCTCCATGTCCCCCATCAAGGTCGCTGTCATCGGCCTCGGCCGCGCCGGCCTCAACATCCACATCGCCCGCATGCGCGGCGATGAGCGCTTCCGCATCACGGGCGTGACCGACTGGGAGCCCGAACGCGTGCAGGAGGTCACCGCCGACCTCGGCTGCCCGGGCTTCGCCGACTACCAGGAGCTGCTGGCGCAGACGGACGCCGACGCCGTCGTCGTCGCCAGCGCGTCCAACTCGCACCCCGACGTGACCTGCGACGTCCTGCGCAGCGGCCGGCACGCGATCTGCGAGAAGCCCATGGCGAGCACCGCCGCCGAGGCCCGGCGCATGATCGCCACGGCGCAAGAGACGGGCCAACTGCTCTTCATGCACCACAACCGCCGCTTCAGCCAGGAGTTCCTGCACCTCAAGCAGATCGTGGAGGGGCAGCGGCTGGGGGAAGTCTTCGAGATCCGCATGAGGGAGTTGCGCTTCATGCGCCGCTTCGACTGGCAGACGCTCAGCCGCTTCGACGGCGGGGTCATCAACAACGCGGGCTCGCACTACCTCGACCTGGGGATGCAACTGCTGGGCGCGCCGGTCACGAAGGTCTACTGCGACCTCAAGCAAATCGCCTCAGCCGGTGACGTGGAAGACCATATCAAGGTCGTGCTCACTGCCGCGAACGGGCGTGTGTACGACCTGGAGATATCCCTCGCCTGCCCCTTCGCCGAGCCCAAGTGGACGATCTGTGGCACGCATGGCGCCATGACCAGCGACGGACGCACGTCACACCTCAAGTGGTTCGATCCCACACAATTGGCGCCCATCACCGCCGACCCCGGCGCCGCCGCGAACCGCCGCTACGACAATGACGATGTCATCACCTGGCAGGAAGAGCAGGTCGAGGCCACGGCTCCGGGCAGTGGCGACTTCTACGACAACCTCTGGGGCGTGCTGCGCGAGGGGCAGGAGATGGTCGTGAAGCCTGAAGAGGCCGCCGAGGTGGTGCGCGTCATCGAAAGCTGCAAGCAATACAGCGGGTTCTACGACCACCCGCGCCCTGTGATCTGAGGGATGAGAACCATGGTTGACCTCGAACGCCGCCGTCGCGTCATGGAACGCTCCATCAAGCTCGGGCACTGCATCTGCAACCCGAAGAAGCCGTGCCCATGTGACGTGTTCAAGGAGCACAACGTCTGCCAGTGCGCGGGCGAGAAGCTGCCCGACCTCTCGGCCAGCGTGCCGCTCACGAGCCTCGTCAAGAACGCCGGCTGCGCCTCCAAGATCAGCCAGACGGACCTGAAGCAGGCGCTGGGGGGCCTGCCGCCCGTGACCGACCCGCGCGTGCTCGTCGGCTCGAACACCGGCGACGACGCGGGCGTGTTCAAGCTCGACTCCGAGACCGCACTGGTGCAGACGGTGGATGTCTTCACCCCCAGCGTGGACGACGCGTACACCTTCGGCCAGGTCGCCGCGGCCAACTCCGTCAGCGATGTCTATGCCATGGGCGGGCAGCCGCTCAGCGCCCTGGCCATCGTTGGCTTCCCGGTGGAAGACCTGGATCTGAGCGTGATGACGGAGATGATGCGCGGCGGCACCGACAAGCTCGCCGAGGCCGGCGTGCCGATCATCGGCGGGCACAGCATCAACGACCTGGACGTCAAGTTCGGCTTCGCCGTTACGGGGCTCATTCACCCGCAACGGCTCATCACGAATGCCGTGGCACGACCGGGAGACGCGCTCATCCTGACCAAGCCCCTGGGTGTGGGCATCATCGCCTTCGCGGCCCAACTCGGTCGCGCCACGCCGGAGGCCCAGGCCGAGGCGGCACGCTGGATGACGTTCCTGAACAAGACGGCATCAGAACTCATGGTCGAGGCGGGTGTGACCTGCGCGACGGATGTAACGGGCTTCGGCCTGCTGGGGCACCTGAGTGAGATGGTTGCGCAGAGCGGTGTCACCGCTGAGATCATCGCTGACCGCGTGCCGGCCCTCCCCGCAGCACGCGACTACGCGCGCCAGAGCCTCGTCTCCGGCGGGGCCGAACGCAACCGCGAGCACGCACGTCAGTGCCTGCAGGTTGAGGGTGACGTCGCCGAGGAACTGCTGCATCTCCTGCACGACCCCCAGACCTCCGGCGGCCTCCTGATTTGCATCGCCGAGAATCGGGCGGAGAGGCTGCTGGCGCAACTGCACGAGACCGGGCACGAGTACGCCGCCATCATCGGGCGCATCGTCGAGCCATCCGAAGGGAAGATCATCGTGAAGCAGGAGGGACAGCCGCAGGAGCAACCATGCTGCGCCGCCGAGGCCGAGGAACTGCCGTCGTGCTGCTGCAGCGAACCGGCCGAGGCATCGGCGCCATGCTGTGCCGGTCGCGCCGCCGAGGATGAGCGGTCGTGTTGCGCGGGGCGAGACGGGGCCGCCGGCGAGCCCTGCTGCGCCCAGATGGCCACCGCGGGCGAGACGACCAGCGAGGCCGCCGCACTCTTCGCCATCTTCATGGAGGAGGCCAACCGCCCCGGCGCGCTGGATCTCAAGCAGAAGGAGCTGCTCAGCGTGGCGCTGTCCATCGTCACGAAGTGCGAGCCGTGCCTGAAGATCCACCTGAACAAGGCGCGCCAGGCCGGTGTGTCCGAGGAGGAGATCGAGGAGGCGGTGTGGCTGGCCGTGCAATTCGGCGGCGCCCCGGCCATGATGTTCTACCGGTTCAACGTGAAGAGCTGAAACCTCCCCCTCCCTGTAGGGAGGGGGCTGGGGGTGGGACGCCCTCAGTCCTGCTTGCGCTTCCGCTCAATCTCCGACAGTCGCCGCCGCATGTCCAGCGGCTTCGGCGGCTCGGGCGGCTCCTCGGCCACCGGCGGCCGCTTAGCGGTCTCTTCCGGCTCTTGTGTTCCCGGACGCGCCTTCGGCACGTAGGGCTTCAGCCCCAGCAGATGATGTGTGATGACCAGCGCCGCCTGCTTGTCGGGGATGCGTCCCCGCGTGCCGCTGTCAAGGTCCGTCAACGCGAACGCCGGCAGCGCCGCCCCCACGCATGATGGGCAACCATCCTCGCAAGGGCACTTGCTGATGACCTCATGCACGGCGTGGACGAGCTTGTCCATCGCGTCGGCGCAGCGCTCGGCGTAGCCCATGCCGCCGGGATAGCGGTCGTACAGGAACAGCGCATCGCGTCCCAGATTGCTCGCGTCCACCACGACCCCGATGTCCTGCACGTCGCACATCACGAACATCGGCGCGACCTCGACCATGCAGTTCGCGATCCCGATGAGCCCCTCCGCCGGCACGAGCTTGTGCTGCCGCACCTCATCCAGGCACGCGTCGGGCGGGGCCAGCCACAACGACACCGTCTCCAGGATCTGCGGCGGCATTTCCAGGTGCTCAAACCCCAGGCTGTCGCGCGAATGGTACTTGACCTTCTTGAACATCGGGATGGTCGTCGTCACCGTCACCGGCCCGAGGCCCAACGTCCCCTCATGCCACTTGCGCTCCTCCTCTGTGTCCTGGATCTGCAGCCGTGAACTCGTGATGGCCTGCGTGTAGTAATCCAGGTCGCGCCGCTCCACATAGGCAACCGAATTCGGTATGTCCAGGTCGGTCACAAGATAGCTCTGCGCATCGTGCAGATACACCGCGTGCTTGTGCAGTTGTGAGAAGGCACTGACCTCGTCCATGGTCCCGATGACGCGGTTGTCGCTCGCGGTGTCGAGGATGTTGTACACGGGGCCCGCGATGTTGCGCAGGTTGACCTTGGCGGCCGGGTACTCCTCATTGGCCCAATACCACTTGCCCCCCAGGTGCCGCACCAGCTTCTGTTCCGCCAGGATATCCAGCAGTGCATCAGCATACTCACCGAAGAGCCCCACTTCCTCATCCGGCAGCGGCAACTCATACAGCGCGCTCTTTACATGGCCGACGGCGACGTGCGGGTTGTCCGGGTCAATGACAGCTTGCTCGGGGTTCTTCTGGAACAGGTACTCCTCATGCTGCATGAGGTACTGGTCTATGGGCGCATTGTCCGCGATGAGGAAGACGAGGGCCTCGTCCGCCCCGCGCCCGGCCCGTCCCGCCTGCTGCCAGGCGCTCGCGATGGTGCCCGGGTACCCGACCATCAGGCACGCATCGAGACTGCCGATGTCAATCCCCAGCTCCAGCGCATTCGTGCTGGCCACGCCGAGGATGTCGCCCGAGGCCAGCCGTCGCTCGATCTCGCGCCGCTCCTCGGGCAGATAGCCCCCGCGGTAGGCCTGGATCTTCTCGGCGAAACGCGGTGAGACATGGGCGAGGTTGTCCCGCGCCCCCCGCGAGATCAACTCCGCCGCCAGCCGCGTGCGCACGAAGGCAATGGTCTGTATCTCCTCGCGCACGAGGTGGGTGAGCAGATCAATCGCCTCACCAATGGGCCCGCGCCGTTC
>CAZZDO010000037.1:0-9046 GCA_964653205.1 uncultured Armatimonadia bacterium | reverse complement strand
GGCTCCCCAAGCACCGGCGGGTTCCACAGCACGAACCGCTTCGGCCCCCGCGGCGAGCCGTCGTCGTCCACCAGCTCCATCGCCTTCCCCGTGATGCGTGAGGCATGCTCGACCGGGTTGGCAATCGTCGCCGAGCAGCACACAAACTGCGGGTCGCAGCCGTGGTGGCGGCAGATCCGCTGCAGCCGCCGCATGACGTTCGCCAGGTGCGACCCGAACACGCCGCGGTAGGCATGCACCTCATCCACAACGACGTATCGCAGGTGCGAGAAGAACTTCGCCCACCGCGAGTGGTGCGGCAGGATGGCCTGGTGCAGCATGTCCGGGTTGGTGAGGATGACCTGTCCGTTGTCCCGCAGCTTCCGCCGCTGCGGCGCCGGCGTGTCGCCGTCGTACGTGCCGGCCAGGAACTTGATCCGGGTAGAGCGGGCGTCCCGCCCGCCCTGGAATCCCGCCAACCCCCGCAACTGGTCCTGCGCCAGGGCCTTCGTCGGGTAGATGAACAGCGCTGTCGCGAGCGGATCGGCGAGCACGGTCTCGATCACTGGGATGTTGTAGCACAGCGTCTTGCCGCTGGCCGTACCGGTCACGATGACAACGCTGCGCCCGGCGCGGATGTGCTCGATGGCCTGCACCTGGTGGACGTACAGCCGCTCGATGCCGGAGCCAGCCAGTGCCTCCGCAACCGGCTCTGCGAGCGGCTGCGACAGCTCACTGAAGCGGGCTGGTCGCTCCGGCAGTTCGACGACCTCCACGACCTGGTCGCGGTAGTGCCGGGTGTTGCTGTAGTGCTCGAGGAAGGCTTTGGCGTTCATTCAGTCTCCGTCTTCTTGCGCTTGCGCCGCAGCGCGGCGGCAGCGACGGCGTCGCCCAGGACGCGCGGCGGCGGGGTGTCGTTGGAGGGGCCAGATACTATCCGGCCCGCCGTCTCTTGCGCATCGTCGGGTTCCACGGATGTAGGAGGCATACGTTCGGCACGGCGGGCCGGATGATATCCGGCCCCTCCAACGGCCTGCCCCGCCTGCGTGTCCGCCGCGACGGCCGCGCGGCGCTCTTCTTCGTGTCGCGCTTCATCCCGCCGCGTCGCCTCGTGCGCCCGGCGCCGCATCGCCCGACGGGCCATGTCGGTGTCGCTCAAGCTCCGCGGCGGGGCCTCCGGTTCAGGGAAGCCCTCCGGCGGCTGGGGCTCGATGTCGTGGAAGACGCTCGGGAAGGCGTGGCGTTCCAAGCGTCGTCGCAGGCTCCGTTCCAGCCGCAAGCGCGCCTCTGCCTCGTCTTGCCCCAGCGCTTCCTCCTCCGGCAGGCTCAGCCGCGCCGGTTCGGCCAGCAGCAACTCCAGGATCATCCGCGCCGACTTCTTGCTGGGCACCGACCCCTCGTTCCGCTCCACGTTCCAGGTTGCGTCCTGCCGCAGCGGCTTGCCTACACAGCACGGGCAGCCGTCGCGGCACGTGCAGGTCTTCACCCGTTCCAGCAGCGCCGGCATGATCTCGTGGAGCCGCTCGAAAGCCCGCTCGGTGAAGCCCAGCCCCAGCGGATAGCGCTCGTAGATGAACGTGCTCTGCCAGGGCGAGTTCGTACAGCCGACCGTGTGCGAGAAGTCCAGCGTCTCACACGTCACGAACAGCGGCAGCAACATGCGCGTGCCATAGCCGATGCCCCGCAGCCCCGAGTACGGGTCGAGGCCTTTACGGATGACTTCCCGCAGCAGGTCATCCTCGGGCGTGATCCACACCCCCATCGTCTCCAGTTGCAGCGTCGGCACGGGCGGGCTGACGGGCTCGCGAGTGAACGCGTCCAGCTTGTAGAAATGGATGCGCTCGAACAGCTCGGTGTTGAAGTACGCGGTCACTTCCCCGAAGCACGCCGTCGCCGGGCCGAACGGCTTGCGCCGCAGCACCCGGTCAATGTGGTGTACGTCGGTGCCGCCGTGCGGCTGCGTGTAGTAGTCCACCTCAACCGGATGGACGTACGCCACGCGCTTCACCAGGTCCAGCTCGTCCACGAGATATGTGTCGCCATAGTGCAGGTAGATTGCGCCGGGGTGCACGTAAGTGGGCGCGTCATACAGGTTCATGTGGCCGATGACGGCGTGCGTGTCGCGGTCCTGCACGACCAACTCGGCCTCGCTGTAGCCGCGCAAGGACAGCTCGAACTGCGGCATCTCGATGCTGGCGTGCCACCAGCGCCCGCTACGGTGGCTGACCTTCCGCAGGTCCTGCAGCACCTCCAGCGCTTCCCCGGCGGCCGGGCCGAAGATGGGGGCCTCGGCCTCGGGCAGGGGCAGCTCGTGCGTGGCGCAGCGGACGTGCCCGGCAATGATGTAGGGGTTGTCGGTGTCCGCGACGACCTCCTCGATGGGCCGGTCGAAGACATAGCCGGGATGGTTCATGACGTACTGGTTGATGGTCGTGTCCAGGCCGACGAGCACGACCAGCGACTCGCGGTCGCGCCGTCCCGCCCGACCGGCCTGCTGGAAGAACGAGGCCAGCGTGCCCGGATAGCCGACGACGATGCTGGCGTCAAGGCCTCCGATGTCAATGCCCAGTTCCAACGCCCGCGTGCAACTGACGCCGAGCAACTCGCCCGTGAACAGCTTCCGCTCGATCTCGCGCCTTTCTTCGGCCAGATAGCCCCCGCGGTAGGGCATGACCTTCGGCGCCAGTTCGGGCGCCGTCGCCCGCAAGTTGTCGGCGACGTAGCGGTAGATCAGTTCCGCGGTGATCTTCGCCTTCGAGAACGTGATGGTCGGCACATCGCGCTGCACGAGTTCGGCCATCAACTCGGTGGCTTCCACATTGGCGCTGCGCCGCGCGCGGAACTTGCGGCCGTAGATGATCGGCGGGTTCCAGAACACCCAGTGCCGCGCCCCGGCCGGGCTGCCGTCGTCATCCACGACGGTGGCCTCCCGCCCCGTGAGCAGCTTCACCAACTCCGCCGGGTTGCCGATGGTCGCGGAGCAGAAGACGAACCTGGGAGCGCCAGCATCCTGCTGGCATGTTCGGTAGTGCCCCACCACCCGCTCAAACCTCCGGAACAGGTTCGCGATGTTCGCGCCGAACAGCCCGCTGTACGTGTGGATCTCGTCGAGGACGATCAGGTCGAGATGCTCAAGGAAGTTGGCCCAGCGCGTGTGCTGGGGTAGCATCCCGGCATGCATCATGTCCGGGTTCGTCAGAATGACGCTGCCCTCGTCGCGCAGCTTCCGCCGCATCGCCGACGGCGTGTCGCCGTCGTAGCAGCCGCACAGCACGTCCTCGCGCCCCGCCAGCTTCAGCAGCCGCTGCAGCGCCAGCAGTTGGTCCTGCGCCAGCGCCTTGAGCGGGAAGATGGCGAGCACCTTCGCGTCGGGCTTGCGCTGCAGTAGCTCAAGGACCGCGAGTTGATAGACGAGGGACTTACCGCTGGCCGTGCCCGTGGCCAGCAGCACATCCTCCCCGCGTCGCAAGGCCTCGAGGCCCTGCGCCTGATGCGCATACAGGCGCTCGATGCCGAGGCCGTTCAGCGCCGCCTGGGCGCCAGAGAGCAGAGGGGGGAGCAAGTCACCGTAGCGGGCCGGACGGGGCTCCTGGCGCGCGCAATGGACGATCTGCCCGCGGTAGGAGGGGGCCTGCTTCAAGTCGTCGAGGAAGCGCGCGAAGTCCATGGTGGGAGCTGACTCTCAGCGCGCTCATTATACATGAATCAAACGGATGTTCCAATACGAGTATCGGCCGAGGTACGCGTCCCGGAGGGACGCTCTTGGCAGGCGGGGGTTTCAACCCCCGACTGCGTGGCAGGCAATCCACAACTCGTCCACTGCCTCCAGCAACTCCCGCCGCAGTTCCAGCAGCGTCTCCGGGTCGCGCGTGTACGCCGTCAGCTTCCCCTTTGGCCCGGCGATGCTCGCCACCGCCTCATCATACGCCGCCTGTGCCACGACCTTCCGCGGGTTGCGGCTCCTCTGGATCGTCTGCACGACAGCCCGTAGCATCTCGAGGTCCTCGAAGCCGTCGCGCATCCGCTCCCAGCGCGTCGAAGCCAGCGGCTTCCTGTCGCCCGGATACACGATGAACAGGTCGCCGGCCGCGTACTTCCCGTCGCCCTCAGGCTTGTGCCACACATCGGACGGCCAGTTCACATATGACCAGCGCAGGAGCCCCTCGAACTGCTCCTGCCAGCAGATCCAGCCGATGGCGCGTTGCTCGATGGCCTCCGAGGTGATGAAGCTATTGGGCCGCTCCGGGTGGCAGCAGATGTACGTCTCGACGAGCTTCCCTTGCTCGCGCAGTTCCTGGGCGAGCTTCGGGTCATACACATCCTCCCGCAGCTTGAAGACGAAGCGGTCAATGTCGCCCGCGAGCATCTTGGACGAGCGCAGGGAGTCCAGCGCGCAGGTCGTGCGGATCGCCGGGTCGGCGCCCCGCAGCAGCTTGCGGCAATGCTTGAAGCGGTCCAGCGTCGGCTGGCCGTAGACATCCTGCGGCTCGTCGGTCGGGCAGATGTAGAGGCGGTCGAGCCAGCCCTTCTGGCGGCAGTGCTCGGCCAGCGCCCGCGCGAAGGCCAGCCACGCCTCGTCGAACACCGCGTCCCCGGGGTTGGCCTTGACCGTCACCATCTTGCCATTGACATCGGCGTAGCTGATGCTGGACTCGGCCCGGCCATTGAACATCTGCAGGTACTCGATCAGCCCATCAATCCCGACCTCGCCGCACAACCCGACGTAGCGGTCGAAACGCTCGAAGCCGAAGCTCCATTGACCGGCCGCCGTCCGGCGCCAGTCAAAGTGACTGCGCCCGACTTGCACCACGCTCTCGCCATGCGCGGCCAGGTCCTGCAGGAACGTGCGCACGATCCCCCACCACTCGTCGCTCCATTCCGTGACACCATAGGTCTTCGCCAGCCGCCCGAACGACTGCCAGAAGTCCACGCGGAAGGTCCAGTCCCTGGGGTCGGGCAGGACGGGGTGGTGCACGACCAGCCGCACGGGAAGCGCCGCCTGAGCCCCACCCTCGGCCGTCACCGTCACGGTCGCCTCATACGCGTCCGGCTCAGCCGCGGCCGGGACGTGCACGGTCAGCCACAGCGCCCGCGTCTGCCCCGGCGTCAGCACGAGGCCCTCCACCGGCAGGTCGCGGAGCACGTCGGGCCATTCTCGCTCGCGCTTCTCCGGGGCCATGTGCCCGACGGCGGGCACGGTGTCCACCAGCCGAAGCGACACTGCCTCCGCGGGCAACTCGGCCCCGGAGGCAGCGCGGAACGGCGATATGGTCGGTCTCAGCCGCAGCGGCTCCTTACCGAAAGGGCAGCACCACCACTTGCAGCGCCTCGGTCTCGTTCCGGCAGGCGTCCAGCGTCGGCGCCACGCCCGGCTCCACGCTGCGCTCGTCCGCAAAGACATGCTGCAGGGACGTCACACCCGCTACTGTGAAGCTCGGCAGAGCGCCGGTGACCTTCGCTGCCTTGATCTGGTTTTCGAGCATCTCGGCCTCCCCACGGAGTTTGTCGGCGAACTGGGCCAAGCCCTCGAGTTCGGTGCGGCTGACTTTGGCCCGGTCGCGGTACTGGGCGATGAGATAGCGCCACTGCACCGTCAGCGCGTCCAGGTCGCCTTGCAGCCTGGTCTTGGCCTCGCCCTTGGGCAGCATGGCCCACGCGCGCGTGGCCGCGGCCAGCGTCTTCTCGACGGCGGCAATGTTGGGCGCTACTTCCGGCGTCATCACCGGGTAGGGCGCGGTGCGCCACACCGTCTTGCCTGCCCCATCGGTGAGCGAATGTGCGACCGTCGAGAAGCCATCCTGGTAGATGCTGTACGCCACGTCCTGGCTGATGCGGCCGGTCGGCGGCACGCTCACCTTGGTCACGCCGAAGAAGTGGCCGTACTTGTCGCGGCTCATGACCCGCGTGTTGATCTTGCCCGTGAACGCCTGGTTGCCGCTGTTCTGCAGCACCAACTGCGCGGTGTTCTTGCCCAGCCACAGGCTGCCCAGAGAGGCCACCTGGAGCGACAGGGGCTCCGTGGCGAAGATCATGCTGCCGAACTCCGCCACGTCATGGAAGCTCTTGAGGGTGCGGTCCCACGAGCTGAGTTCCCCGTCCGACGCCACGTGACGCGCGACGGACAACCCCCACGCGATGCCCGGCGCCGGCGCGAGATCGTTGGCGAAGGGCAGCTCCAGCTCCACGCTCCAGCCGTCCACCATCGTGGCCGCCTCGGCGCGCCAGCGGTAGTCCGCCGTCTTGTCCTTCATCAGTGCGTCGTACTGGATGCCCTTGGCGTTGACCGCCAGGTGGATGTAGCTCTTGCGCTGGTCGTCGGTATCGAAAAACAGCTCGAGGTCGTCATCTTCCCACACCGGGCCGTCGCGCTCGGCGGTGTCGGCCTTGAGTTGCGCGGCGCCGGGGTCGTTGAGGATCGCGCCGATGTACAGATTGTGCTCATCGTACATGATGAACACGCTGGTGGGACGGGTCGGCAGGGCGCGGCCCCCCAGTAGCACGAAGGGCGACAGCGGGACCGCCGCCGCCCACTCATTCGGCTCGATGATCCCGTCCAGCCGCGGCGCGGTCGTCACCTTCGGCACGCTGACCACAGGAGGTGTGTAGAACCCGGTATCCTGGGCCAGCGCCGGCAGGGCAGCGGCCACCAGTAGCGCAGCGATCAGTATCTTGCGCATCAAGCACCTCCGTAGGCGTCCGGCACGGCACATACGTTACGACTCGACCGTCGTGTCACTATTCTCCTCCGTCTCCATCCCCTCCTCCTTCATCGCCAGGGCTAACTGGTACGCTTCGCGACGCGCCGCCAGGCCCAGGTCGGCCAGGACCCCCGCGGTGTCGCGCACGCCGAGACCCGCCTGCAACAGCCGCCGCACTGCCGTCTCCACTGACGGCGCTCCCGCCGGCTCTGTCTCATTCATTCCCCCCTCAATGATAATGGCAAATTCACCCCGTGGCTCACGCTCGGCGAAGACGGCGGCCAGTTCGGCCGCGGTGCCCCGCAGCAGTTCCTCGTGTTGCTTGGTCAGTTCCCGCCCGACAACCACCGGACGGTCCGCCGCGACCCCCGCGATTGCCTGCAGCGTTTCCGCCGCCCGATGGGGGGCTTCGTAGAGCACCACTGTCAGCCCCATGCCCATGAAGCGGCGCAGGAACGCCTCACGCTCCCCGGCCTTGCGCGGCGGGAAGCCCGCGAAAACGAAGCGGTCCGCCAGCATCCCCGAAACGCTCAGCGCCGTGATGAGGGCGCACGGCCCGGGCACGGGCACGACCGGCGCGCCCGCCGCCACCGCGGCGCACACGAGTTCACGTCCCGGATCGGCGACGCCGGGTGTGCCGCCGTCGGACACGTAGGCGAGGCTCTGCCCGTCCTGCAGGCGGCGCACCAGGCGCTCCTGCTTGCGGGTGTCGCTATCGCCGTGGAAGCTCTCAAGGGGCTTGTGGAGTTGGAGATGGGACAGGAGCTTGTGGGCGCGGCGGGTGTCTTCGGCCACCACCAGATCGGCCTCGCCGAGGGCGGCGGCCGCCCGGGGCGAGAGGTCCTGGAGGTTGCCGATCGGGGTGGTCACGAGGTACAGCGTGCCAAGTCGGCGCTCTGCCTCCACCTGTCACCACCCCTCGCTGGATAGTGCTCGTCCCGCGCGGCCGGCTACTGCGACGGGATCGTGAACGGCATGCCACCCATCGGGTTGAAGCCGCCCATGCCGCCCATCGGATTGTTGGCCTGTTCCTTGCGGTAGTCGTCGAGCCACTGAGTGATCTGCTTGACCAGTTCCGGCTGCTTGAGCGCCTTGAGCTTGCCCTCAAGCTGCATGTTGGTGAAGAAGTTCATCTGCGTGAAGGCCGAGGCGCGGTCGAACGTGTCCTTGTACTGTTCGATGGCCTTCTGCTGCAGCTCCGCCTTCTTGGCGGCGTCGCCCTTCTCGGCCAGTTCCATGTACAGGTCACCGAGCTTCATGTGCATCTGGGGCGAACGGGCGCCAATTTCGGTTTGGATGGCCGCGTCCAGCAACTCCACGGCCCGCTGCTTGTTGCCCTGCTGCTCAAACAGCGAGGCCAGTTCCCATAGGGCCGTGGCGTTCTGCGGGTCCTGCTTGGTCGCCGCTTCCAGGTTGGCCGCAGCCTCAGCCTGCTTGGCCTTGTCGGGCGCGCCGGTCTTCTCGGCCTCTTGCAGCAGACCATAGGCCTTGAGTTCGGGATCCAAGATCGCGATCTGCGCCTGCTTCTTCAGGTCATCCTGATACTCGCCCCAGGCCCGGTACTTGCGCTCCGACAGCACCTGCTCGCGGTACGTGGCCTTGTTCTTCTCGAAGTCCTTGGGCAGGCTGGCACGGCGGTCAAACACCTTGAGGAAGTGATAGCCGAAGGGGCTCTTGAAGACGTCGCTGACCTCTCCGGGCTTGAGCTTGAAGGCGACTTCGTCGAACTCCTTGACCATGGCGCCGCGCTTGAACCAGCCCAGGTCGCCACCCTTCGGGCCGCTGCCGGGGTCCTGGGAGTTCTCCCTGGCGAGCTTGGCGAAGTCCGCGCCCTGCTTGACCTGCGCCTGCAGGGCCTCGGCCTTCTGCTTGGCGAGCGCGTCACCGTCGGGCTGTGTCTGCCCGGCCGCAGGTTTGGTCTTCGCCGCTTCCTCGTCCGGTTTGATGAGGACATGGCTGGCTTTGACCTCGGTGTAGCTGTCCTTCAGTTCCTCGTCGGTCAGTGCCACGCGGCTCTCGATCAGCTCCTTGAGCTTGTCCTGAGCGACCTGCTGTTCGAGCCCTTCCTTGTCCTTGCTGATCTCACTCTTCAGCTGGGCCTTGTACTGATCCAGCGTCTGGTTCTGCTTCTTCAGGTAGCGCTTGAGAGCCCGCTTCTCGGGGAAGCGGGTGTTGAGGGTCTGCTCGACTTGCTCGTCAATCTTCTTGCGGACGTCCGCGCTGGTCACCTTGATGTGCTCGCGCTTGACGGCCTGGCGGATGAGGGCGGCCTGGATGAGGCTATCGAGCAGGCCAACCTTGGTCCAGCGCTCCTGGGTAGCATCCTGCTCGCCCATGCTCTGGCGGTTGGACATGTTCAGGTCATAGAG
>CAZZDO010000036.1:4487-20673 GCA_964653205.1 uncultured Armatimonadia bacterium | reverse complement strand
GCTTGAAGACGTGCTCGGTGTAGAAGGTGAGCATGTTCATCTTGAACTCGGCCATGGTGCGGATTTCGCGCTTGAAGTAGTCCATGGTCGGGATGGGCCCGCGGCTGATGTCATCGGAATAGCCGCGGTAGCGCAGGGCCGGCCAGTCGAGGATGCGGCAGCAGGGGATGGTCGTGCCGGCCCGGTTGGCGCGGATGAGCTGCTTGAGGGTCTGGACGCCATAGAACGTGCCGGTGGGGCTGTTGCCGGCGATGAGCGCCTTGTCGGGCGTGACGAGCAGGAAGTAGGCCTCGGGGCCCTTGTCGGCCAGCGCGGCGAGGTCCTGCCCTGTCAGTTCGGCGGCCATGAGCGCAATCTCGCCGACAATGAGCGCACGCTTGGAGGTCTCGACGCCCGTGCCCTTGGGCTTCATCTCCCGCACGACTTCCTCGACGACCTGCCGGAGGGCGAAGTTGTCCTCCGCCGGGGCCTTGGGAGCCAGCGTCACGACGGCACCCTTGAAGTCGAAGCTGCCGGGGAGGGTCTCCACCTGCTGCGGCGTGGGGATGAGCTTGAGGTCGGCGGCGTGAACGGCCACTCCCACCAGCACGGCCACAGCGATGAACGCGCAGCGTCTCATGGTGATCCTCCGTGGAGGTGTTGGCCCGTCGCGGCGGTCAGGTCAGCAGTTGTTTGGCGACGAGGTTGGCGAGCTTCTGCCGCAGGCCGATGACGCTGACCTCGCGGCCGAAGTGCACGCGGTTGCTTAGGATGATCAGATACACGCGGCTGGCCGGGTCGGCCCACACCGACGTGCCGGTGAAGCCGGTGTGGCCGAAGGAACGGGACGGGAATCTCCCGCGCACCGACGGCGAGTAGGTCGAGTTGATATCCCAGCCCAGGCCGCGCTGCAACCGGCCGAGCGTTAACCCCGGCGAGGTCATGGTGCGGACCGTCTTCTTCTGCAGGAGGCGCACGCCATCGAGTTCGCCGCCGTGCAGGATCATGCGCATGAAGCGGCTGAGATCGGCGGCCGTGCTGAACAGCCCGGCGTTGCCGCCCACGCCGCCGAGATAGCGCGCGATCTCGTCATGCACCACGCCGCAGAGCACGCCTTCGGGCAGGGGCTCGGTCGCCGCGCACCGCGTAGCGGCGCGATTCATCGCGCCCGGGTTGAAGCCGGAGTCGCGCAGCCCCAGCGGCCCCGCGATGTGCCGGCGGAAGTACACGTCCAGCGGCAGGCCCGACACGCGCCGCACCAGCGAGGCCAGCACGACGTAGTTCAGGCACGAGTAGGCGAAGCCCTGGCCGGTCACGTAATCCAGGGGCAGGCGGGCGATGTCGGCGACGACCTTGCGCCGCCGCTGGCCGGGCGGGACGGTGTCGCCCCATTCGTGCAGGTAGTTGCGGTAGGGCTTCAGCCCGGACGAGTGGGTCATCAGGTGGCGGATGGTGATCGCCGGGGCGAAGCCGGGGAACCAGTGGTTGATGGGCTGGGACAGGCTGACTTCGCCCTGCTCGACAAGCTGCATCACGGCGGTCGCCGTGGCGACGGGCTTGGTGACCGAGGCCATGTCGAAGATCGTGTCGGGGAGCATCGGCCGCGCTTCGGGCTGGGTCATGCGCTGGCCGTAGGCTTCGTGGAGCAGCACGTCATGGCCGCGGCCGACAAGCACCACGGCGCCGGGCGTTTGCCCGGCCGCGATGGTGGCGGCGACGATGCGCTCGACCTGTTTCCCGAGAGAGGCCATAGGCGGGCAGAGTTGCCCGCGGGGGGAGGAGAATCCTGCCGGGCGGCACGGGGGCTGAGAAGCCCGCGCTCCTACCTCCCCAGCTTCCTTCCCCGCTCGATGAAGTGTACCATTGTCTCGTAGTTAATCTCCGGCGGCTCGGAGTGGTCGCTGTGGAGGATGTAGCCGCCCCCGCCCTGCACCACCGGCAGAATCTTGCGGTCCATCTCCTCGTCCAGCACCGGCCAGTCGTTGCCGATCAGGCAGCGGACATCTACCCCGCCGTAGAAGCTGATCTGGTCGCCGAAGCGCGCGTAGAGCGTCGGGAGGTCCATGCCGGCCTTGACTTCCATCGCCTGCAGGCAATCCATCCCGGCGCGGATCAGCCCCGGCACGAGCGGCTCGACATAGCCGCACGAGTGCACGATCACCTTGCAGCCAATGCTGTGCGAGTACTCGAACAGCAGCTTGTGGCCGGGCTCGATGATCGCCTCATACATCGCCGGGGACATGAACGGGCGCTGCTTGAAGCCCATGTCCTCGTAGAAGAACATGCCGTCGGGCGTGCCCTCTTCGGCGAAGAGCACCTCGAGGTGGTTGACGGTCAGGCGCGCGTAAGTCATAACCATGTCCTTGACCCAGTCCGGGTCCAGCGCCATGCCCATGAGCATGTACTCATGGCCGCACATCGGGTGCATCTGCTCGAACGGGGCCACGCCGGCCCAGCAGAAGAAGCGCTGCTTTTCGGCGGCGAACTTCCTGGCGTCGCGGTAGCCCTCGAAGGGGATGCGGCGGCGGTCGAGGTCCACCAGTTTCGGCTTGATGAGTTCCTCCCAGGCCGCGCGGTCCTTGACCTTGAAGTCCACGTGTTCGGGGGTGCTATCGTGGAGCTTGTGGCGGCGGAGGGTCGCGCCGTTGCCGTCAAGCTGCAGGATCGTCTCGTCGGTCTCCTCGATGGTGACAGCCTGGAAGTCGAGGTCGGCGACGCCGTTGAGCCAGCCGCCGGTGCGGAGGTCCTGGCCGAAATGCTCGGCGACGTCCTCCCCCTCCTGGATATGGCCCTCACTCTTCCAACGGGTGATCGTCGCCCCCCATGGGCTCACGGCGATCGGCGTCTGGTCCACGGGCTTGAAGTCGAGCACGTTGGTCATGCGTTCCAGGCTGGTCATGGTGGCAGGCATGGGGGCTGGCGCTCCTGTGACATTATGGGCAACCGCCGCCTGTTCCCTGCCGGCCGGCCGCATACCTGCCGCCGCAACGCAGGTCTGCCCCGGACGGTGGCGAAAGGCCTGGGCAGCCATGGAGGTCCCCGCCATGTCTCGCTTGATGCTACCGTTGGCCGCGCTGCTGTCAACCGTCGCGGCGTATGCTCAGAGTGCGTCGCCGCCGTTCACCCCGGACGAACACACCCTCCTGCTCTACCACCTCGACGAGGGCCAGGGCGCTGTTGCCCGTGACGCCAGCGGTCACGGGCAGGATGCCGTGCTCAAGGGCGCGACGTGGGCCAAGGGACTGACCGCCGGGGGGCTGTGGTTCGACGGGGTGGATGACAGCGCGTTCCTCGAGCAGCCCGAGGCGATCAAGGCCATCAAGCAGATCACGGTGGAGTGCTGGTTCAAGCCCGAGCAAATGTCCGGGCGGCGCTTCCTGATCGGCCATGATGTGGGCTTTCACTTCGAGGTGGATGACGGCGCGGCGATGTCCATCTCGCTGTACAACCTCGGGGGCGGCGTGCCCAACGCCGAGGGCAAGCCCCACCAGCAGGTGCTGGCCGGGGGCGTGTCCATCCGCCCCGAACGCTGGCACCATCTGGCCATCACCTACGACGGGACCCACGTCAGCTACTTCCTCGACGGCATGCTGCGCGACCGCAAGGCCGGGCCGAAGGACTTCGCCCTCGGGGCCAAGACGCGGGGGTTGTGGCTCGGCTGCTATGTGGGGACGGACTACTGGTACAGCGGCACGCTGGATGAGGTGCGTGTTTCGGATGTCATCCGCTACGACCCGGAGGGCAAGATGAAGCGCGGCGACCGTATCTACGACGCGCCGCAGTCATCGCACCCGCTGCGCCCGGCCCCGGCGGTGCGGCGGCCCGTGAAGACGGGCGTGGCGACGCTGAACCTGAGCCTCAAGAAGCTCCATGGCGGCGACGCCAGCGCCTGGGTGTGCCTGAAGCCGCCGGGCAAGCCGGCGGCCATCGTCGGCGAATACACCGCCCAGACCGAGGGCGAGACGACGAAGCTGACGCTGGACGTGTCGGATGAGGTGACGACAAGGGGGACGCATATTGTGGGGCTGGTGCCGCGGACGGGGGGCTACTTCGTCGTGCCGCGGGCCGAGATCAAGAGCCCGCTGGGCATCGCGTCCTTCCAGGGCCAGGAGTCGTGGGAGGAGGGCCTCGGCCCGCGCCGGACGTTCCAGCAGCCGGCGCTGATCCCACTGAACGTGGGCGTTCGTGTCGAGCAGAAGCCGTCGCGCGAGGTGCTGCTGCCGGCTGGCTGTGACTGGGCCACGGGGTCGCTGGAGTTGGACACGGCCGAGGAGGGCCAGCCGCCGCTGATGGTCGGCGACGGCAGCGCCGAGTGGTGGTTCAGTTGCCCGCGCACACACACCTACCGCGTGTATCTGCGCTATGCCACGGGCACCCGCCGCCCGTGTGACATCGTCATTGATGGCGAGGACTTGCACGAGTACAACATGTGCGCCCGGAACATGACCGAGCGCAGCACGGTCCGGGACGCGCTGTGGGAATACCAGGGCACGATGGATGTGGGTGGCGGGGCGCATTGGCTGCGGGTGCAGGATGTGTTGCCGGACATTGTGGCGGTGAGGCTGGAGCCGGGTGCGCCGGGGACCGGCGCACCTACGCGGCTCGTCTCGGACGGGCACATGCGGCGGCCGGCGCTGCGCGTGCCGTTCGCGCCCTTCAATGTCCCGCCGCCGGAGGCTCTCAGCAAGCTCACTGCCTGGAAGGCGGAACTGCAGTTCGGCGCGGGCGCGGGGGCGGGGGTCAACACCAGGGGCAGCCTGGAGTTCAACGCCGCGTTCGCCAATGTGAACGCGGCCGACCTGTTCGCCGGGGACTGCCTGCGCTTCACGGCGCCCGTGCAGTGGGACCTGTCGCCGTACGGGCAACTCCGCTTCACGTTCACCGGCACGGGCGGCAACCATGTGGCCTCCCTGCGACTCGTGGACGCCAAGGGTGATGAGAAGCTCGTCTGGCGCAAGCGCGATCTCGTGAAGGAATCCATCGAGGTCGCCGCGCCGCTGGGCTTCGAGGGCAATGATGTCTTCGACGGGGAGCACGTCACCGCGGTTGTCGTCGAGTTGGATGAGGGCAACCACAACGCGACGCAGGCGAACCGGATGCGGGTGGCGCTGGCCGGGCTGACGCTCGACCGGCGGGATACGTTGAGGGGTCTGTCCCGAGCCATATCCGGGGCTGACCCCGCCGTCATCCTGCCGGGGTCAGGCACCGATACGGCCGGAGCCAGACCCCTGACTTCCCCCGGCTTCCGTCCGTGGCTCAAGCCCGTCGTGCCCGAGGTGCACCCGCTCTACGCGACGACCGAGCCCAAGCCTGTGACGCGGGAGACGATGGGCTACGATCTGCACTTCACCGGCGCGCGGGGCGTGTCGGCGGACACCCTCCGCAACTTCCACGAGCAGTACAGCTTCGGCGACATCTGCTGGCCGCACATCGGCATCCTGCCCCAGCGGGAGGACTGCAAGACCGACGCGGACTACCAGGCCGCGCTCAAGGGTCTCGAGGAGCGCCTGCAGGACGTGAAGCGCCACAACCTGTATGTCTTCGACATCTGGGGCTATGTGCCCCACAACGAACTGGGGCGGATGTGGCGCGTCGCGCCCGAACATGACGCGATCCTCAAGCGCGTCATGGGCGACCGTTTCCTGGGCTATGACAACGGCGAGCAGGACGGGCGCTACATCGGCGCCTACGCGCACCGGGGCGCCTTCACCGACCGGCACGGCGGGTGGGAGGACTTCGTCAAGTGGGACGAGGGCATCTGCAACGACCACCAGAACTACATGAACGCGACGGGCTCGCTGAACTACTCGCACTACTACGGCGAGCGCGGGGCGCGGATGCTCGGGCTGGAGACGGCGCAGGGCCTGCCAAGCGACACGCTGCTCTTCGCCTTCTTGCGCGGGGCGTCCAAGCAGTACGGTCGCCTGATGTACCAGGCCACCTCAATTTGGAACCGCTACGGCTACAACATCTACTCCAACCGCAAGACCGAGGGCGCCAACGGCTATGGCCTCGGGCCGCACAAGGGCTGCTCGCTCAGCCTCCACAAGCGGCTGTTCCTGCAGAGCTTCACCGGGGGCGACAGCATCGTGGGCACCGAGACGGCGCAGTTCACCGCCGACGTCGAGCCCGATGGCAAGCCGGAGTTGAGCGCGCTCGGCCGGCAGCATCTGGACCTGCGCCAATGGTCGGACGGTCGCTGCGCTGAGCGCGGGGTGATGTACACGCCGGTCGCGTTCATGCTGGACTTCTACAACGGCTGGAACATGCCGCGCCATCTGTACCGGGGCGACAAGTACAAGATCTGGGGCAAGCTGCCGTACGAGAAGGGCGACTACGCGATTGACGGCGTGTTCCGCATGGTGTGGCCCGGCTACGAGGACTGCAGCTACTTCCGCAACGAGCGCGGTTTCGTCTGCGACACGCCCTACGGCGACCTCTTCGATGTCATCACCAACCGCTGCCACCCGAGCGTGCTGCAGCAGTACACGGCGCTGATGCTGATGGGCCAGGTGGAGATCACGCCGGAGGTCGCGGCCAACCTGCAGCAGTTCGCCGGGCAGGGCGGCGACATCATCATGGACGCCAACAACGCGGCGAAGCTGCCGGCGGCGTTCACGGGTCTGCGGCTCGGCGAGGCGCAGAGCGCCCACACGACCGCCCGCGTCGGCACGAAGCAGAGGTGGGAGGAGCAGCCATACACCTATCGCGCGGCGCAACTGCAGGGGGCACAGGCGCTGCTGGTCAATGAAGCGGGCGCGCCCATCATGGTCGTCAGCACGGTGGGCAAGGGCCGCGTCATCGTCTGTCTGGCCGATCACTTCATGACCGACAAGCTGGAGTACGCCCGGCCTGAACTGGTGAACATGGAACCGCCGTACGCGCTGCTGCAGGGCGTGCGGGCGGTGCTGGATGAATACTTCGCGTCCTTCAGCCCGGTGGTCGTTGACCCGCCGGGTCTGAATGTGCGGGTCAACTGTGACGAGGACGCGCCGAGGCAGTTGCTCGTCACGCTGACGAACAACAACCTCTTCGCCGACTGGAAGGGGACGCTGCGGGTGAAGGGGCGGAAGATCGATTCCCTGAGGGAGTGGCTGGAGAACAGGGACCTCAGGCCCGAGGCGCCGCTGACGGTACCGGCGGGTGGAGTGTGCGTGCTGGAGGTTGGGGCGAAGTAGGCGGACGGCAACGGCTGCCGGCTGGGCTTCGGCAGGCTCAGTCTCGCGAGAAGCCGGCGCTCCCAGGAACGGCCGCCGTTCGCGCCGAAGGCGCCGACGTACATAGCCACGGGCGTGAGCCCGTGGGTCGCCGGCGCACGTAGATGAGGGCGCGCCCCGCAGGGGCCGCCGACACGACGGGAGACACAATGAGACATCGCCACCTACTGCTCACTCTGGCCCTGCTCCTGACGACCGCCGTCGTCTGCGCGGCGCCTTCCGTCTTCTGGGCGAGCGACCCCATCGCCCCGGGCGAGACTGTGCTGCTGGCCGGCGGGGGCTTTGGCGACGCGCCCAAGATCGAGGTGAAGCGCATCCCCGACGGGCCGGCCGGGCAGCCCGCCGTGGCGACGCTCGGCTGGAGCGGCGGCGGTGAGGCCGTCCCGACCATCCAGCCCGGCGACACCGCCGTCAAGTTCACGCTGCCGACGGCGCTCAAGCCCGGGCTGTTCGCCGTGCGCGTGACGGGCCCGGACGGCGCGGTGACACAGCTTCTCAACGGCCCGGCGCTGTGGTGGGTGCAGGGCGACCTCGGGCTGGCGGCGAGTCCCGGCAGCACGCTGCGCCTGTTCGGCAAGAACCTGATGTGGCAGGACGGGCCCAAGCCGACCGTCGTGCTGGCAAGGACGGACGGCGGATCGGCTGATAGCCGGCCCCTCCAGGCCGCCGGCGATGGCTACGCCCTGTCGTGCGCGCTGCCGGCGAATCTCGCGCCGGGGGCGTACCGGGTCAGTGTCCACGGCGGCCATGGCGGGAGCGTGGGCTGGAGCGCGCCCGTGGACCTCACGGTCGAGAAGCGCCCGGCCTGGCCGACGCGGGTCTTCAACGTCCGCGAACACGGGGCCGTGGGTGACGGGGCGACCGACGACACGGGGGCGATCCAGAAGGCGCTCGACGCCGCCGGGCAGGCGGGCGGGGGCGTGGTCTTCTTCCCGCGCGGGCGCTACCAGTTGCAGCAGGCGCTCACCATCCCGCGCTTCGTGGTCCTGCGCGGCGAGGGCGAAGACCTGGTCAGCGTTTTCTGGCCGGACATGGACGCCCCGCCACCGGTGCTGCTCCAGGGCACGAACTCCTTCGGCCTCGAAGAGCTGACGCTCTACTGCAGCAACTACAAGACCTTCCTGGCCGCCGACACGAGCGGGCCGGAGGCGGGCGATGTCTTCCTGCGCAAGGTGCGCGTGCGGGCGGATGTGTTCCGCGGGCACATGAAGCCTGAGGAGGTGGACCGGCGTTGGCGGGAGGGCCTGAAGGTGGGCTTCGGCGGCGGGTACTGGCTGCTGAAGCTGGGCGGGCGCAACCTCTCCGTCACCGACTGCGACCTGTATTCGGCCAGTTGCATCTATGCGCTGACGCAGCCGCGCGGCGCCGTCATTGAGCGCAACATCCTGGGCGCCGGGCGCTGGGGCGGCAGCGGGATCTTCGGCGGCGAGGGCGTCATCCTGGCCGACAACCAGTACGTCGGCATGGATCTGATGAGCTGGGGCGCGGCCGGCGGCCTGGGCTTCGGTAACCTATCCCATCTCTATCTCGCACGCAACAGCTTCAAGCTCGAACACGGTGGCGACCGCGAGTCGATCACCTCCGACGCTTCCGGTGGGATCTACTACGGCCCCATCAAGAGCTGCGCCGGGACGACGTTGACGCTGCCCGAGGCGATCAAGACGCCCGACAAGCGCTGGATCGGCTCGGGGGTGTTCATCCTCGACGGCACGGGGCACGGGCAGTGCCGCCGCGCGGTGGTCTACGACGGGGACAAGATCGAGGTGGATCGTCCGTGGGACATTCCGCCGGACAGCACCTCCGCCGTCAGCGTCGTGTGGCTGCTGCGGCAGTGGCTGCTCCTGGACAACAGCTTCAGCGATGTCGGCATCTCGATCCAGCTCTACGGCAGTGCGCTGGAGCACATCTGCGCCGGCAACACGACCGCGCGCAGCGCGGGCTTCCACAACTTCGGCATGAACTACCACGGCTTGCAGCCGAGCTGGTACATCCAGTGGCTGGGCAACGAGATCGCTGAGGGCAACGCCTACAGCGCCGGGCATGACAATTACATGCTGGCCGGGGACGCGCATCTCGGCGTCTTCGCCCTGCCCCGCAACCCGGAGATGGACGACCCCCTCACCTATGGCTGCATCGTGCGTCACAACCGCCTGCTCAACAACGCGCACATCGCCGTCGGCGGGACCGACCCGTACAACCCCTCGTACGCTAAGCCGGTCGTGCAGGAGGTTGTGGTCGAGCAGAACGAGATCTCCGATTCGCAGATCGGCGTGTTCGTGCGGCGGGCGTCGTCGGGCATCTTCCTGCGGGACAACAAGTGCACCCGCGTGGCCGAGCCGGTGCGCGATGAGATCGCGATGCTGAAGGCCGCGCAGGAGCGGCGGGAGAAGCTGCTCGCCGACCCGGGGCCGCTGGCCCGCTGGTCGTTCGAGAAGGTCACGCCGTCGAGCGTGCCGGATGAGACGGGCCACGGCTTCGACCTGTCTATCAGCGGGAAGCTGACCCAGGCGGAGGGCCATGCGGGTCAGGCCGGGGTGTTCGACGGCAAGAGCTGGCTCGCGAGCAACGAGCGCGACCTGTTCAACCTGACGAACATGACGCTGTCCGTGTGGCTGAAGCCCGACACGGTGAAGGGTCGCCATGGGCTCATCGGCAAACGCTTCGCGGGCACGGCGGCGCCGTATGTGCTGTCGCTGTGGGACGGCGGCATTGAGTTCGAGGGCAACGACACGAGCGGCAAGTGGTCGTACAACTTCCGCTCCCCGGCTGCGGTCAAGGAGGGCGAGTGGAGCCATGTCGCGGCGGTCGTGCAGCAGGGCCAGGGCGTGACGATCTACGTCAACGGCCAGGCCATCGCGACCAAGGAGAACGCGGCCGACCGGACGATGAACATGGAGCCGCTGGTGATCGGCCGGGAGGCGTGGTCCGGGGTGAACATGGTCCACGAGCCGTGCTGGTACGCGGGACTGATGGATGAGATCAAGATCTGGGGCCGGGCGCTCTCGGCTGAGGAAGTGAAGACGGAGGCGGGGAAGTAGGGACGGGATGAGGAGATGGCGAGAGGAAGACGACACTTGATCCATGGTGAAGGAGCTTGACATGCCACACCTGACCATCGCTGTCGTTGTCTTGTTGCTGCTGTGCTTGCTGACCACAGTCTCGGCCGACGGCCTCTTCGAGACGAGCACCCTCGTCAAGAAGCCTCGCGGCGACCACGGCTATCGGGGGATGATGGGCGACTTCGCCCAGCTCAAGAATGGCGACCTGCTCTTCTCGTACACCGATGGCGACATTAGGGTCATCCGCTCGACCGACCAGGGGAAGACCTGGGGCGAGCCGCAGGTGCTCATCAAGGCCCCGCCGCCGGAGATGAAGAGCTACATCGCCCACCCCTCTTTCCTGCGGCTGCCGTCCGGGGCACTCATGGCCACGTACATCGTGAGCACCCACCCCGCCACACCCTACGTCGCGACCAACTATTACCGCCTCTCGACCGACGAAGGTCAGACCTGGGGCGACCCGTACTGCTACACGCTCTATCCGGGCTACGTGCTGGTCCACAACGACCGCCTGAGCATCCTCTCGACCGGGCGCCTGCTGGCCGTGGCTGAATACAAGATGTACCTGCCCAGCAGCGACGACCACTCCGGCTTCGTCGGCATGAGCTTCTACTCCGACAACAGCGGTGTGAGCTGGTACCCCAGCACCAACACCGTGGACCTGTACGGCGTGGACAAGACGGAGGTCCAGGAGGCCGATGCGGTGGAACTCAAGGACGGGCGGCTCCTGATGTTCGCCCGCACGTACAGCGGCTGGCCCGTGTTCGCCTACTCCGAGGACAAGGGCGCGACCTGGGGCCCGCCGATCCCGCGCAAGGACATCAAGATGCCGTACGCGGGGCTGCCCACCGTCCGCCGCCTCCCCTCGACCGGCGACCTGCTGTTCATCTGGATTTCGGAGCGCTCGCAGGACAAGGTGAAGCCGCAGATCCATCGGCGCTGCACGCTCACGGCCGCCGTCTCCAAGGACGAGGGTGCGACCTTCTGCAGCCAGCGCAACATCGCCAGCGACCCCGAGGATGACTTCGGCTACCAGGCCGTGGAGTTCCTGGCCGACGGCACGGTGCTCGTCGGCTATCACTGCCGCGACGGGCTGCGGCTGGCGCGAATCGGGGCGGATTGGTTCTATGGGAAGTAGCGCCGCCACCGACCGTGTTGCCTGCCCGAGAAGGCGTCTGGAGGGCCTGCGCGCGCCGGAGGACGGGCCGGCCTACGCGCTGGCGATGCCGGGCGCCGACTCCTGGTGCGAGCCCTTCCATGAGGCATGGCGCGAGGGGGACGGGCTGGACCTGCGGGTGCGCTTCGCGCGGGCGCAGGCCGCTGAGATGGCTGCCGCCGTGCCTGTCCTCACGCCCGGAGAACTCATCATCGGCGGGGACGCGCTGCGCCCCATTGTGATCGGGCGCCATACGCCGTTCGGCCGGGGCGTGCGGGTGGATTACGCGCGCGCGGAGGCCCTGCGCGAGCGCTACCCCGAGCGCGCCGGGGAGATCGCCGAGATCGTCGGCTACTGGGAGGGCTGGCTGGCCGAGCACCCGCGCTTCAACGGCCCGGTGTGTCACGCCTCGCTGGCGTACGAGCGGGCCCTGGAGCTAGGGCTGGACGGGCTCGGCGAGTACGTCCGGGAATGGCGCTCCCGCAACGTCGGACAGCGGCCGGAGTGTGACGTGTGGTACGAGGCGTTGCTGACCGTCATCGAGGGCGTTGCGGCCTTCATTACCGCCCATGCCCGGGCGGCCGAAGAGATGGCTGCCCGGGCGGAGACAGAAGCCTGGCGCGAGGAGTGGCGGCAAATCGCCGCCAACTGCCGGCACGTCGCGCACCACGCCCCCGAGACGTTCCCCCAGGCGGTGCAGCTCTTCTATCTGGTGTTCTTGCTCTGTGGGCACGACTCCCCCGGGCCGCTGGACCGCATGCTCTATCCCGCCCTGCGGCGCGACCTGCAGCGCGGAGCGATCACGCTTGACCAGGCGCAGGAGATCGTGGACTGCCTGTGGCTCAAGCTGGCGGAGAAGACCGCGTATGGGGCCACGCTCGGCGGGCAGTTGCCCGACGGGTCGGACGCCGTCAGCGAGCTGTCGTTCCTGTGCCTGGACTCGATCCGGCGGCTGCGCCTCCTGTCGCCGCGGACGGCGGTCCGTTGGCATCCGGGCCTGGACCCGGGGTTCATGCGGCAGGCCTGCGCCATCGTGGCCGAGGGGGCGACCTATCCGGCCTTCGTCAACGACACCGCCATCATCGGGGCGGCGGTGGGGCGCGGCATGGCGCCCGAGCACGCGCGCGAGTACACCTTCGTGGGCTGCGGGCAGGTCTACCCGCACGGTCGCGGGCACGGCAACTACGAGGACATCATGCTCAGCGCGGCCAAGCCCCTGGAGTTGGCCCTGCACGACGGCCGGGACCCGATGACGGGGCAGCAGGTCGGCCTGCACACCGGCGACCCGGCAACGTTCACGACGTACGAGCAACTACGGGAGGCCGTCCACGCCCAACTCGAGGCGCTGGTCGGCGGCCAGATCCAGGCGTGGAACGAGCGGCGCGCCCTCGCTGACGGACAGGCCTGGGACTTCCTGCGGTCGCTGCTCACGCACTCGTGCGTCGAGCGGGGGCGGGACTGGCACGCCGGCGGGGCCGACTACAGCGAAGGCATGGTGGACATGGTCGGCCTGACCACGCTCACCGACTCACTCACGGCCCTGAAACGGGCCGTCTATGAGGAGCAGATCATCTCCCTCCCTGAGCTGACCGCCATCATGGACGCCGATTGGGAGGGACACGAGGACCTGCGGATGTACTTCCTCCACGGCCTGCCCAAGTTCGGCAACGGGGATCCGGAGGCGGATGTGTTGACGGCGGAGGAGGCAGAGTACGTCAACGACTTCATCCGCGGCCATCGGACGCACTTCGGCGGGCGGTGGGGGATGGACATCATCGGTTGGTCGGGGGCGGTCATCTACGGCGAGCAGACGGCGGCGACGCCGGATGGGCGGCGGCGCGGAGAAGCGCTGGCCGATTGCGCGGGGCCGGCCCAGGGCCGCAACACCCGCGGCCTGACCACCACCCTCACCGCCACGGCGCGCCTCCCCCATGCCACGGCGCACGGGCCGCTGGCCCTCAGCCTGCGCTTCCCGAAGTCGGCCGTGAGCGGGGCGGAAGGGGTGGGCACGCTGCGGGCCGCCATTGAGACGTACTTCCGCATGGGCGGGCAGCAGGTGCAGATCTCCGTCGCCAGCGCCGCCGACATGCGCGCCGCGCAGGCTCACCCCGAGCAGCACCGGTCACTGATGGTGCGCGTCGGGGGGTTCAGCGCGTACTTCACACAACTGGACAAGCGTTTTCAGGACGACATGATCGCTCGGTCGGAGATGGAACTGTAGAGAGAAAGCCCAACCCCATCTTGCGGAGGCATCAACATGTGGCGTCTCGTCATCTGCTGTTTGACCGCTGTGCTCCCCTGGCTGTGTGGCGCCAGCGCCGCGGCCCTCACTCTCGTCCGCGACGGACAGCCGTGCGCGACCATCGTGCTCGCCGACAAGCCCAACCGCGCCGCGCAGTTCGCCGCCTATGAGTTGCAGTGGCATGTGCAGCAGATGACCGGGGCGACGCTGCCGATTGTGCATGAGGGCGAAGCGATCAGCGGCGCGCGGGTGCTCGTGGGCGACAGCGGCCTGACCCGTCGGCTGGGGCTGTGGAACGCTGCGCTGGCCAACCAGGAGTATGTTGTGCGCTTCGGGCGGGATGCACTCGTGCTCATGGGCCGGGACAAGGTGGACAAGACGGTCGTGCAGTACGCGCAGCGGCCCTCGCCCGAGGCCCTCGCCACGTGGCCTGACATGTGGGATGAGATCGGCACCGTGTACGCCGTCCACGACTTCCTCGCGAAGAGCTGCGGCGTGCGCTGGCTCAACCACACCGAGTTCGGTACGGTCATCCCACAGCGGAAGACGCTCAGTGTGTCCGGGCCCGACATCCACCGCAAGCCCGCCTTCAGCTATCGCTACGCCTGCTACCTGGGGAGCGAGAACTACGACCGCTTCGTCTCGCTGCAACCGCGCACGAAGGAGGACTGGGACGCCTTCGAGGGGGCGTGCTTCCCGACGCTGCGCAAGGAGAAGCCGGACCGCTGGCAGTACCTGCACGCCAAGCGCGGCTACGTGAACCTCTTCCGGCTCCGCATGAAGGACGGCGGGCACAAGTGCGTCGGCAATCACTCCCTGTACGGCTACTACGACCGCTTCTGGGAGCCGAACGCGGGCAACCCGAAGCTGTTCGAGGCCAAGCACCCGGACTGGTTCGCGCGAGGTCCGCAAGGAACTCCGGGGTACGAGGGCCGCCCGCCGCAGATGTGCTATACCAGCCGCGGCCTCATCGAGCAGGTCGCCAAAGACGCGCGCGAGTACTTCGACACTGGCAAGAGCTACCCGGGCTCCCAGAACAGTGAGGAGTTCTTCTGCGTCGAGCCGATGGACAACGCGCAGTTCTGCCAGTGCCCGGCCTGCCAGGCGCTCATCAACGCGACGACGGACGAGCGCGGCGAGGGCTGCTACTCCAACGGCCGCCACAGCGACTACTTCTTCCATTTCGTCAACGAAGTCGCCAAGGAAGTCCGCAAGACCCACCCCGACAAGTACATTGTGACCCTCTCGTACATGACCCACGCATGGCCGCCAAAGACCTTCCGGCTTGAGCCCAATGTGGCCGTGCAGTTCTGCTTCGCGTGCAACCGCATGCCCTATTCGCGGGCGCAGTATGCCAACGAACTGCGCTCGCTCGACCTGTGGGCCAGGCAGGCCAAAGAGCGCCCGTTGTACCTGTGGCTGTACTACACGTTCCCCGTCGAGATCGCCGTCAACGGCAAATTCCACTGCTTCCCCGGCGCTTTCGCCCACACCATCGGCGACCAGATGAAGCTCTTTGCGGAGAAGGGTTATCGCGGCATGTTCCACTGTGGCTACGGCCAGGAAGTCGAGGCCTACGTCACCTACCGGCTGATGGACGATCCGTCGCTGAACGTGGACAAGCTCTTGGACGAGTACTTCACCGGCCTGTACGGCAAAGCGGGGGCACCGCTGCTGAGGATGTATCTCGACATGGAAAGGACCTACTGCGACCCCGCGAATTACCCGCCCAGCCCCGGCCACCAGTCGGTGGACTTCGCCTGGGGCAAGCTCGGCACACCCGAGCGCATGGCGCGCTACCAGCAGTGTGTGGACGACGCGAAGCGACTGGCGCAGACTGATCGTGAGAAGAAGAACGTCGAGTTGTTCGAACTGGGGACATGGCAGTACATGAAGGCGGGGGCCGATCAGTTCCGCCTGCGCAGCGTGGCGCCGCTGCCGTCCGTCAGCGCGCCGCAGGTCGCCGCCGCCGGCGGCGATGCGGGGAAGGTGGACTGGGCCAAAGCGGCGGAACTGACCGGCGGCTTCCACGAGCGCGGGTCGGACAAGGCCCCGGGGCGGAAGCTCACCGGCCGCGTCGCGCACGATGGGAAGTTCGTGTACCTGCAACTCACCGACCCGTGCGACCCGAGCAAGCTCGTCGTCTCGCCGGGCGTGTTCCCGTTCGACACGTGGGAGATCTTCGTCGCGGCGCAGCGGGCGAAGCCCTATCGGCAGTTCGGCGTCGGCCCCAGCGGCACCGTGGTGGCTCTGACCAATGGCGAGAGCGGGGATGGCAGCAACGTGGCGCTGCCCGACCACGGGATCACCGTCGCGACCCACAAGGCCGGCGGGGCGTGGACCACCGCCGTGGCCATCCCGTTCGCGACGCTCAGCCAGAAGGGCTTGCCGGACAGCCGCAAGCTGTATGTCAATGTCGTTCGCGTCACGAACCCGAGCCTCAGCGGCGAGGGTCGGCTCACGGTCGATTCGTGGGTCAGCTACGCCACGGTGCACACGGTGGACCGGCTGGCGGAGATCACGTTGCAGTAGC
>CAZZDO010000036.1:0-4387 GCA_964653205.1 uncultured Armatimonadia bacterium | reverse complement strand
CGGAGGCAGACATGCAATTCTCACTGATGACGTACACCGTCGGACCCGGCCAGCCCGGAGGGCTGCCGGACGTCAAGGCCATGGCCGATTTCGCGGCCGATCTGGGCTTCGGCGCCCTGGAGCTGTCGGCAGGACACCTCACCGACATGTCGCCGGCAGACTTCGGTGCGATGTGCGCCGACCACGGCCTGTCGGTCTCGTGCATCAACGGCGGCTGCCCGATGACCAGCGCCGACGACGCCGAGTTCCAGGCCGGGGTGGACCAGGCGAAGCAGTACGTGGACTGGGCCGTCGCGATGGACTGCCCCGTCATCATGTTGCTCCCCGGCCCGGCCCTGAACGAGGCGGACAAGGAGCGCACCCGCCATCGCATCGCCGAGGGCCTCAATCTCGTCATGCCCCACGCGAACGCCGCCGGCATCGCCGTGACGTTGGAGGACTTCCCCAATCCGCTGACGCCGTACTGCAGCATCGCCGACCTGCAGTGGATGTTCGCGAACGTGCCGGGCCTGCAGCTCACCTTCGACAACGGCAACTGGATGCTCGGCGGCGACGACCCGCTCACGGCGCTGCAGACTCTTGGCGCCTCGGTGGCGAACGTCCACGTCAAGGACTGGGAGATTGACCCGAACGGCTCCCGCAAGCTCCCGGACGGCCGGCCCTTCCGCGGCGGCAAGCACGGCCGCGGGCTCATCGAGCACCAGCCCATCTTCGCCGAACTGGTCAAGCAGGGCTACGACGGCTGGCTGGCCTTCGAGTACGAGGGGCCGGAGGATCACTGCCAGGCGACGCGCGAGGGACTGGCGTATCTGCAGGGCGTGCTGGCCGAGGTCGGGGGTAGTTAGTGGTTAGTGGTCGAGTGGTTGGTGAACGGCGACGGAGGGTTGAGGCGATGATGCGGTCCACGATGGTCCACCGATACGGTGTTGCGGGGGTGGCTCTGGCGGTGGTCATTCTGGCGTGGGGCTCCCCCGTCCAGGCGCGCGACGTGGTCGTTCTCGATGCCGCCAAGGACCCGACCACGATCATGCTCGCGGCCGAGGCTACGACGGCCGCACAGTACGGTGCGCTGGAGCTGCAGGTTCACCTCGAGAAGATCACCGGCGTGAAGCCGGCGATCGTGCATGAGTCCGTTCCCCCCTCTCCCCCTGGGAGAGGGGCCGGGGGTGAGGGAGGCCGTATCGCCGTCGGCAACACCGCCCTCGGCAAGACCCTCGGCTTCCCCGTGGATCAACTGCAGCCCTGGGAGTTCCTCGTCGGCGAGAAGAGCGGGACCATCGTGCTCGCCGGGGGCGACGCGCCCGTGACGGATGAGGCGAGCTGGGGTAGCCTCAACCATCTTTTCAACGGTGAGCCGAACGGTTCGGCCCTCGCGGTCTTCGAGTTCCTCGAGGAGTGCTGCGGCGTGCACTGGTACCTGCCGTCCGAGGCGGGGATGGTGTTGCCGCAGACGAAGCGGCTCGTGGCGCGCATGGGCAACACCATCCGCCGCCGCACGGACTTCCGCTCCAGCTCGTTCTACCCGTACCAGGTCAACAAGAACATGTTCTGCCGCCCGGTGCGGCCGGACCTGACGGGCCAGGACGTGCCGGACGACGAGAGCGAGCGCTGGCGGCGCGGCCTGTACCGCATCCCCATCAAGCAGGCCGACATGCTCCCCGTCGTCGAGGTGCAGCGCTGGCTGCTGCGCAACAAGGTCGGCGGCGAGCGCTACGGCCCGAACCACAGCTTCGGCAACTGGCTGGAGCGCTTCGGCAAGGAACACCCCGACTGGTTCTCGTACAAGTCGGCGGACAAGATCGCCGACCTGTTCGCCAAGCGCCCGAAGGACCTGTCCAACGCCTTCCACGAGACGGGCAACCCGTGTCTGACCGCCCCCGGCGTGTTCGAACAGCAGATGGCGGATGTGCGTGACTACTTCGACAGCCAGACCAAAGGGGCCAAGCCGGGCGCGGCGTATTTCGGCACTCAGGGCCGCTTCTTCGGCATCGTGCTGAACGACAACTACGCGATGTGCCAGTGTGAGGCATGCAAGGCTCAGTACAACCGACCGGCGGTCGAGACGCCGATGTGGGGCGGGGCCGACGGCTCCGCCAGCTTCTACCTGTGGGACTTTGTCAATCGTTGCGCCCGAGACTTGCGCAAAACTCACCCGGACAAGTGGATCGCCGGCATCGCCTACCACAACTACATGCCTCCGCCGAAGGACTTCACGCTGGAGCCCAACGTGGCCGTGACCGTCTGCACGTACCTGGGCAACTGGACCGAGCAGTTGCGCGAGACCGCTTACAGTCTCATCCGTGCCTACCGCGACCAGGCCAAGTGCCAGTGGATCGGCACCTGGGAGTATTCGTGCTACAGCGCCATGCGCGGCTGGCAGCCGATGTTCCCGCGCGTGGCCCCGAAGCTGCTGGGTGAGGACGTCAAGAAGCTGTACAAGATGGGCGTCGTCGCGGAGTTCAACGAGGGCGAAGATCGCTACAGCTTCGAGGACGCGAAGAATAGCTGGGCGGTATGGTCGAACCCCATCTGGCTGTACCTGAACTACTGGACGCGAATGAAGATGTATGACGACACGAGCCGCGATGTGGGCAAGCTGCTCGCGGACCACTACCGGCTCTTCTACGGTCCGGCGAGCGAGCCGATCAGCCGCTTCTTCACCCGCATCGAGGCGCGCATCACCGACCCGAAACTGCGCGGCCCGGACACCTTCACCAACGAACGTTCGTGGAACCCGGCCGTGGACTGGGACATCCTCTTCCCGCCGGAGGTCATGAAGGAACTGCGCGGATATGTGGACGAGGCGACAAGGCGCGCGACCGACGAGCCCTACAAGACGCGCGTGACGTGGATCCGCGAGGGCTTCCTCGAACACGTCGAGACCGAGGCCCGCGTGTACTTGGAGCAGAAGAAGCAGCGCCCCGTCCCCGGCATGGCGCAGGCAATCTCGTACGAGACGACGCAGGCCCCCGCGATTGATGGGAAGGGCGACGACGCGTGCTGGGCCGCCGCGCCTGTCGGCATGATGAACGACTGGAAGACCGGCAACCCGCCCAAGATCAGCACCAGCTTCCGCTTCGCTCACGACAAGACAGACCTCTATCTGCTGGTGCGGTGCGCCGAGCCCGAGGTGGCGAAGCTCAAGGCCGAATGTACGCGACATGACGAGGACGTGTTCTTCGACGACTGCGTCGAGTTGCACGTGACCGGCGTGGCCGACCAGTCGCGAACGTATCAGGTCATCGTCAACAGCAAGGGCGTCGTCGAGGACTTGATGTACCAGCGCAATGAGGGCGGGGCCATGGTCGGCTCGAAGGCCTGGAACTGCGCCGGGCTGCAGGCCGCCGCAACGGTGGACGACCGCGGCTATACGGTCGAGTTGGCGGTGCCGTTGGCCGAGGTCGGGTGCAGCTATGCCCCCGGCGTGCGGATCACGGGCAACGTCTGCCGCGAGCGCTACGCCGGGCAGGACGGCGCGCACGGCGCCGAGTTGCAGTCCTGGTCAATCACCCCTGATGGCTTCAACGATCCCAATCGCTTCGGGCAGATTCTGCTGACCGACGGCGACGGCTTCCACGCGTTCTTCAGCGGCGACAAGCCCCCAACACCGGTGCTGTACCGAGTGCTCAAGTCCACCCCGGACTGGAAGTTCACGCCCGAGGCGATCAGCGTGACGCCCATGGGGGACTTCGCCCGCTACGCGATGAACGTGCCGCCCGACCCGGACCTGAGCGGCATCAAGGGCGCGATGGGCTTCAGGTGCGACCCGCCGGTGTCCGTGGCCGAGAGCCCGTACTTGGAGATCCGCTATCGCAAGCCGTCGCGTGAGGTCTTCCTGCAGCTCGTCTACAACTACCTGACCGCCGACGGCCAGAAGGCGTTCAACTGGTACATCTTCTCGCCGACGGGCACGGCGCAGACGGCGCCGACCACGCACCTCTGGCGGCCCGGCATGGGCGGCGACGCCGACAAGCCCGCCCCCGCCAGGATCGAGAGCCTGACGCTGTACGCCGTGATCTACGGCAGCAAGACGCCGCCGGACTGCAGCTTCGACCTGTACTGGGTGCGGCAGTGCCAGCAGACGATGCAGGGCACGCAACCCCGGCTCACAACTTCGGAAGCCATGTAGCGCCGCGATGTAAGGGAGCACCATGCTGACTGCACAGGACGTCAAGGATTTCGCGAAACAGGCCGGGGCCGACCTCGTCGGCATCGGCTCGCTCGACCGCTTCGAGGGCGCGCCGCCCGAGATGGACCCGCGCTACATCTTCCCGGACGCGAGGGCGCTCATCGGCCTGGCCTTCCGCATCCCACGCGGGTACCTCCGCGGCATCGAGGAGGGCACGCACTTCTACCAGTACCCCGCGATGGGCTACGCCAACATCAA
>CAZZDO010000035.1:0-21024 GCA_964653205.1 uncultured Armatimonadia bacterium | reverse complement strand
CTGTCTCACGCCCGGTCCAGCACTTCGCGGACCACCGCCAGCATCCGGTCCGGGGTGAACGGCTTCTCCAGGTGCCCCGCCACGTGTCGCCCGTGGCGGTCGCGGTCGCTGGGGGAGATGTAGCCACTCGCGATCACGATCCGCAGGTCGGGGTCGAGCTTGCGCAGTCGCGACAGTGTCTCCTGGCCCGACATCCCGGGCATGACCAAGTCCAGCAGCACCAGGTCAATGGACTGCTCCTGGCTCTGGCAGAGGTCCAGGGCCGCCTGACCGTTGGTGGCCGTCAGCACGTGGTAGCCGCAGTTGCGCAGCACCTGCTCGGCGCCGTTGAGCACCTCCAGCTCGTCGTCCACAATCAGCACCGTCTCCGACCCGCCCTGGTACGCGGTCGGGGGGAGCGGCGCGCTGGCCTCGACCGTGGCTTCCGGGTCGGCGGGCAGGCAAATCTGGAAGATCGTGCCGGCCCCCGGTGCGCTGTGGACCCGCACCGCCCCACCGTGCGTGTCAATGATTCCGTGCACAATGGACAGCCCCAGGCCCGTGCCTTGCCCCACGCCCTTCGTGGTGAAGAAGGGCTCAAAGGCCCGGCTAATCGTCTGCGGGTCCATCCCCACGCCCGTGTCAGCGACTTTGACCAGCACATGGGGGCCGGGCTGCAGCTTGGGCAGGGCCGCGAGGTCCGCCCGTGATAGCATGACATTGGACGTCTCGAAGGTGAGCCGTCCGCCCGCGGGCATGGCGTCACGCGCGTTGAGCGCCAGGTTGATGAGCACCTGCTTGATGCGCCCGGCGTCCGCGTTGACCGCCCACAGGTCCGGATCGGCCGCGCAGGTGATCTGGATCTGCCGGGGCACGGTGCGCATCAGGAGAGCTTGCGTCTCCTCGAGTATGTTGTTGAGGTTCAGGGGGCGGTACTGCGCCGGCGCCCGCCGGCTGAAGGTCAGCAACTGGTCGGTCAGCCGCGCCCCGTACTCGGTCCGCTCGATGATGCTCTTGACCTTCTCAGTCTCCGCCGGCGACAGCACGCGCTCCATCTGCAGCAGCGACGCGTTCAGCAGGATGGCTTGCAGGACGTTGTTGAACTCGTGGGCGACGCCGCCGGCCAGCGTCCCGAGGCCCTCAAGCCGCTGCGAATGCTCCAACTGGCTGCGCAGCTCGCGCGCCTCCGTCACATCCACCATGTGCCCGATGACCGTCGGTGTGCCCTCGAAGTCGCTGATCTGCTGCGACCACAGTTGTACCCAGCGCGGCACGCCGCGCTTGGTGAGCAGTTGGGTCTCGAACTCATCGGACGCCTCGGCATCGCCCCGCGCGCGCCGTTGGTGCCAAGTTGCCAACTCCTCCTGCCGTTCGTCGGGCAACAGCTCCAGCACCGACTTGCCGATCAGTTCCCCCGGCTCGTAGCCCAGTCGCTCGTGCATCGTCCGGTTGGCGAAGATCAGCCGCTCGCGTTGCACGATGAAAGTCTCGACGAGTTGGCTCTCCACGAGCAACTCATACTGACGGTTCAGGCGCTGCAACTCCTGCTCGGCGCGCTTGCGTTCGGTGATGTCCCGGGCAAAGGTGAAGTGGTAGTCTTCCCCCTTGAACTTGAGGTTGTTGATCGTGATCTCGACCGGGACCTGATGGCCGTCCTTGGCCCGGTGGACGGACTCGAACATGATGCCTCGATCACTGCGCACGCGCTCCCAGTGCTCGTTCCAGATCTCCTCGGGCACCCTGGGGTCGAGGTCGGAGACGCGCATCTGTAAAAGCTCTTCGAGGCTGTAGCCCAACCGGTCGCAACAGGCCTGGTTCACATACAGGATGCGGCCCTGCCGGTCAATCCAGAAGACTGCGTCGGCGGCCCGGTCTACAGCGAACTGCGTCAACTCGAGGCGCTCGAGGGCCTGGCGGCGCTGCTCGCCCAGGTCCAGGGCGTGCAGCGCGAAGGCGATGTCGTCGGCGACCTCGTGGAAGAGCGACTGCTCTTCCTCATTGTCGGCCATGCGTGCGGGCAGCGAGATGCCCAGGAAGCCGTAGCGGGCGCCACCCCACTCCAGCCGCACGATCATGCTGGTGCGGCCGGCCCGCCATTCCCCGGCCAGTCGCTCCGTCCACTGGCACTGCTGTTCGCCGACAACGACGGGCGTAGGGGGGCCCGTCTGCCGCGCGAGTAGCTCCCAGGCCTTCAGCCCTGCGGCCGGGTCCATCTGGTAGTCCGGCCATCCCGGCGCGGCCCCGTAGGTGGCGGTGAGCGCGCCCTGCTCATCCACCAGCGCCAGCACCGCCATGCTGTAGCCGCGCGTCTCGATGAGGCAGTCACAGGCCCCCTGCAGCAGCTTCTCCCGGTCGGTCTCCCGCGTGATGAGCTGGTTGACGTTCCGGACCGCCAGCAGCACCGAGTTGAGGTGGGCGACCTGCTCTTCGGCCTGTTTGAGCTCCGTCACGTTCTTCATGACGGCGAAGCTGCCGGCGTGCGCGCCCTGGGGGTCAAACAGCGGCGTGGCTGAGATCAGCACCGTCACCGCACTACCGTCCCGCGCGTTGTACACCAGCTCGTAGCGGTCCTCGGCGCCCGTTAGGCGCCGCTCCAACTGTGCCTTGAGCAGGGCCTGGTTTTCCTCGTCACACAGCGAGGCGCCGACCCGCCCCAGCAGTTCCTCCTCAGTGTAGCCGAGCATCTCGCAGAACGCTTCGTTGGCGTAAGTGATGCGCCCCTCGGGGTCCACGACCGTGACGCCGTCGCCGGTCGTCTCGACCAGGGCCTGGAAACGGGCCTCGGCCTTGCGCTGTTCGGTGACATTGCGGAAGGACTGGATGAGACCGGCCAGATTGCCGTCAGGGGCGTAGATGGGGCGACTGTGGATGACGCACAGCGCCTGCCGGCCGTCGGGACAGGTGACGGCGGTCTCACACTCCGCGGGGGGCTGGCCATGCTCCGCCTGGTGCACCGGGCAGCGTTCCGTCCCGCACAGGGAAGTGTGCAGAACATCGCCGCAGGTCCGCCCCATGATGGCGTCCAGCGGCGCCCCGGCCAACTCACAGAGCGCCTCGTTGGCCTGGGCGATGACACGGTCCCGGCCGATCTCCCACATGCCGTCGGGCGCCCGGTCGAACAACTGCTGGGCCCGCGCCCGGGAGGCCCGCAACTCGTCCTGGGCCAGACGCCGTTGGCGCAGCACCCGGCCCGTCATCAACCCCGACGCCAGGAACAGCGCAACCACAAAGAGACGAGCCGGCAGGTTGAGCAGGAAGACGCTGCGGAGGAGGCTGGCTTGGGCCTCTGACGCCGACGGACCGTCCAGGACACGGAGCAGCCCGCTGACGAACCAGGCCAGCACACCCAGGAACAGCGAGAACAGCACCGCCTTTGCCTCGGTCTTCATGGTCGTACCCGAAAGCTCCAGACACGGTGGAAGGTAGACTGTCTTGAGTCCTGCATGAAATAACCCCTCGGCAGGGCATCATGCCTGCCAAGGCTGGCGCAAGATTTGCTCAAGAGTAAGAGGGGCTGCGCGCCATGCCGCTCGGACAGCCCTTCGGCACTCCCGGCGGTCGCCTGAAGGGACAGCGCCACCGCACCGCGAAATGCATCTCAACGGCACGCCAGGAGGCCCCATGTCAGATCCGAACTGCACCGCAGATGTGTTGGTCATCGGCGCCGGGCCGGCCGGCTGCACAGCGGCGCTGTACGCCGCGCGGGCCCGGCTGCGCACCGTCATGTCCAGCCCCACCGAACTGGCCGGCACGATGGCGCGCGCGCCCCGCGTGGCCAACTTCCCGGGCCAGGTCGAGCCCGTGCCCGGTCGCGAACTGCTCGAGCGCATGCGCCGCCAGGCCCTCGCCGCCGGCGCCGAGCACGTCCTGGAGTCCGTCAACGCGGTGGACTTCTCCGACCCCGAGACGCTGGTGGTCTACGGCGGCCACCAGGAACACCGCGTACCGGCTGTCATCGTCGCGACCGGGGCCACGGGCCGCGCCGACAAGGTCCCGGGGGAGGACGAGTTCACCGGGCGCGGCGTGTGCTACTGCGCCGCTTGTGACGGCCCCTTCTTCGCCGATGAGGACCTCCTCGTGGTCGGCGAGGACCAGCAGGCCGTCGAGGAGGCCCTGACGCTCTCGCAGATCGCCCGGTCGGTCACGCTCACTCTCGCGCCGGCCGACCTGCGGCTCGACTGGGACACCGAGCAGGCCCTGGCGGCCTGCGGCAACGTCAGTGTCCGCCCCGGGCTGAAGCTCGAGCGCATCGTCGGCGACGACGGGGTGACGGCCGGCGCCTTCCGCTCGGCAGGCGGCGATGAAGAGCAGCTTCCCGCCGCCGGCATCTTCCTGTACCTGAAGGGCAACGCCCCCGCCACCGGCTTCCTGGCCGACGCGCTCGCGGCCGATGAGAACGGCTTCCTGACCACCGACCCGATGGGGCAGACGAGCGTCCCCGGAGTGTTTGCCGCCGGGGATGTCCGCAGCAAGCCGGTGCGGCAGATGGTCGTGGCGGCCGCAGAGGGCGCCATCGCCGCCCTCGCTGTCGAACGCCACGTGCGCAAGTCAGCGAAGGTGCGTTGGGACCGAGGGTGACGGCCACGCCGTCCCGCACTTCCACACTCTCCCTGTGGCGACAAGCAACATCGCGAGGCGCCCAGAAGCGGCAGTCAGGAGCGGGGACTGTCGCGACGGGGAATCCCGTGACGATCCTCCAGCACGACGTCAGCATCCTCTGGCGCCTGGGACAGGCGGAATTGTTGCGGGCGCTCTAACATGAGTACGACGGCGACGGGCGAGTGAACCAGGTCGTGCGCGAGACAAGCAGCGCCAGTTGGCGCAGGGACAACGGACGGGGGGCGTCCCGGCAAGGCCGGAGAATCGGGAGCGAACAAGCATGACTGAACAACGAGCGCCATACGGTGCGGCCGCCATCGCCCACCTTCAGGGCAAGCTGCCCAACCCCTTCCCCCGCATCATGGGGCCCAACGCGATGGCGTACCTGCAGGAGGTCGTGGACAGCGGCCTGACCAGCGACATGGTCTCGCGCTTCGAGACCGCTTTCGCACAGGCCCTGGGCGTGAAGCACTGCATCGCCACGCCCGGCTGCACGCCCGCGCTGGCGATCCTGGCGGCGGCGTTCCCCTTCGAGCCCGGCGACGAGATCATCGTCAGCCCGATCACCGACTATGGCACCATCCAGGGGCTCTTCCGCGAGGGGTACATCCCCATCTTTGCCGACACCGACCCCGGCACGGTGAACCTGGGCGCCGACACCATCGCCCCGCTCATCACCGACCGCACGCGTGGCATTCTCTGCGTCCACAAAACCGGGCTCATCTGCGACATGGACCCGATCAATGCGCTGGCGGCGAAGCATGGCCTGTTCGTCTACGAGGACGCGTGCCAGGCGGTGCTGAGCACCTACAAGGGGCGCGCGGCGGGGACACTGGCGCAGGCGGCGGGCTTCTCCTTCGACAGTGAGAAGACCCTCGGCTCGGATGTCGGCGGCTGCGTCGTGACCGATGACGACGCGATGGCCGAGCGCCTGCGGTTCATCGGTCACAGCCGGGGGGGCGTCGGCAAGGCGGGCTACGGACGGCTGCACACCGAGCCGGGGTATGCCTTCCGGATGACCCAGTCCACGGCGGCGATCACGCTGGCGCAGCTAGAGATCATCCGGGAGAATGTCGCCACGCGGGACAGAATGGCGCGGCGGCTGACGGACCTCATCAACGAGATCCCCGGCGTGCAGGCCCTGCCCATCCCGGACTACCAGGAGGTGTACTCCTGCTGGATGTTCGGCTTCACCATCGAGCCCGAGCAGTTCACCTGCGAGACGGCAAGCTTCGCCGCGCAACTGACCGACGCCATTCCCGCCATCGGGATGGGGGCCTATTACCTGATGCCCGAGGCCTGCACGTTCCTGGAGGAGTACGCGCGGGCCGGGCGCTTCCCGTTCTCACAGCCACCGGCGAGCCACGCGTACCACTACGGCGCGGAGAGCACCCCGGTCGCCGCCGAGTTCCTGCAGCGCTTCATTCGCTGGGCGACCATCTGCGAGAAGTACACCGAGGAGCATTGCCAGATCGCCGCCCAGATCATCCGGGCCGTCGCTGAGGCGAACCGGGCGTGAGGAGGCCCCAGTGATCTACCACAATCTCCTTGAGAGGCTCACCCACCCGCCGCCGCTGCTGGCGGACTTCCCCCAGTTCGTCGAGCCGCTGCCCTGTGACGACCGCTACCTGGCCCCGCCGGTGGTGGACGAGGCCGGGGCCGACCTGACCGTGCGCTGCTGGCGCTACTGGTACAACGTGCGCGGGATCGTCGAGATGGAATGCCGGCTGCAGGCGCAGGCCACGGCGATCATCATGGTCCACCCGTGGGGCATTGACGATGACCACGGGATGCGGACGCCTGAGCCCGCGGGCTGCGCGTTCTTCTGCACGAAGGCGAAGAACGCCGTCGTGCGACCGCACATCGAGCAAGTCATCAATCCGTTCCTGAGTCGGCTGCGGGAGCGGGTGGGGCTGGTAGGGTACTCCATGCCGGGAGTGGAGGACGACCTCCGCAGGCTGCTGTACGCCTCAGTCAACACGCCGCCGGAGGCGCTGAACCCCACGGAGGGCGAGCGGCGGCTGCGCGCGTTGCTGGACGCCCAGACCTTCACGGGCAAGCCGCTGGCCACGGAGATCGCGCTGGACCCGGAGCACCCGGCGCGCAGCTACATGCAGCGGACGCCCTCAACGAACGCGTATGAGGGCTGCAACGGCGACGGCTTCTGGGAGTTGCCCATGCCGGTGCACGCGGCGCTGGACCGCCGCCCCACGGACCTGGTGCTCTATGATGGTGAGGGCTACGAGAAGGTGCGGGACCGCCTCAAGGCGCGAGGCATCCGCCACGTGTTGCTGCTGGGGTATGCCACCGACATGTGCGTCAAGGCCACGACCTGCGGCTATGACAACCTGTGCCAGGACTTCAACGTGTTCCTCGTGGGCGACGCGACGCTGGCGACGTATCCGGCCAGCACGACGCCGCGCTACGCGACGCAGGTGGCCCTGCACAACGCGGCGCTGTGGCAGTTGGTGACGCAGGTCAACTGGGTGAAGTGGCACACAACACGCGGATCGCTCTACCCGATCGGGGAGCGCACCCGGCATGAAGGCATGAATGATCGCCGCAACGTTCGCAGGTCTGGCCGGTGCGGCGACAGCGGGAACTGTCCGCGCCGTTCGGCAACGTGAGAGAACTGATCGGGGTCGAACTGACACCCTCGTCCCACGCTCCCACGCTCCCACGCTCCCACGCTCCCACGCTCCCCATTCCCTATCCCCTGCCGTACACGTACATGTCAAACTCGCTGGTCTCGTCCTGCAGCACCCCCGCCAGGACCGCCTCGCGCTCGAACCCGGCTTCCTCCAGCGTCTCGCACTTCTGCACGTCGAGCGCGGAGGCATACGAGAGCAGCCGTGGCGCCTTTGTGGCCGCCACGACCGCCGACACCAGGCGCGCCCCTTCCTCGGCATAGTTGGGGTGCGCCAGGAACTCGATGACCCGCACATGGTCCTGAGCGTGGCCGCCGGCGCCGGTCGGGGCGGCGTACGCCAGCCCCACCAGGCGCCTCTGGTCGGTCACGAGGGCCTGCCCGGCCTCAGCCTTGAGGCCGTCCATCAGGTCGAAGAACTGCCCCTCGAACGGCATGTGCCCCAAGACGCGCCGGGTGTAGTCCTTGAGGAACCAGTGGGGCAGATTGACGAGCAATTCCACGCGCGCCAGGTCGCCCCAGTGCAACGGACGTAGCGACACGGCCCGCCCCGCGGCGAAGTACCCGCTCTCGAAGTCCTCGTAGGCCCCGCGCAGCACGGCCCGCATGACCGTGCCGTTGCCCTCGATCCAGTTGTAGTGCCGATAGCCGATGGACTCGTATACGCGGTGCGCCGGGTTGTTCAGCGAAGTGCCCAGATGCATGACGTGGCCGCCGCGGGCGCCGAAGTCATCCAGCGCCCGCTGACACAGCACGGTACTCACGCCCTTGCGCCGGTGATGGGCCACCGTGATGACGCGGCCGAACGTCCCCACCTCACTGTGATCCGCCGCTGTGCCATACCACGCGGTGCCCGCGATCTCGTCGCCGATCAGACCGACGAAGAAGACATCTCGCGACACCTCGACGAACTCGCCCGCCACGATGCGGCGACAGTTGTGATGCCAGGAACAGTTGGTGTACTCCGGGTGGCGGAGGTACATGAACTCGACCAGGCGGTCACCCCAGTCCCCGCAGGGGGCCTCCAGGCGCTGCACGGTCATCGCCTGGCCGTTCTTCAGCTCAGTTGTGTCCACGGGTTGCACCCTGTTCATCTCCCAAGGCGAGGTACCGACGTTCCATCTCGGCGCGCTCGGTGAGCAGCTTCGCGGCCTCGGCGTCGTCTCCGGGGCGGAAGCAGTCGCCGTCATGCAGCGTTCCGGTCCAGGTCTCGAAGTACTGCTTGGCACCGTGGTCGTCCGCGGTGGCCTCACTGTCCTTGTACACGACGACGTATGTCATGTTCTTGTGCGAGACAAAGTCCGAGCCGTCAGCGGCGGGGTCGAGCTTCTGGTGCCACGTGCCGGCGTTGAGGTAGTAGATCGGCGCACCATTGTCGCCAACCGTCAGTAACTCCTGCACGGGGTTGTGCGTGTGGCCGTACACGACGCAGCGCAGCCAGTCACGCCGCGGCCGCGCCTCGCGGATGGCGCCCTGCAGCAGGGCGATGTTCGGGTTCCGCATCAACGCCAGTGGCAACCACAGACACGCCGCCAGGAGGGTGATGCCGAGCATGACCCACAGCCAAGGCGGGAACGGCCACATATGACTACCGGCCTCATGCAGCCAGTGCTTCCAGACCACGACGCCCAGGGCCAGCGCGAACGTGGCGGCGGAGGTGCGGAGCGGGTGGCGATGCATAAGTCGGAGCACAACCAGCGCCACTAGCACGAGCAGGATGGCAACAAGCACGGGCAGGAACGGCGCGGGAAGATGGCCCAGCCACCGCCGCAGCCACAGAAGATGCGGCTGGGCCAGGGCGACCACGACGGCCAGGATCGTGGCGCCGCCCGCCACCAGCGCACCCAGCCCCACCGTGGTCCGCAGACCCCACTGCACATTGCTCCACCATGAACAGCCGAACCAGGCCGGCCAGCGGCAACAGTGCCGCGCAAAGCGCGTCCCCAGAACCAACACGCTCCAGACGGCCGCCCAGATGATCGCGCGTTCGGACCACTTGCCCCGCAGCCGCCTCCACAGGAACCCCACCGGTCCCATTGCCCCGGGGGCAGCGAACATGGCTTCCAGAGCCCGCACGACCTGGGCATAGTCCTCCGTAGAGCGCAGATGAGGCTGGTGCTCCAGGGCCCACGCCATCCGCCCGTACAGCTTCGACGCGATCTGCGTGGTCAGCAAGTCCCCTATTGGCGCGCGCCGGTGGCACTCGTCGCTCAGCCGCTTGCCCCCGGCGTAGTTGTGCGCATCGAACACATGCCCGTGGCGCGCCAACACGCCGTACTCTCGCTGGAGGGCCTCGCTCAGCTCCCAGCCGAACTCGGCCTTCGCCTCTTCGGGAGTTCCGTACGGGATGCCCAGGATGTCCCGCACTTTCTCCCGGACGGACCCGTGCAGATTGCACAGCCGATCATGGTTGCCCGGGATGTACACCCGCTCGATGTCCGCGCGTCGGACGTTCCCCGCCGCGTCCTCCCACATGACCGACTCGCGGCGGCGCAGTTCGCGGAAGAACTCCCGGTTGAGGTCATCGCCTTCGGCGATCTCCGTTAGCGCGGCAAGCACCTGCTGCTCGTCGGGCTCACCGTGGACCCACGCCTCGTCCTGGCCGGAGCCCTTCTCCTGCCACAAGCGGGTCTGGATGAGGTCGAAGATGTCGCCGAGCAGCACAATCGTCACTTTCTCGGCGTTGGCGCCCCGCGCCAGGCGGGCCAGGTCGGCGTAGAAGCCCCTCACGGCGCGGGCCGTCAACTGCAGCTTCAGGGGCTCGAGTTCCCGCGCTCCGGGCTGAGCCGTGCTCCGCCCCCGCTGCTGGGCTTCCTGCCAGATCCGTGCTCGGAGTTCCTGCCGTTCCGCCGACAGCGGCACCGTCGCGCCAATGTGCAAGTCACTGATGAAGACGATCATGGACTGACCCCCACAACGCGGAGTTGCGGCTAGCGGGGGGCCATTCCCCTTGACAAGCCATCCCACCTGCGGCACGATGGACGCCGCAACTGGGGGGTGGAGGAACAGATGAAGGTGTTCGTCAGCGCGGGGCGGGCCGGCGCGGCCCAGGCCGCCGAACGCGGTCGTGTCGCCATCGTCGTGGATGCCCTGCGCGCCAGCGCCACCACCGCATCACTGCTGCATTACGGCGCGCGGGAGATCGTCGTCGTCGAGGAGATCAGCGACGCCTTCGCCGAACACGACCGCCGGCCGGGCTCGTGGCTCGTCGGGGAGCGCGGCGGCGTGGCAGTGCCTGGCTTCGACCGCGGCAACAGCCCCCTGCAGGCGCCCGTGCCCGGGCTTCCCGAGACGATCGTGTTCAGTTCGTCGAACATGTCGCGCTGCTGTGTGGGCGCGTCCGCTTGCCCGGCGGCCTTCCTGGGCACGCTGCCGACGCTGACGGCGTGCGCGCGGGTGGCCCTGGACGCCGCCCGGCAGCACGGGACGGATCTCCACCTCATCCCAGCCGGATCGGCGCTCGATGAGAACAAGCTCGTGCTCGAAGACTACATCACGGCAGGGGCGCTGATCGAGAGAATGCGCGAGTTGGAGGAGGGCCTCCAGCCCGCCGAGGACGCCGCCCACGCCGCGCTGACCATCCACGCGGCCGCCCGCAGGGCCAGCTACGAGGCCGCCTTCCACGCCACCGATAACGGCACGCCGCTGCGGGATGAGCTGGGGCTGGGGGACGATGTGTCCTTCGCGGCGAGGGTGGACGTGTTCGCCGTGGTGCCGCGAGTGACGGGGACGTTCGCACTGCCGTCGGGAAGAGTGGCGGCAGTGTTGCAGGCGGCAACCCTCGCGTAGGTGCGCCGGTCCCCCGGCGCACCTACGTCCCCCGTCCCCGCCGGGGGACCGGCGGGCCTACGCGGGTGAACGTCGCCACAAGATGAGCATCGCGACCAGCCCTGCCGCAAACATGCCCGCCCCAACCACGAAGGGTGCGTGGAGGTTGACGTACTGCCCCGCCAACCCGCCCAGCAGCGGCCCGGACACCAGCCCCAGGCCCATGATACCCTCATGCAGGCCCGCGCGCTTGCCCCGCCCCTCAGGGCCGGCCTGCAGCGCGTACGTGATCCCGCACATGTAGCTGACCCCCAGCGCCCCGCCTACGAACGCGAAGCCGACGGCAAACACCGCCGCGCTGCTCGTCACAGCGCCACTGAGCAGCGCCAGCAGCCCGACTACCGGAGGCACGAAGAGCGACCACAGCTTGTACTGCCAGCCGGTGGTCATGCGCGTAACGAGGAACGCCACCCCCTGCCCCGCCGCCAGCACGAACAGCAGCCGCCCCAGCAGCGTCGGCGAGAACCCAAGCGACACGGCCAGCTTCGGGAAACACGCCCCGAGCATCCCCCGGGCGAAAACAGCCATGGCCATCGCGATCCAGGCCATGACGAGGAACCAGCGAACGCGCGCCGCGGGAACGTGCGCGGGCGGGGCGACATGCTCGTGCGCGGGCGGAGCGGTGGGCGTGAGGAGCGCCACCAGCAGACACAACAGGGCCGTCCCGCCGGCGACTAGGAAGACGCCCTCGCCATGGGCCTCCCACAGTTGCCCGGCCACCAGCGGCCCGACCATCAGCCCGGCCGTCCACGCGATGTTGAACAGGCCAATGTTGCGGTTCAGCAGGCGCACGCTGTTCCCGGCCAGGTCGGCCAGCCAGGCCTCGATGGGGGGCCAGAGCAGCGCCAGACCCGTGCCCGACAGCACCGCCAGCACGATGAGATGCCACACGCTGGTCGCCAAGGCCATCCCGGCCCACGACGCCAGACACACGGCACTGGCCGCGACGGTGACGGCGCGCCTCCCGAGGCGGTCGGACATGTGGCCCGAGATGATGCAGACGAACAGGTACAGGGAGAATTGCGCCCCGCCCAGCAGGCCCAGCATGAAGGGCGAGGCCCCCAGCGCGATGCCCTTGAGTTGCACCCCGAGGATCGTGCACGCCGCGCCCACGTCAATGACGAAGGAGACGAAGATCAGGCGCTTGGCGGGCAGGAGCAGGCGGTCAAACCGCGGCCGGCGCATCGGCGTGTACCTCCGCGGCAAGTCGCGGGCGGGCGCGGCGCCACAGCACCAGTTGCCCGACGATCGCCAGCCCGAAGACGACGCCGGAAGCGGCGTAGGGGGCGTGCAAACTGATCAGTTGCCCCAGCGCCCCGCCGACCAGCGGCCCGAGGACCGCGCCGGACCCGAGGACCGCCTCGTGGAGGGAACTGCGCCGCCCGCGGTTCTGGTGCGCGCCGTCCAGCGCGTAGAACAGGCTGCCCGCGTACGTCACCCCGGAGCACAGCCCGGAGGCGATGAACGCGCCGGCGAACATCAGCGGCGAGTGCGACACGGCGGCGAACAACATGCCCACCATGCCCACGATCTCGGCCAGTAGCAACGTCCCAAAGTTGTATTGCCAGTGCCGCTCACGACGCGTCAGCACGAACATCGTGAACATGGCCGCGCTGAGCAGGCACGTCAGCAACCCCAGCATCGCCGAGGAGAACCCCAGGTGCGCGGAGAGCTGGGGGAACATGCTCCCCACAACCCCGCGCGTGAACCAACTGGCGAAGTTGCCCAGCCAGGCCATGTACAGGAAGAGCTGCACGCGCTCGGGATGGATCGGGTGGGCTTCCGGCGGGGGCAGTTGCACGTGCTCGTGCGTGGGCGTGCGCACGAGGGCGACGATCATGGCATACGTCATCACCGCGGGCAACACGAAGGCCATCCACCAGTGCCAGTCCCACACCAGCCCGGCCACGAGCGGCCCCAACATGATCCCGGCGGTCCAGCACAGGTTGAACAGGGCCATGGTGCGGTTCAAGCGCTCGCGACTGCCGGCGGAGAACTCCGACAGCCAGGCCTGCATGGGCGGCCACAGCAGCGACAGGGAGAAGCCGGAGAGGGGCATCAGGGCCAGCAGGTGGTTGGGGCTGCGCGCCAGGAGCATCGCCAGCCAGACCGTCGAGCACACGGCGCAGGCCAGGATTGTCGGGCGCTTGCGGCCCCACCGGTCCGACACGCTACCGGCCAGGAAGCAGCCCAGGGCGTAGGACGCCGAGCCGAACGTGCCCAACAGCCCCGACTGCAGCGGCGTCGCCCCCATGCGGATGGCGAACTGCTGGACGCCCAGGGCAATGCACGCCACCGACAGGTCGTTGGTGAAGGCGACGAGCATCAGGGGCATGTCGGGGGCACGGAGCCGCGCCAGACGGGCTTGCAGGGCCGGACTCATGAGGTGGAGCGGCTTTCCGTATGTGCCTGCAGGCGCGGAAGCGCCAGGTCCAGCAACGTCTCGAGGTTCTCGACATCCGCGGCGTTGTACCGCAGCAACAGCTCCAGCGCCTCGGCGCTGCCCCGGCGGTACTGCTGCCAGAGAACGATGGCATCGTCCCCGGCCAGCCCGCGGATCTCCAGGTCGCGCGCCAACCCGACTTCCCGCTCAATCTGCTTGAGGCCCCCCCGATAGCCCAGCTTCGCCAACGCGTACCGCAGGTCCACGTGCAACTGGTCCCACGGCGCGCCGGGGAAGGCCCGCTTCAGCAGCGGGAGGTCGAACGTCGTCCCGTTGAACGTCACGAGGAGGGAGTAGCGCTCCAGCTCCTCGGCGAAGTCGGCCAGGTTCTCGCCCTTGATGAACGTCTTGACGCGCAGGCCGTCATAGAGGCCGATGACGCTGATCGAGCTGGCGTAGTACCCGCCATCGGTCTCGATGTCCAGGTAGCCGATCCCGTCGCGGAAGTGGCGACAGGCCCGCCAGTGGTCGCGTCCGGCCAGCGCCCGGGCAAAGTACCGGTAGTCGCACGCCTGCAGGCTGCTGACGGACTGGCGGCAGTGATCCTGCACGAGCCCCCAACGCGCGGCCGAGAAGCTGCCGGGGACGCCGACGTGCTCGAGGGCCGCGGTCCAGGACCGGAGGCCCCGCTCCCACAGCCGCTGTTCGGTCGTGTAGCCAATGCCGGGAATGTGTACGAAGGTCTTCTCAAGCATGTCCGTCTCGCCGTCGCGTAGGTGCGCACGGGCCCCATCCCGCGTCGGTGCGCCGGTCCCCCGGCGCACGCCGTCCCCTTGCCCGCCGGAGGACCGGCGGGCCTACGCGGGCAGGGCCACCCACACGATCCATACCCCTCGCGTAGGTGCGCCGGTCCTCCGGCGCACAATCACCGGCGCGCCCCTTGCCCGCCGGAGGACCGGCGGGCCTACGCGGGCCCGATTACGCCAGGACCTCGCGCAACGCCTCGCACACCGTTGTCGTGTCCTCATCGCTGACGTCCAGGTGCGTGACAAACCGGATGAGGTGCTCGTCGCGCGCCCCGCTGACGATGCCGTAGCGCTCCAGCTTGTGGCACAACTCGGGCGCTGTCATGTCGTCCCGTCGGACGGCGAAGAACAGGATGTTCGTCTGGACGCTCGCCAGGTCAATCTCGATGCCGGGGCACGCAGCCAGCGTCTCGGCGATGCGGCGGGCGTTGGCGTGATCCTGCGCGAGGCGCTCGAGGTTGTGCTCCAGGGCGTACTTGCAGCCGGCCGCGATGATCCCGGCCTGCCGCATGCCGCCGCCGAAGAGCTTGCGGGCCTCGCGGGCCCGCTGGATGAAGTCGGCCGACCCGCACACGATCGAGCCTGCCGGGGCGCCGAGGCCCTTCGAGCAGCAGAAGGTGATGCTGTCGGCCGGGGCCGCCAGCTCGCTCGCCGACACGCCCAACGCCACGGCCGCGTTGAAGATCCGCGCCCCGTCAATGTGCACCAGCGCGCCGTGGGCGTGGGCTACGTCAGCAGCGGCGGCCGTCTCGGCGGCCGTCAGGCACGTCCCGCCGCAGTTGTTCTGCGTGTTCTCCAGGCACACCAGCCCGATGTCCTGGCGGTGCAGGTCGCGTTTATTGGGGAAGACGGCCTCCAGCGTCTCCGGTGCGATGACACCGTACTCCCCGCCCACGGGCCGGGCCAGCATGCCGCACACTGCCGCGAACCCGCCGCGTTCGTAGTGGTAGATGTGCGCCTTCTCGTGGCAGACGAGTTCCTGCCCCGGCCGCGACTGGGCGTAGATCGAGACGAGATTGCCCATCGTCCCGCCGCACACCAGCAGCGCGGCTTCCTTGCCCAACAGCGCCGCACTCATCTTTTCCAGGGCGTTGACGGTCGGGTCCTCGCCGGACACATCATCGCCCAGTTCCGCATTGGCGATGGCCTCCCGCATGGCCGCCGACGGCAGCGTCTTCGTGTCACTGCGCAGGTCTATCATTTCCGCACCTTCATGCAAAAAGAGCCGGGAGCAAAGCTCACGGCTCTGTCAGACTCGGGTCGGGCTCCGGGCTATATCTTCCGCGGCTTCCGGCGCGCGGCCTGCCTCAGGAACGTCGCCAACTGGTAGGCCACGAAGGCGAGCACGTAGAGCACCAGGACAATGTAGCCCCACCGCACGCGCCGCGCCACGACGTTGATCGTCAGCGTCGGCTGGCTGGCCATGAGCTTGAAGATGGCCGTGTTGCCATCGAACTCGACGGAACTCCTCTTCCCCTTGGGCGCGGCCGGCTCCGGGGTGGCGCCTGGCGCGCCGCCGGCAGTCGGGGGTGTGGCGCTCGGGGCCGACCCGCCCCCGGGCGTGGCCGTGGGTGTCTCACCGCCGGGCTGCGGCGGTGTGCCCCCGGGGGTGCCGGCTTCGGGCGGTGTCGCCGGAGCACCGGCGGGAACGCTCGCCGGAGCGCCGGCAGGCGCCTGAGCGGGCGCCGCAGGCTGGGCCGCCGGAGGCGTCGCGCCAGCCGGAGCGGGCGTCGCGGCCGGGGCGGCTCCCGCTGCGGGCGTTGCCGGCGCCGCCGCTGGCGGCGCTGCCGCGCCGGGCGCTGACGCCGGGGCCTCCTGGGCTTCGGCCGCGCTCATGAACAGCGGCACGGCGGACGCCTGGGGCTTGGGCTCCTGCTTTTCGTCTTCAGCCTTGGCGGCCGGCTCGATCTTCTTCTCGCTTGAGGCGCCCTTGGTCTCCTGGACCGTGGCTTCGGTCACCGTGCCGGGCATGACGACTTCGTAGATCAACTGCTCCTCGGCGGCCTGCGCCATCTGAACGTCCGACTCGTACAGATACTCGAAGGACACCTCTTCGCGCCAGGTGTAGGTTGTGAAGAGCGACAGCGGGTTCTGTGCAACGTCCACGATGGCCAAGTCGGCGTTGCGCGACTCGCGGTTGAGGGCCTGGGTGCGGTAGTCGCGGGAGTATGAGAAGGTCGTGCCCGTGTCTTTGCGCCACGTGCGGTCCCACGACCGCCCGACCTGCACGTCGTTCACCCACCGGGCGACATCGCCCCTGAAGTACGGCGACGTGTCCACGGCGATGAGGCGGTGGGCGCTGCCGTCGCTCTCGACCTGCAGCGTCATGTGCACCTGGCTGCTGTTGACCAGCAGCGCAAAGGGGATCGCGGTGAAGAGGAGGGTCGGGCGCAGGCGTCGGCTCAGTCCGCGCAGGCGGCTCATTGGTCGTCCTCCGCGCCGCGGGCGGGCCGGCGCAACCAGAGCCACATCAGCAGCGCGCCGATGACGAGGTCAATCACGAACGTGACGGTGCGCGGCAACTCGAAGGCACACCCCAGCGCGTAGAAGCGCACCGGGACCCAGTTCTCGATGAGCACGACGAGGACGATCAGCGCGATCAGGATGGACAGGAAGTTCCGCACGGTCCACTTGAAGTCGCGGACCCACGTCACCGGGGCCAACAGGCCCCCCAACCAGCCCGTCCGTTTGTCGGCCGCCTCCGCAGGCGCGGGGACCTTGGCCGCCGCCACCGGGGCCGTCGTGGCGGGCTTGACCGGCGGCGTGTGGGCCGCCACGGCGGGGGCGGGACGACGCTCGCGCCTTACCGGCTCGTCATCCAACTCCAGGTCCAGGTCATCGTCTTTCACACGTCGCCTCCCCGGGGGGAACAGGGTCAGAAGCAGCGTCTCAGGCCCCCGGAATCGCCCGTTTCGGGCTCTGGCGCGATTATAGGCTAGGCCCCCTGGCAAGTCAAGAAAACGGGGTTTGTGTGGGCAGTCGGCCTCAGGCAGGGATTCGCCGCTCCATGGGGAAGCAGACAACCAGAGGTCCGACCATGATCCGCCCCCTCCTCCTGGCCGCTCTGCTACTGCCCTGGCCCGCCCTGGCTCAGACCGCTGATGCCACCGCGCGCGTGCTTCCCATGTCGCATCGCGCAGGCACCGCCAAAGGCCACGAGGGCCACGACGCGGTCTCCCAGGAAGCCCGCTTGACCACCACGGGCATCACCTACGGTCTCGTCTACAACTCGTGCTGGGACGACAACCACGCCCCCGGCGGGGCCGACGGCAGCGCCTATCTCGGCATGTGCCAGCCGACCTCCGCCAACTGGTACACGAGCGGCTTCCTGCGCCTGAAGATCAACGGCGACGATCTGGGCATCGCGCGTCTGGCCGACATGTGGATCGCCGAACAGGGCCGTCGCGCGGCCGTCAAGATGCACTTCGACCACCCCCGCGCCAATGTGCTGATCTCCAGCCTGCTCCACGCCAACGACGACCGCCTGTTCGTCGTCATCAGTCTGAGCCCCAGGGCCGAGATCACCTCCCTGGACCTGTCGCTGCTGTCCTACCCGAGCTACTTCACGTACTGGAACAAGCGCGACGGCGACCGCAAGGGGCTCACCGCCATCCAGACCTACCCGCAGGCCAACGGCAAGCAGCAGCTCAATCCCGCCGCCCAGTGGTGGACGGCCTTCTATGACACGATCTTCGACCCGGCCAAGGGCGAGGGCGACGGGGGCTGCGCGGTGGCGTTCGTGCCCGAGCAGGTCAGCGCCGCCGAGGTCGTCGTGGGCAGCTATGCCTGCACGATGGACCTGAAGATCAAGCCCGACACCCGCCAGATCCGCCTGTGTTTCTGGGACTTCAACAAGCACCCCAACCGGGAGGCGCTGACGAAGCTGTCGGCGACGCTGCCGGAGACGCTGGAGCGTCTGCGCTCGCTCAGTCCCCTGCCGCTGGCCATCACGGAGTCGGACGTGGCGGCCCAGGCGGCCACGGCCCGGGCGCAACTGGCCAACATTGCGGGGCGGCAGGCCCTGGAACAGAAGCTCACCGACCAGACGGCGGAACTGACGCGCCTGCGCCAGGAGTTGCTGGACAACAAGAGCCCGGACCCGGCCGCCGCGGAGAAGGACCTCGCCGAAAAGCTGGCGGCGTTCGAGCAACTGCTGTGGGATGTGAAGTTCTTCGTGCTGATCAATGGGTAGGGGCAGCCATGGGCAGCAACCCGCCGCCGACGCCAAACCTCAAGCAGGCTGTCCCCTTCTTTGCCGTGGCGGACATCGCCCGGTCCGTCACCTACTACGTGGATGGGCTCGGCTTCACCCAGACGCTGGAGTGGGCACCCGAGGGGCAGGTGCGGTGGTGCTGGCTCGAACGCGACGGCGTGGCCCTGATGCTCCAGGAGACCTCCCCGGATGGGCATGGCGTGCCTGTGCCGTCCGGCAAGCCGGGCGCGGGTGTCACAATCTGCGTCATCTGTGAAGACGCGCTGGCCTTCTACCGCGAAGTCACGGCTCGCGGTCTTCAGGCTGCGCGGCCGTTCGTCGGGAACCACATGTGGGTCACGTCGCTGACGGACCCGGACGGCTATCGCCTGGACTTTGAGAGCCTCACCGACGCCCCCGAGGAAAGCGTGTACGAAGATCCCGCCGAGTGAAGGTCGGCGACAACTTGCCAGGAGAACCCCATGAACCTGCTCTATCTCAGCCGCGCGGATGTCGAGAACCTGAGCATCGGCCTGCCGGCCGTCATTGAGGTCGTGGAAGAAGGCTTCCGCCTCAAGGGCCTCGGCCAGACCGAGATGCCGCCGAAGACCTCGCTGCACCCGCACGACCCCACGACCTTCCTCAACGCCATGCCGGCGTATGTGGGCGGGGACGTGAAGGCGGCCTCGATGAAATGGGTGGGCGGCGCCGATGACAACTTCAAGCGGGGCTTGCCGACCATCAGCGGCCTGCTCATCTTCAACGACCCGCTCACCATGCTGCCCCTGGCCGTCATGGACTGCACGTGGCTGACGATGATGCGCACCGCCGCCGCCAACGCCGTGGCGATGAAGTTCCTGGCCCCCCGCCACGTCGAGGTCGTCTCGATCATCGGCTGCGGCGTGCAGGGCCGGGGGAATTTGCAGGCCATGGCCCTGCAGTACCCGTCCATCCAGGAGGCGCGGGCCTACGACACCAACCCTGAGGTCCTCGCTCGCTACGTGGCGGAGATGGCGGCGGCCACGGGCCTGAACATCGTGCCCGTCGCCAGCGCCGAGGCCGCCGTGCGCGATGCCGACATCGTCGTGACGGCCGGGTACATGCCGCCCAACCCCATCCCGTACATCGAGGAGGCGTGGCTCAAGCCCGGCGCGATGGCCGCCCCAGTAGACTACAACGTGGCCTTCAAGAGCGAGCTATGCCAGAAGGTGGACAAGCTCGTGACCGATGACCTCGGCCAGATGAACTACTACCGCACCAAGGGGTACTTCGAGGGCGTGCCGGAGGCGTGGGACCTCGGCGACATCGTCGCGGGCAAGAAGCCCGGCCGCGAGTGCGACGACGAGCGCACCATGTCCATGTGCATGGGCATCGGCATTGATGATGCCGTCACGTCGAAGCTGATCTACGAGACGGCCCGGGCGCAGGGCGTCGGCGTCGAGTTGCCGCTGTAGGCTAAGGAGAAAGTGACATGCCCATCCGTATCGTTGACCTAGCCGGCACGCCCCGGGAAGTGGGGCGTCAGTTCGGCGAGGAACTGCGCGAGGAGTCGCGCGCCATGGTCGAGACCCGGCTGGTGCTGGCCACGCAGGCCGCCGGGCGGCTCGATCCCTCGCGCGACCGCCGGTGGTGCCTCAATCTCGCGGCTGAAGCTGTCCCCGCCCTGGAGGCCTACTCCCCGTCAGTCTATGGGGAGTTCGCGGGCATCGCAGACGCGACCGGCCTGTCGCTGCCGGAACTGGTCATCGGCAACGGCTGGACGGACTTCAAGGACTTGCTCGATGCGCGTGGGGCCAGCCACAACTGCACCTCGTTCGCCGTCGGCGCGCCCCTGACGGCCGACGGGCACACCTATCTCGCCCAGACGTGGGACATGAATGTGACGGCCGCGCCGTACATCGTGGCGGTGCGCCGCCGCCCGAGCGACGGCCCGCGGACGCTGTCGCTGACCACCGCCGGCTGCCTGTCGCTCATCGGCATGAATGAGCACGGCGTGGCCCTCGGCAACACCAACCTCGTCCCCACCGACGCCCGGCCGGGGGTCTTCTACCTGGCGCTCATCCACGAGGCCCTGCGGCAGCGGACCCTCGCCGACGCCGTGGCGGCCATCACGCGCGGGCCGCGGATGTCGGGGCACTACTACCACCTGGGCGACGGCACGGATGAGTTCGCCGGGCTGGAAACGACGGGCACACGGCACGCCCGGGTTGGGCTGCAGGACGGGCGATACGTGCACACCAACCACTACCTGACGGAAGAGCTGCTGGGGAGTGCGCCAATGGTTCCGCCGAGCGCAAGCAGCGCGGCCCGGCAGCGGCGCTGCTCGGAACTGGTGGCGAAGCTGCCATCGGGAGTGACCGTCACAGAACTGTCACAGATCATGGGTGACCATGAAGGGGTGAACTGCATCTGCCGGCACATCGAGCCGGGCGCGGAATGGGCCAGTCTGGCCGCCGCGGCCATGGCTCCGGCGACCCGCCAGATGTGGGTCTGGGCGGGTACGCCCTGTCAGAACGAGGTCACCCGCCTCGAGCCATGAATTCCCAATCGGGTATGCTACTGTCACGCAAATGGGCTGCCCAATGTATTA
>CAZZDO010000034.1:0-21154 GCA_964653205.1 uncultured Armatimonadia bacterium | reverse complement strand
CGCGTCCCTGGTATGGGAGCATCTGTGAAAAATAGGGTCAGACCCTATTAGAAAATGGTCTGACCCTATTTTCGCGAGGAAGCGAAGCTAGCCGTGCCGCCGTTCGCCGTCCCGTTCTTTCTGTTCTTCCGTTCTTCTGTTTTTCGCCTTTGAAGTCCGTATGTCGAACGCTGCCATCGCCAACCTGAAGTGGATCATCGAGGGGACGACCGAGTACCGCGACATCGCTGAATACGTTCGCCAGGCCCAGCCGGTCTGTGTCGAGGGCATCAGCGGGGGCGGCAAGTCGTTCTTCATATCTGCACTCCTGGCCGAAGGCCGTCAGAGCGCCCTCATCCTGACCTTCAACGACGAGCGCGCCACGCAACTGGCCTCCGATCTGCGGACCCTCCTGCAGACTGACCCGCCGAGCGCCCGCCGGGTCCTCGTCTACCCCTCCGTCGCCTCCGCCCTCTACGATGGCGTCACGCCCGACCGCGCCACTGTCGCCGAGCGCCTCACGGTCCTCGAGCGCCTCTGCGCCGGCGAGCCCGTCATCGTCGTCGCGGCCATCCGCGCCATCACGACGCTGACCGTCCCGAGCGCCGATCTCGTCGCGGCGCGGCGCGAAGTCGCCGTCGGCGACGAGATTGACCGCGACGACCTCGCCCGGGCGCTGTACAACCTGGGCTACGAGTCCGTAGACCTCGTGGACGACGTCGGGCAGTTCTCCGTGCGCGGCGGCATTGTGGACGTCTCGCCCCCGACGAGTCCCATGCCCGTGCGCATCGAGCTGTTCGGCGACGAGGTCGAGACCATCCGGCATTTCGACCCGCTGACCCAGCGGTCGGTGGACACGATCCCGCGCATCGGCTTCGGCCCGGCCGGGGAGATCCTCCTGACCGAGCGCGCCGTCAACCGCGCCCTGCCGATCATCAAGGGCGCTTACCGGCGCGAGCTGGACCGCCTCAACGAAGAGGAGAAGACGCGCGAGGCGGGCGTGCTCAAGGAGCGCCTCGGGGCGGACCTGGAACTGCTCGAGCAACGGCGGCCCATGCCGCACCTCGTGCACTACCTGCCGTACATCTACCCGGAAGCCGAGAGTTTGTGCTCGTACTTCCCGGCCGACGCGCTCTTCGTCGTGGACGAGCCCGTGCGCGTGCAGGGCGGGGCCCAGCAGTTTGAGGAGGATGTCCACGACGCCTACCGGCGCGGCCTGCGCCTCGGCCAGCACCTGCGCGTGCCCGAGACGGCCGTGATGCACTTTGACAAGCTGGCGGCGCTGCACCTCACCCGCGGCCGGCCGCTCGTCTACTTGAGCATGCTCCAGCGCCAGGTCCCGTGGGCGACGAAGGCCCCGCTCGTCCACCTCGCTACGCCGCCGGTGGACAGCTTCGGCGGCCGCTTTGAGCTGCTCGCCGAGGGCCTCGGCGAATGGCAGCGCGAGGGCCAGCACGTCCTCGTCTGCTCCCGTGACACCGACGGCACCGTCGAGGTGCTCCAATCCCGCGGCCTCAAGGACGTCGTCGCCCGGCCCGAGGCCGAGCTGAAGGCCGGCCAGATCACGGTCTCGCCCCTCGACCTCGACAGCGGCTTCCGCCTCCCGGACGCCAAGCTGGTGCTGCTCACCGGCCGCGAGATCTTCGGCTGGCGCAAGCTCCGCCGGGCCGACGAACCCGCCTACGCCCGCGGCTTCCAGCTCCTGTCCCTGCGCGACCTGAGCGAAGGCGACTACGTGGTCCACATCAACCACGGCGTCGCCATCTACAAGGGCCTCTCCAAGCAGACCGTCGGCGGCATCGAGCGCGACTACATGCTGCTCCAGTACGCCGAGGACGAGAAGCTCTACGTGCCGGTCACGCAGCTCGACCGCGTGCAGAAGTACATCGGCGCCGAGCACGCCAAGCCCGTCATCACGAGCCTGAAGCGCGGGCGCTGGGACTTGACCAAGAAGCGCGCCAGGCGCTCAGCGCAGTTGCTGGCCCGCGAGTTGATGCGGCTCTATTCCGCCCGCGAGATGGCCCGGGGCCACGCCTTCGGCGCCGATTCGCCCTGGCTCAAGGAGTTGGAGGCCTCCTTCCGCTTCGAGGAGACTCCCGACCAGCTCCGCGCCATAGAGGACGTGAAGCAGGACATGGAGAAACCCATGCCGGCGGATCGTCTCATCTGCGGCGACGTGGGCTACGGCAAGACCGAGGTCGCCATCCGCGCGGCCTTCAAGGCGGTACTGGACGGCAAGCAGGTGGCGGTGCTGGTGCCCACGACGGTCCTGGCCCAGCAGCATTTCAACACCTTCCGCGAGCGCCTCTCGCGCTACCCGGTCGAGGTGGCCATGCTCAGCCGCTTCAAGACCACCGCCGAGCAGCGCCGCACCGTGGGCCTGCTCAAGCAGGGCGCGGTGGACATCGTCATCGGCACCCACCGCCTGCTGGGCGAAGACGTGAACTTCCACGACCTCGGCCTGCTGGTCATTGACGAAGAGCAGCGGTTCGGGGTGCGCCAGAAGGAGAAGCTCAAGCGCTTCCGCGAGGGCGTGGATGTCGTCACGCTGACGGCCACGCCCATCCCGCGGACGCTCAACATGGCCCTGTCGGGGATCCGCGAGATCTCCGTCATCAACGATCCGCCCCAGGGGCGCCTGGCGATCCACACCGAGGTGCGCGAGCGCGACGACGCGCTCATGGCGGAGGTCATCCGGCGTGAGTTGGCGCGCGGGGGACAGGTCTACTTCGTCCACAACCGGGTGCAGTCCATCGCGCACGTCGCCTCCCACGTGCAGCGCCTGGTGCCCGAGGCCAAGGTGGCGCTGGCCCATGGGCAGATGGACGAGCACGACCTCGAGCGCGTGATGATGGCCTTCTACGCCGAGGATTTCGATGTCCTGGTCTGCACCACGATCATTGAGAACGGCCTGGACATCCCGAACGTTAACACGATTGTAGTGGACGACTCCGACCGCCTCGGCCTGTCGCAGCTCTACCAACTGCGCGGCCGCGTCGGCCGGTCCAGCCGCCAGGCCTTCGCCTACCTGCTCTACCGCTATCCGGACCGCATGACCCAGGAAGCCGAGGAGCGGCTGAAGGCCATCGAGGAGTTCAGCAAGCTCGGCAGCGGCTTCCAGATCGCCCTGCGCGACCTGGAAATCCGCGGCGCCGGCGACATCCTGGGCGCCGAGCAGAGCGGCCACATGTCGGCGGTCGGCCTCGACCTGTACACGCAGATGCTCGCCGACGCCGTCAAGACGCTCAAGGGCGAGAAGACGCGCTCGGGCGAAGGCCACCCCACGGTGGACTTGCCGCTCGAAGCGATCATCCCGGGCGACTACGTGCCCAACGAGAACCAGCGCATCGCGCTGTACCGGCGGCTGGCGGCCGTCGAGGACCGGGAACAACTGCAGGCCATCGTCCGCGAGACGAAGGACCGCTACGGCCCGCTGCCGCCGCCCGTGAAGAACCTCGGGCGCATCGTGCAGCTCAAGCTGCTGGCCATGGACGTCGGGGTCGCGGACATCGCCGTCACCGACCAGCGGGTGGTCGTGACGATGGCCGACGAGACGCAGCTAACCGAGCGCGAGCAGCGGGCGCTGCGCGGCTTGTACGTGCCGACGCTCAAGCAGCAGCGCAGCGGCGCCAAGCCCACGCTCCCGCGCTTCCTGGTCGGATCGCATGAACTGAGCTTCGGCTACAGCCAGGCGCACAAGGCGGATCTTATCAAGCGGCTGACGGAGCTGCTCAAGCGGCTGCAGGATCGGCAACGGATGGGTTCAGCGGCGTAGGCAGACGTGGGGCAGGGGGGCGCAGCCGACCCACGGTGGGGGACACGACGAACACGAAACGGCCAACAACATGACCGAAGAATACTTCGAGTACAACGAGCCCGCCGCGATCGGTGTTTCCTTTCGGCGCAGCGGTAGAGTATACTACTTTGCGCCCAACGATTGGCGCGTGCGCCAGGGCGACCAGGTGCTCGCCGAGACCGACAAGGGCTTGGACATCGGCGAAGTCGTCTTCGTCAAGTACGAGGTCCCCAAGACCGGCGACGGCCGGCCGCTCAAGCCGCTACTGCGCTTGGCCACACCGGAGGACCTCGCCAGGGAAGCAGAACTCCGGAAGAAGGAGCGCGAAGCCCGCCGCGTCTGCGAGGAGAAGATCACCGCCCACAACCTGCCCATGCGGCTCATCGCCGCCGACTACACCTTCGATGGGCAGCGGCTGGTCTTCTTCTTCTCGGCCGAGGGACGCGTGGATTTCCGCACCCTCGTGCGCGATCTGGCCGAGACGTTCCACACGCGCATCGAGTTGCGCCAGGTGGGCGTGCGCGACCAGGCCAAGATGATCGGCGGGCTCGGCCCGTGCGGCCGCCCGCTGTGCTGCAACGCGTTCCTGCGCAACTTCGACCCGGTCGGCATCCGCGTGGCCAAGGACCAGGGCCTGTCCCTGAACCCGGCCAAGATCAGCGGCATCTGCGACCGGCTGATGTGTTGCCTGAAGTACGAGCACCAGATGTACCTCGACCTGGCGCGGAACTTGCCCAAAGCCGGGCAGACGGTCAACACCGCCCGCGGCCAGGCCGTCGTCAAGCACGCCAACATGATGTATGAGCGCGTGCAGGTGCAGTACGCCAATGACGAGACCGACGACCTGAAGGCCGATCAGGTGTGGGCGCTCGACGCCCCGCGGCCCGAGGGCATTGAGGAGCCGGAGCGCCCGGCGGCGCCGCCGCCGCGGGAGCCCGCGACTGAAGAGCCGCGGACCCGCCAGCGTCCGCCCCGCCGGGAGCCGTCGGCGCGCCCGCCGCGCCGGGGCGCCGAGACCGCGCGACCCGCCGAAGCGCCGGCCCCGCCCGCTGCCGAGGCCGCGGCCGACGAAGACGCGCCGACCTCGCGCCGTCGTCGTCGCCGCCGGTCGTCCAAGCGCAAGCCCGCCGAGGGTGCGGCCGCGCCGCCGGCCGCCGCTGCGCCGGGCCCGTCGCCGTCCCGGCCGCCGTCGCCCCAGGGCGCCTCGCCGGCCGCCGCTGCCGACGGGGCCGCGCCGGCCGACGGCCAACAGCCGCGCCGCCGCCGTCGCCCGCGTACGCGGCCGCGCCGCAAAGGACCGACCCCGCCTCAGGGATGATCGTCAATGCCTGTCTACGAATACAAGTGCAAGCGCTGCAACAACGTGTTTGAGAAGCTCATGTCGCGCGACCAGCGCGACAACCCGGGCCCCTGCCCGGAGTGCCATTGCGCCCGCAGCCAGCGCATGATGTCCGTCTTCGCCGGCCACACCACCGGCGGCGGCTCCATTGGCGGCAATAGCTGCAGCGGTTGCACCAGCGGCACTTGCTCAACCTGCCATCGCTAAGCGCGTAGGCGGGTGCGTCCTCGCACCCGCATCGTACCTCAGGGATACCGAGATGTCCGACGTCTTCTACATCACCACTCCCATCTACTACGTGAGCGGCGTGCCGCATCTCGGCAGCGCCTACACGACCATCGCGTGCGACACGCTGGCTCGCTACCACCGCCTGCGCGGCGAAGAAGTCGTCTTCGCCACCGGCACCGACGAGCACGGCAACAAGAGCGTGCTCGAAGCCGCCAAGGCCGGCGTGCCCACCGCCGAGTATGTGGACCAGATGGTCGCGGCCTACCAGGAAACGTGGGAGCGGCTGCACATCCGCTACGACCGCTTCATCCGCACCAGCGAGGCCGAGCATACGCGGGTCGTGCAGGAGGTCTTCCGCCGTCTGCTCAAGAGCGGCGACATCTACCTCGGCGAGTACGAGGGCTGGTACTGCGTCCCGTGCGAGACGTACCTGCTCGAGGCCGACATCGTCGCGGGCAACTGCCCGGACTGCGGGCGCGAAGTCAACCGCGTGTCCGAGCCCGCCTACTTCCTGCGCACCAGCAAGGTCGCCGACCGCCTGCTCCACTACATCGAGGACCACGAGCACTTCATCATGCCCGACGGGGCGTGCAAGGAAGTCCTCGGCTTCATCAAGCAGGGGCTGCAGGATGCCTGCATCTCCCGCGCCCGCACCGACTGGGACATCCCCGTGCCCGGCGATGACACCCAGTCCATCTACGTCTGGTTCGACGCGCTCATCAACTACCTCACGGTGGCGGGGTTTGCGGTGGACGAGGCGAAGTTCGCGCGCGTCTGGCCGCCGGCCGCGCAACTGATGGGCAAGGACATCCTCCCGCGCTTCCACGCCACCATCTGGCCCGCGATGCTGATGGGCCTGGGCGTGGACCTGCCCGAGATGATCTACGCCCACGGCTGGTGGCTCGCCGACACCGGCGACAAGATGAGCAAGTCGCGCGGCAATTTCGTCCTGCCGTACGAGACCGCCGTCGAGTTGGCCGAGCAGTCCGGCGCCCGCACCGCCGTCGCCGTGGACGCCCTGCGCTACTTCCTGCTGCGCGAAGTCCCCTTCGGCCTCGACGGCGCCTTCAGCTTCCGCGCCCTCGTCGGCCGGTTCAACGCCGACCTCGCCAACGATCTGGGCAACCTGCTCAACCGCTCGCTGCCGCTCGTCGAGCGCTATCTTGACGGCGTCGTGCCCACGCCGGGGCCCGGAGCGGGCAACCTCGCCGACGCCGTGGACCGCACGCGCGAGGCCGTTGAACAGGCCCTGGCGCTCGCCGATTTCCGCGGCGCGCTCGAGGCGGTCTGGGAGCTGCTGGGCGAGGGCAACAAGTTCCTCCACGAGCGCGAGCCGTGGACGCTCTACAAGGACGGCAAGCAGGTCGAGCTCGAGGCCGTCCTGTATGATGCGCTCGACTGCGTGCGCATCGCCGCAATCCTCATCGCGCCGTTCATGCCGGTGGTGGCCGAAGAGATCTGTCAGCAACTCGGCCTCGACCCGGCCGCGGCGCTGCGCTGGGACTTGGTGGCCGCCGGCGCGTTGCCGCCGGGCACGAAGATCGAGCGCGACAACCCGATCTTCCCGCGCGTGGACATGGAGCGGCTCGAGCAGAAACTGCAGAACCGCGAGCAGGAGGCGGCCGCGCCCGCCGTGGAGGCCCCCATGGTGACGCTCGACCAGTTCAAGGCGATGGAACTGCGCGTGGGCAAGGTGCTGGAGGCCGAGCGCGTGCCGGGCGCCGACAAGCTGTTGCAGTTGCGGGTGGACCTTGGCGAAGCCGAGCCCCGACCGATCGTGGCCGGCATCGCCCAGGAGTTCAACCCGCGCGAATTGCTGGACCGCCTCGTCATCGTCATCGCCAACCTCGAGCCGGCGACGATCCGGGGCGTCGAGAGCCGGGGGATGCTGTTGGCCGCCGGTGAAGAGAAGGCTCTCGCGTTGTTGACGGTGGACGCGGATGTGCCCGTAGGGACGAAGATTCGTTAGCGCGCTCCGGCGCGCAGGCCGGGCCGCTCCCTGATCGCGGCCCGCGCCAGCCCCCGGATGGGGCAAGTTCTGCTCCCTGAATCCACACCAGGGGATGATTCTGTGACCAAGCGGCCGTTAGGCGCGATGATCATGCTGTTGTTGGCCATGGTCGGCATCACGATTGTGTTGCGGCTGGCCGACAACGAGCGCTCGATCGAGATCGCCCGCCAGTTCTACTACCTGCCGATCATCTACGCCGGAGTCAGCTTCAGCCTCACCGGGGCCATCGTCGTTTCGCTGCTGGCCGCCTACATGAGCGCCACCCTGGGCGCGCAGACCGGCTTCGATGCCGTCGCGCACCTCACCCTCGAAGACCTCGCCCCCGTCTTGCAGTTGGCGATGTTCTTCGTCGTCGGCTACTTCGCCTCGGCCGTCTCCAAGAGCACCCGCCGCCGCATCGTCGAGGCCCAGTTGCTCTACGAGGTCGCGCGCAGCATCACCACCACCCTGCGCCTGCGCGAAGTGCTCGACCTCATCGCCAGCAGCGCCCAGCGTGTCATGAACGCCCGCGCCTGCGGCATCCGCCTGCTCGACAAAGACACCGGCGAGTTGCGCCCCGTCGTCATGCACGGCCTCAGCGAGGAGTACCTCGCCAAGGGCAGCGTCTCCCGCGAGGGCAGCCCGCTCGACCAGCGCGTGCTCGCCGGCGAGCCCGTCCAGGTCCTCGACGTCCGTAGCGACCCGACCTTCCAGTACCCCGAAGCCGCCGAAGCCGAAGGCCTCCGCTCGGTGCTCAGCGTGCCGCTGCGCAGCAAGGACGAGCCCCTCGGCGTCATCCGCGTCTACGCCCGCGGCCGGTGGCGCTTCCGCAAGCGCGAAGTAGACTTGCTGATGGCCTTCGCCCACCAGGCCGCGGTCGCCATCGAGAACGCCGAGCTATATGAGGACATCCGCCGCAGCTACTACGAGACGATCCGGGCGCTGACCACCGCCATCGAGGCCCGCGACCCGACCACCTACAACCACTCCGAGCGCGTCACGGAGCTGGCCGACCGCCTCGCCGCCGCCCTGGGCCTCAGCGCCGACGAACGCGAGACCCTGCGCTTCGGCTGCATCCTTCACGACATCGGCAAGATCGGCGTCGAAGAGAGCGCCCTGGACGCCCGCGACGAGGGCGACCGCGAGCAGGTCTTCTACCGCATGCACCCGCTCATCGGCCGTAGCATCCTCCAGCCCGTCGGCTTCCTCAGCGAGGCCCTGCCCACCGTGGCCCACCACCACGAGCGCTGGAATGGCACCGGCTTCCCGGAGGGCTGCGCGGGTGAAGACATCCCGCCGCACGCCCGCATCTGCGCCGTCGTGGACGCCTACGAACGCCTGCGCAACCCCCAGCGCCCCGGCGATGCGGCCCTGTCGGTGGGCGAAGCGGTCGAGGAGATCACCGCCGGCGCCGGCACCATCTTTGACCCCCGCGTCGTCGCTACCTTCCGCAAGCTGATGGACACTGGCGCGGCCTCACCGGAGGCGGGACCCACTCCCGAGCCGACGGATGAAGATGCGTAGCGCGGGCCGGTGGCTGGCGTCATGCGCCGGGCTGCTGGTTCTCGCAGCCGGCGGCCTTGTCGCCGACCCCGTCCCGTTGCCCGACTCCGCCCTGGGCACCCACTGGTACGCGATCAGCCTCCTCGGCCAACGCAGCGGCTGGTCCGAGCAATCGCTGCGCCGCACCCCGACCGGCTACGAGGCCGCCGAGCACACCGTCCTCCGCGTGGCCCTCGACGGCCGCAGCCTCACCTCCTCGCGCTCCGAGACCCGCGCCTACGACGCCGCGCTGCAACTGGTCTCCATCACGCACGAGGCGGATCAGGTCGGCCGCCGCGTCCGCGTCACGGCCCAACGCGAGGGCGACACGCTGCACGTCACGCGCCTCAGCCCCGACGGCGAGACGAAGCAGGACCTCCCCGTCGGCGAGCGCTTCGGTGTGGACCTGCACATCCTGACGGACCTGCTCGCGGGAAAGATCACCCCCGACTGGCAGTTCGTCTTCCGCACCTTCGACTGCGACCTGCAGCAGATTGACGAGATCACGGTGCGCGCCGCCGAGCGTGTCACCGACCCGCAACCCGCCTGGGTGCTCGAAGCCCGCAGCAAGCTCCTGAACGTCCTTAGCCGCACCTGGGCCGCCGACGAGGGCGTCATCCTCCGCCAGGACGTCCCGGGGATGATGCAGATGTCCCTGCAACGGGTGACCGAGGCCGAGGCGCTGGCCGACCTGCAGCCCTTCCTGCTCGCCAGTTCGGTGCCGGTGGACCGCGAGTTGGGCCGCCCCGAGAAACTCCAGCGCGTTCGCCTGGAAGTCCGCGACGGCGGCGGCGAGCCCGACACGCTCTTCCCCGCCACCGCCCGTCAGACGGTCACGCGCGATGGCGACGCCGCCGTCCTGAACATCATCGCCGGGGTCGCCCCGGCCATCACCGTACAGGTGCCCTGCACCGCGCCGGACTTGCAGGCCTATCTGCAGCCCACCGACATGGCGCAGTCCGACGATCCGGCCCTCCGGGCGCAGGCCCGGGAGATCATCGGCGATGAGCGCAACGCGTGGCCGGCCGCCCAACTCTTGATGCACTGGGTTAACCGCCAGATGACGAAGGTCGTCAGCGAGCCGCGCCCGCTGTCGGCTCGCGAAGTGCTCCGGGTCAAGCGCGGCGACTGCACCGAACACGCGGTGCTGCTGGCGGGCCTGGCCCAGGCGGTCGGCCTCCCGGCGCGCATGGTCGCCGGTCTGGCCTACGACGCCAAAGCCTACCACTATCACGCCTGGAACGAGCTATATGTGGGGGAATGGATCGAGATGGACCCGACGTGGGGCCAGGAGACGGTGGACGCCGGGCACCTTCAGGTCGCCGCCAGCGCCCTGGACAGCGCCTCCATCGCGCGCATGAGCCTGGCGGCCAGCAAGACCATGGGCGCCCTGCGCCTGACGGTGCTCGACTACCAGTCGTTGTAGAACCAAGCGTCGCCGGAGACTGTAGGGCGGGGGCTTGTACCCCGCCCCGCATGGCACTCACTGAACGGAGGGGCGGGGTACAAGCCCCCGCCCTACAGCGCCTTCCCCAGGTACGCCTCGATCAGGCTCTGGTCCTGCGCCAGTTCCGCGCTCGGCCCGGACTTGACGATCCGCCCCGTCTCCAGCACATACCCCCGGTGGGCCAGCTTCAGCGCCTGCCGGGCGTTCTGCTCCACCAGTAGCACTGTGGTCCCGGACTCGTTGATGTCGCGCAGGATGCGGAATATCTCCGTGACCAGCAGCGGCGCCAGCCCCATCGAGGGCTCGTCCAGCAGCATCAGCCGCCCCCGCGTCATCAGCGCCCGCGCCACGGCCAGCATCTGCTGCTCGCCTCCGGACAGCAGCCCCGCCAGTTGCCGCCGCCGTTCCGCCAGCCGGGGGAAGAGCCCGAACACGCGGTCATAGTCCGGCCCGACCTGCCCGCGGTCGCGCCGCGTCCACGTCGCCAGCTTCAGGTTCTCGTGCACGGTGAGGTTCGCGAAGATCCCCCGGCCCTCGGGCACATGCGCCAACCCCAGCGCCGTGATCCGATGGGCTGGGACGCGCGCCAGCTCCTGGCCGCCAAAGCGCACCGCCCCGCGCCACGGCACCAGCCCCGAGATCGCCTTGAGCAGCGTGGACTTCCCCGCCCCGTTGGCCCCGATCAGCGTCACGATCTCCCCCTCGTGTACCTCGAGCGACACGCCCTGCAGCGCGGCGATGCCGCCGTAGGAGACGTGGAGGTCATCAATGCTCAAGAGCGGCGCCCCATCTGCCGGCTGGAAGCCGGCGCTCCTACGGATCATCACTCCTCCTCCCCCAGGTACGCCTCGATGACGCGGCGGTTGCCCTGGATCTCCGCCGGTGTGCCCTCGGCGATGGTCTCGCCAAAGTCCAGCACCAGCACCCGTTCCGCCGCGCCCATCACGACCTGCATCTGGTGCTCGATCAGCAGGATCGTCAACTCGAACTCCCGCCGCATCCACAGGATGAGGTTCATCAACTCGTGGGCCTCGGCGGGGTTCGTGCCGGCGGCCGGCTCGTCGAGCAGCAGCAGCCGTGGGCGCGTCGCCAGCGCCCGCGCCATCTCCAGCCGGCGCTGCTGCCCATACGGCAGGCTCCCGGCTTGCGCGCTCGCCACGTCCGCCAGCCCGAACACTTCGAGCAGCTCCAGCGCCCGCGTCATGACCCGCTGCTCGCCGCGCCGGTAGCGCGGCAGCCGCAGAAGCCCCTGCAGGATCGAGTAATGCGCCTCGCGCGACTGGGCGATGCGGACGTTGTCCAGCACCGACAGCTCGCGGAACAGCCGGATGTTCTGGAAGGTGCGCGCCAGCCCGTAGCCGACGATCTCATGCGGGCGGCGGCCCACCAGGTCCCGTCCCTCAGCCGCGATGCGCCCCTCACTGGCCCGATACACGCCCGTGATGAGATTGAAGATCGTCGTCTTCCCCGCGCCGTTCGGCCCGATGAGCGCGACCAGCTCCCCCGGCGCAAGCTCCAGGCTGAAATCCGCCACGGCGCGCAGCCCGGCGAAATGATGCGTGACGTGCTCGACGGACAGGAGGCTCATCAGGCGGCCTCCTGCTCATTGGGGTTGCGCGGCTCGCGCTTGCGCCGGTACTCCGGCGGCAGCAGGAACCCGAACTCCCGGTGGCCCATGATCCCCCGCGGCCGCAGCAGCATCAGCAGCACCAGCAAGAGCGGCGCCACCGCCAGCCGCCACTCCGGCGCGATATGCAGCCACTGCAGCGCCGGCCGCAGGGCCTCCAGCACCGCCGTGAACACCGCTGCCCCCAGGATCGAGCCGCCCAGGCTGGCCACCCCGCCCAGGTACACCATCACGAGCATGTCCGTGGACTTCAGGATCGTGAACGAGCGCGGGTTGATGAACTGCAGCTCATGGGCGAACAGTCCGCCGGCGATCCCGGCCAGGAACGCCGAGAACACGAAGATCAGCACCTTCATGCGCTGGCTGTTCACGCCCACCAACTCCGCCGCCGTCTCATCCTCGCGCAGGGCGAGAACGGCCCGCCCGTGTCGCGAGTAGATCACATTGCGCGACAACAAGATGGCGATGATGACCCACAGGTACACCCACGGCAGCGTCGTGAGCTTGTCAATGCCCATCAGACCCTGCGGCCCGCCCACGGCCGGGATGTTCTCCAGCCCGCTCTTGACGATCATATTGAAGGCCAGCGTCACGATGGCCAGGTAGTCGCCCCGCGTGCGGAACGAGGGAAACGCGATGGCCAGCCCCGCGATGCCCGCCGCAACCCCGCCGCCGAGGAGCGCCACCGGGAACAACACCGGCCCCAGCCCGCGCGGGAACAGGTGCACCGTCAGCAACGCCGCGGCGTATGCCCCGATGGCCATGAAGCCCGCGTGCCCCACCGAGAACTCGCCCATGTAGCCGTTGATCAGGTTGAGGCTGACGGTCAGGATGATGTTGATGCCGATGTACTTGAGGACGAGTTCGAGGTACGGATTGATGATCCCGTAGCGGGGCAGCAAGAACGTGAGCGGCGCCGCTGCGATGAGTATCAGCGGCACACGGTGGCGGTGGATGAGTTGCCGGAGGCGCAGGTGCATGTGATGGCTACCGAACGTCTGAACGGCCGGGGCGGTTCGTCCCTACGGCAACACCGTTCCCGCCGGGAAGTTGCCCAGCCCATCAGGCCTCGGCAAGCGCCCGGCGACGATATCCTCATAGTACGGGTTCGGCGTCGGCATCAGCGCCCCGACTTCCGCCCGCCACGCCACGAGCCGCTCGTGCATCGCGCGCACACGGTCGGGCTGTTCGGCGGCCAGGTCAGTCGTCTCCGTGATATCCTCGGCCAGATTGTACAGCGAAAGCGCGCCCGTCTCGAAGCGCTCGATGAGCTTGTAGTCGCCCTGGCGAATGGCCCCGGCCGGGCCCGTGCCCTGGTTCGGGTAGTTCGGGTAGTGCCAGCACAGCGTGCGCTCATCCCAGGGCGGGGTGTCCGGCCGCAGGCCTGACGGGGACCCCGCCGCCCCGGTCAACAGCCCCATCAACCCCTCGCCCTCGCAATGGTGCTCCGGTTCCAGCGGCAACCCCGCCGCCTGCAGGAACGTCGGGTACAGGTCGCACTGCCAGATCGGCGTGGCGGTGAGGCGCCCGGCGGGGAGGCCCGCCGGCCAGCGCATCAGGAACGGCACGCGGTTCCCGCCCTCCTCCATCCAGCCCTTCCCCTCGCGGTACGGCAAATTGCACGTCACGGACCCCTCGTTGCCCACCGACAGCCCGCCGTTGTCCGAGACGAACACGACGAGCGTGTTCTCATCCTGCCCCGTCTCGCGCAGTGTCTGCATGAGCCGCCCCACGTTCCAGTCCAGGTTGTGGATCATCGCCGCGTAGCCGGTGTGCGACTGGAAGACGCGGCGCTCCATGTGCTGGCCGAGCTGGTGCAGCGCCGGCATCAGGCCGCCCCGCACGAGCGGGTTCAGTGTGTCCAGCCCCAGCTGCGTCGCCTTGGCCTCGTAGCGGGCGACGAGGTCCGGCGGCGACACGATGGGCGTGTGCACCGCGTAGTGCGACAGATGCAGGAAGAACGGCCGGTCATCCGTGCGGCCGCGGATCAGGCCGATGGCCTCATCCGTCAGCCGGTCCGTCATGTACTCGCCCTTGCGCGTGTCCTCCAGGCCCGGCAGCGTGTGGCCCTCGCGGTCCACGAAGGGCCCGAAGTACACGCCCGGCATCTGGTACAGCCCGCCGTGGTGGTCGCCGCCGATGTTCACCTCAAAGCCGTGGTCGGTCGGCAGGCTGTCCTGCTCCGCGCCGCCCAGGTGCCACTTGCCGACATGCCAGGTGCGGTAGCCGCCCTCGCGCAGCGCCGTCGCGATCGTGCGGTGCCGGTGTTGGAGGTAGAAGTGATAGGGGGCGCCGAGCAGCCGCCCCTGCGCGTTGCCGGGGATGAAGTTGGTGATGCCCACGCGGGCGGGCGCGCGGCCGGTCATCAGCGCCGCGCGCGCCGGCGAACACACCGGGCTGGCCGCGTAGCCGCACGTGAAGTTGACACCCTCGGCGGCGAGCCGGTCAAGGTGCGGCGTCTCGTAGAACGTCGAGCCGGTGCAGCCCAGGTCGCGGGCGCCCATGTCGTCAATGAGGATCACGATGATGTTGGGTTGGGGCATGGTGAGGGACCATTCCCCGTCAGGGGAATGCCCTCCTGCCTGCCATACAGGAACCCACGGCCCCGGAGGCGAAGGGACCATGCGCATACCGTCGTGGAGCGTGATCATCTTGGAACGGATCCTCCTGTGCCTGCTGCTGTGTGTGCCGCTGCTCGCGACGTCGGCGCTGGCCGCATCGCGCGTCTACGTGGACCCCATCAAGGGCCGCGACACGAACTCCGGCGCCGCCGACAAGCCTCTGCAGACGCTGCCCGCCGCCCAGGCCGCCGTCCGCAAGCTCGTCGCGGCCAAGGCCGGGCCGGTGGAAGTCATCCTCAAGGCGGGGACCTATCGGCTGGGCGAGCCGCTCGTCTTCACGCCCGAAGACAGCGGCACGGCCGAGGCCCCGGTCACGTGGCGCGCGGCCGAGAAGGCCGAGGTCGTCATCAGCGGCGGGGTGCCCGTCACGGGCTGGAAGAAGGGGGCGGGCAGCATCTGGACGGCCCCGGCCCCGGCGGGGAAGGACTTCCGCCTCCTGCGCGTCGGCGGCAAATGGGCCACGCGCGCCCGGCATCCGAACGCCGACCCGCCGAACCCCCGCACCGGCGGCTGGGCCTTCGCGCAGTACGGCGGCAAGCCGTGGGAGAAGGGCGCCTTCGGCGTCGGCGTCACCAACACCCACAACAAGGGCGACAAGGTGACGTGGCGTGTGGAAGTCCCCGCCGACAGCAGGTACCGCCTCTGGCAGCGCTACGCCCACAACATGAAGCGCTACGGGGCCGACGACATTGACGGCCGCACGGCGATGAAGGTGGACGACGGCGAGTGGGTGACGCTCAACAATCTCCCCGACAGCGGCGGGTGGGACAAGTTCCGCTGGGCGCACGTCGCCGACATGGCGGTCACGGCCGGGGAGCATGTCTTCACATGGACCAACAACGTCGGCGGGGGCGTGAACCTCGACGCCTTCATCCTCACCGATGATGAGGCGTGGGACCCCAACGAGCAGATCGGCCAGCCGACCTGGTGGGGCGCCGCGGACCTCAAGGGCGTGGCGGCGGGGAAGCACATGGTGCTGTGGCAGGGCGAGGCCTGTGAGAGTGCCACGGGGCCGGAAATCCAGGTCCCCAAGCCCACGCCGCCCGGCCAGACTGACGGCATCGGCCTCAAGCCTGGCGAGTTCGCCGGTCTGGGGGATGTGGCGGGCGCCGAGGCCCACATCTTCATCGCCTGGGGCTGGGTCAATGCCATCGTCCCGGTGGACCGCCTTGACGAGCAGCGGCACAAGATCATGTTCGCCGCGCCCGGCGCCGCGCAGGATGTGCGCCTCGGCAACCGCTTCTTCCTCGAGAACGTCCGCGCGGCCCTCGACGCCCCCGGCGAGTGGTTCCTCGACAAGGCCAGGGGCGAGATACTCTACATTCCCGACGACAAGGCCTTCCCCGAGCAGGAGATCATCGCGCCCGTCGTGGACCGCCTCATCGAGCTGCAGGGCGACCCGGCCAACGACAAGTGGGTCGAGCACCTGTGCTTCCAGGGCCTGCGCTTCCGCGACACCAACTACGGCTTGACGAACGAATACTACCACCCGCGCGAGGCAGCAATCTGGATGGCCGGCGCGCGGAACTGCGAGATCAGGGACTGCGAGTTCTCCTGGCTCGGCGGCTATGCCCTGCGCCTGGAGAACCGCAGCGAGCAGTGCCGCTTCGTCCGCAACCACGTGCACGACATGGGGCAAGGCGGGGTCATCATGTGGGGCGGCACCAAGGAGCAGGCGCACCACTGCCACATCCTGGGCAACACGATGGAGCGCCTCGGCCTGATCTACAAGCACGTCGCCGGCGTGTACGTCACCCACGGCAGCGACAACCACATCGCCTGGAACCGCATCACGGATGTCCCCCGCTACGCCATCTCGTGCAAGAGCCAGGGCGAGGACAAGCTCTCCCACCGCAACGTGGTCGAGTACAACGAGATGATCCGCACCAACCTGGAAACGAACGACACGGGGGCCTTCGAGTCCCTGGGCTACGAGCACCGCGACTCGGGCAACATCGTCCGCTACAACCTCATCCTCGATTCGGTGGGGATGCTGACCACGCCCGAGGGCGAGATCAAGACGCCGTACTTCACGTGGGGCATCTACCTGGACGACTACAGCAGCGGCACGACCGTGTTTGGCAACATCGTGGCGCGGACGGTCGTGGGCGGCGGCTGCATCCACGGCGGCCAGAACAACCACTGGGAGAACAACATCTTCGTGATGGGCCACGAGCACCAGATGCGCCTGCAGCCGCGCGACGACTTTTGCCAGGGCAACACGTTCATCAACAATGTGATCGCCTACTCGCGGCCCGAGGCGCAGGTCATCTTCTCCTGGCGCAACCAGCCCACGGTCTTCAAGGAGTGCGACCGCAACCTGTACTACTGCACGGACGCCGACATCGCCACGCTGGACAAGGTCTTCCCGGCCGGAAGCCTGGAGCAGTGGCGCGCAGCCGGGCACGACCGCAACTCGGTCATCGCCGACCCGCTCTTTGTGGACCCGGCCAAAGACGACTACCGCCTCAAGCCCGAGTCGCCGGCCTGGAAGCTGGGGTTCCAGCGCATCCCGGTGGAGAAGATCGGGCCGCGGGGCATGGAGTAGACGACACTCGCGGACATGAGCTTCACAGGAGGAACGAACGATGCATTGCATAGATGCCGAGCAGGCGCCGAGCGCCGAGGTCTATCAGGACGGGGCGCAGGGCGTGCGCATCCAGTGGCTGCTGGCCTCGCCGGAAGGGACGCCGAACTTCGCGCTCCGGCGCTTTACGCTGCAGCCCGGCGGCCAGACGCCTTCCCACACCCACCCGTGGGAACATGAGGTCTATGTGCTGCGCGGCGGGGGAGCCGTGGTAACGGATGAGGGCGAGACGCCGCTGCACGCGGACTGCGCGGTGCTGGTGCTGCCCGATGAGCGGCACTGCTTCCGCGCCGGGACCGAGGGCCTGCAGATGCTCTGCCTCGTCCCGCTGGGGCCGGCGACGGAGGGGCACTGAGCCGGCGCGGGAGTACGGGGAGTACGGGGAGTACGGGTAGCGGCGCGATTCATCGCGCCCTCAGGCGTTCGCAACGGCTGGCGCGATGAATCGCGCCACTACAATCTCCCCAGCACCTCCGCCGCCTTCTGCTCGTAGACCGCCTGCCAGCCTGCCCCCAGGAAGCACTCCGTTACTTCATACCCGCCGAGGAGATAGTCCCCCGCCGGCGGCCCGTAGTGCGCGTAGCCGTTGCTGAACGCCGACATGAACGTGTGCGGGTGCGGCGAGTTGCGCTTGACGTTCAGCCCCACCTCGGTCAGCACTTCCGCCGGGCAGGTGATGAATACCGCCTCGCCAATGCGCACGCCCATCACTTCAGCCGTGAAGGTGCTCTCACCCGACTGCTCGTTGAACGCGTGGTGGCCCTTGAGCGTCGCGATGTCATCCTGGATGTGCGCCAGCCGCTCCATCGCGCGGATGTTGTGCAGGTACTTGCTGAGGTTCCCCGCGTTGTCCGCGTCCATCATGCGCAGATCATTGCGGCCGATGCTCTCTTCCTGCATGTACCGGTAGGCGTAGTCGGCCGGGAAGTCCGGGTTCAGCGCGTGCTTGAGGTACAGCGGCAGGAACGTGCGGAAGTTCAGGCTCATCCCGCGCAGCGACGCCAGCAGCTCGCCCTGCTCCTGCTCCAGGCACGCGATCCGCGTGGGGATGTCCGTGCGGCGGGGCAGCTCGACCGTCTCGGTGATGACCTTCAGCGTCCCCGCGCCCGGCTCGATCTGCGCCCAACCCGCGAGCGTGCTCAGCCCCAGCATCATCCCGAACGCCCGCACGTCGCGCGGGCGATGGACATCCTTGTACGCCACGTCGCACACATCGCCCCCGGCGCCCTGCAGGAACAGGGCCATCGCCCCATCGCCGAGGTTCTCCTCAATGACCTCCGCCGCAAAGCCGGGGAAGTTGGCGGTGATGAGCCCGCCGTTGAAGCCGAAGAGCGGGTGGCAGGCGTAGTTGAACAGCACCGCGAAGGGCCGGCCGTCGGTGCGGTCCAGCCGCACGATGCCGATCTCGGGGTCAATGGGCCGCAGCCCCGTGACGGCCTCGTCCGGCGGGCAGGGGTTCGCGTGGCGGATCGTCCACCCGGTCCCGTCCTTCATGAGCATGGTGCGGTTGACGGCGAAGCGGTCCTCATGCCCGCGCCCGACGCCGACGGTGACGGGCACCATGTCCGCCTGCGCCCGCCGCACGGCGTCAAAGACGCGCTCGATCAGCTCCTCGGGCTCGCACAGCACCTTGCCGGGCGGATGCGTATGGGAGGCGTTGACGAGCACATGGGAGGCGGGGATGCCCAACTCGGCCTCGATCCGCGCACGCACCCGCGGCAGGAAGTCATCCTGCACGTCGGCGATCAGACCGATGGCGACGACATCCATGGCGACGATGGCGAGGGTCGTGTCGCCATCGCTGAGCACGAGCGCCTTAGCGAGCAGCGGGTCATGCACGACGCGCGCGGGATCGGCGGTGGTGATGTCGGCCTTGGCGTGTCCGGCGAGGAGGGTGTGCTGGTTAGCCACAGGTGACTCCTACTGGTGAGGTGAGCGCACAGGTGTACGAGCGGTGTGTCGTTGACGTGCGTCCGCAGGACGCTCGGCGGCGCGAAGCGCCGCACCACAGCCGGACGCTTCAGCGTCCGGGCCGGGCAGACCTCCTCCTTCCTCATGGACGTGCCGTTGCCGTTGCGTCCGCCGGACGCAACGGCAACGGCAATACCAAGAAGATCAAGAGGGGCGCGCTGGTTCCGGGCGTTGAAACGCCCGGCTGAGGGGCCTACGGCCAACCGTCCTGCGGACGGTGTTTCTCGCCAACGAGTGCGTCACTTCCTCCGGGCTCAGCGCCGCGCGGTTCATGTTGCCCTCTTCTGCAACAGCGCCCCCACCTGGTCCCCGAACTCCGTCATCCGGTCGGCGTAGATCCCCAGCAGGCTCTCGATGCCCGTGATGCCGTCCTTGAGCTTGGCCAGCGCGTCCAGCTCCATCAGCTCCATGCCCTCCGCCACCGCCACCGCCCGCGCCTGCTCCTCGTTCACGCCGCCCAGCACCAGCTCCCGCAGCTTCGGGCTCATGCGCAGCATCTCGAAGAGGCCGATGCGCCCCCGGAAGCCCGTCTGGTTGCACTCCTCGCAGCCCTCGCCGCGGTAGAGCGTCTCGATCCCGTGCTGGGCGAACAGGTCGCGCAGGAACGGGACGTCCTTGACCGCCTCGTCCGCCGGGTAGCCCACCCGGCACTTCTCGCACAGCTTGCGCGTGAGCCGCTGGGCGATGACGCACCGTAGCGCCGAGGCGACCAGGTACGGCTCGACCTTCATCTCCTGGCACCGCACCAGCGCCGCCGGGGCGTCGTTGGCGTGCATCGTCGAGAGCACCAGGTGGCCGGTCAGCGCCGCGCGGAACGCCATGTCGGCAGTCTCGGAGTCGCGCACCTCGCCCACGAGGATCACGTCGGGGTCCTGGCGCAGGATGCTGCGGAGCTGCTCGACGAAGGTCAGGCCGATGTCCGGCCGCACGTGTGACTGGTTGATGCCCCCCAGTTGGTACTCCACCGGGTCCTCGACCGACTCGATGTTGACGCCCTCGCTGCGCAGCCGGTGCAGCGTCGCGTACAGCGTCGTCGTCTTGCCCGAGCCGGTCGCGCCGACGACGAGGATCATCCCGCGCGACACGTGCAGCATCGCGTCAATGCCCCGGGCGATGTACGGCGGGAAGCCGAGCTGGTCCATGCCCACGATGACGCGCGACTTGTCCAGCAGGCGCAGCACGAGCTTCTCGCCAAAGAGCGTCGGCCGGGAGGACACGCGCACATCCACCCGGCGCTTCTGCACGGTCGTCGTGAAGCGCCCGTCCTGGGGCAGCCGCGAGTCGGCGATGTCCATGTCGGCCATGATCTTCAGGCGCGAGATCAGCGCGGACTTGACGACCTCGTCGGGCCGCATGATCGTCCGCAGCACCCCGTCAATGCGGTAGCGCACCATCAGCCCCTGGCGCAACGGCTCGATGTGGATGTCCGAAGCGCGCTGCTCGATGGCCTGGCTGATGAGCACGCTGGCGAGCCGCACGACGGTGGGGGCGTCCATCAGCCGGGTGATGGCGTCACCCTCGACCAGCCCGTCGGTGCTGGCCGCGTATTGGGCGTCGAGTTCCTTGGTCTCCTCGTCGCTCCACAGCGTCTCCAGCGCCCAGGAGATGTCGGCATCGGACACGCGGACGGCCTCGGTCCGCAGCCGCGTCGCGCGCCGGACCTCGTCGAGCGCATGGATGTCGTCCGGGTCGGCGATGGCCACCTCGACCACGTCGCCCTTGCGGCGGAAGGGGATGGCGCGGATGCGCTCGGCGACCTCGCGGGTCAGGCAGTGGGCCAGGGCGGTGTCCACCTCCACCTGCTGCAGGGACAGCATCTCCTCGGGCATGTGCCCGGCGACGTAGTCCACCTCGTCCCTGGTGACAAAGCCGAGTGTGACGACGGTGTCGAGCATGGAAGTGCCGGCTTGCTTGGCGGACTGGTAGGCCGTCTGGGCCTGCTGCTTGGTGAGCTGGCCCTGGCGGATGAGGGTGACAATGATCTCGCGGTCGCGTTCGAAGTTGGGCATGGCGGGAGGGTTCGACAG
>CAZZDO010000033.1:0-21279 GCA_964653205.1 uncultured Armatimonadia bacterium | reverse complement strand
TACCGTGGGGCGCTGCACAACACCATCGAGATTGACGGGCGCGATCAGGCCCGCGGGGCGGCGAAGGCGCCGATGGTGCCGTGCGACTGGGCGAGTTGCGAGGGCTTCGACCTCGTCGAGGGCGCGCACGGGGCGTACGAGGACCTCGGCGTTCGCCATCGCCGGAAGATCGTCTTCGTCAAAGGCGGCGAGGTCCTGCCGGACTACTTCGTGCTGTCGGACTGGGTCGGCGGGCAGGGCAGCCACCTCTCCGAGCAGTTCTTCCACTTCGCCGGTCCGACGCAGATGCAGGCCGCCACGGCCGAACTCGACCCGCAGACCCTCGCGGCGCGCTCGACCAACGAGGGCGTCGCCAATGTCCAGATCATTCCGGCCTCGACCGACGGCCTGAAGGCCCAGTTCGTCGCGGCCCAGGACACGGACATGAAGCCGGACGACAAGTACGAGCGGGCGGCGATGCTTGGGTGGATGGTCACCGGCGGCACCTTCCAGCGGGTGAAAGCCCCGGTGGTGGCCTACCGGCGGGAAGGCCCGCTGCCCCATGGCTACTGCGATGTGCTGTTCCCCGTTCCGGCCAACGCCAGGGCCGAGATCACCGTCACCGCCTTGCCGGCGACGGAAGACGGCCAGCCCGTGCCGCCGCACGAGGCGACCGGGCTGCAGGTGGACTGGAGACTCACGCGGCCGAAGCACACTGCCGAGGCGTTGCGGCCGACCCTCGGCCCCAACCTCGCGCTCGGCAAGCCGGGCTTCGCCGAGATCAACCAGGGGGACATCGCGAGGACGACGAACCTGCTGACCGACGGCGATCCCTCGCCGGAGGTGATCGGCGGGGCGGTCTCGTCCAGCCCGTACACGCCGGGGGTGCTGCTGACGGGCCGCTTCGGCGTGGACTTCGGCCAGGAGACGGAAGTCAACACCGTCGTCCTGCACCAGGGGACATGGAACGGCTCGATGATCCTGTACCCGGCCGGCAAGCTGAGCCTCCAGACGTGGGACGGGCAGGCGTGGCGGGATGTCGCGGATCAGCGGACGACCTGGCGCGACGGCGCCATCAGCCAGACAACGTTCGCCCCGGTGCGCACAACGCGGCTCAGCGTCGCGGTCGAGCGGCCCGATGGCGGGCGGCTCGCGCTGCGGGAGTTCGAGGCCTACCGCGTGCCCGAGGCGGAGTTGCAGCGGGTCGCGGCGATGGCGCGGGAGACCGTGACGCAGCAGGGCCGGGACCTCCTCCTGCTCGCGGACCACACGATGGGCTGGAACTTCGGCTCCTATCGAATGGATGGGCGTCTTGCCATCATCCGCGAGATGTCCGGCCAGCCGACGCGAGTGTCGCTGTACCGGGCGGAGGAACTACGCTGGCCCGGGGGGCGGATTAACACCATGACCCAACTGCCGTGGTGGGTGACGGTCGAACTGCAGGAGACGAAGGCGGTCGTCAGCGCACCGGACCAGTCGCCCATCATGATCGAGGTGAACGGGCAACGCCTTCCCGCGGTGGACAAGGCGGGGCAGGCGTTGCCCGCCTTGCGCGAGGACGAGGCGCGGCCGAAGATCAGCAACCTGAGGGCGCAGTTCGAGCTGGCGCAGCCGGGTTTCGCGGCCGCGCAGCCGTCCGCGCTCGTGACCTTCACCACCAGTGAGCCGACGCGCGCGGAGGTGTCGTTCGGCGATCATTCGGGCGGTCGTTCTGTCCGCGCCGACGCGTTCGCCACCGAGCACGCCATCCGCCTGCACTTCCTGCGGCCGGACTTCCGGGAGCAGATGCTGCAGGTCTGCGTCGCAGACCGCAGTGGCAACTACATCGGTGAACAAATCACCCTCAAGGGAGCGCCATGATGTCCCACCGCACTGACTGGTTCAAAGACGCCGGCTGGGGGGTGTTCTGCCACTACCTGGCCGATACGCCCAGCAACGCCGACCCGATCCCCATGACGCCGGACACGTGGAACCGGCAGGTGGACGCCTTCGATCTCGCCGGCTTTGGCGCGCAGATCGAGTCCACCGGCGCGCGCTTCTGCTTCGTGACCGTCGGGCAGAACTCGGGGTTCTTCTGCTCGCCGAACGAGACCTACGACGGCTTCGTGGGCATTCAGCCGAGCAAGTGCAGCCGGCGCGATCTCATCGCCGACCTCTCCGACGAGCTGAAGCGGCGGGGCGTGGAAATGCTGGTCTACCTGCCGGCCGGCGCCCCGGCGGCGGACCCCATCGCCGTCGAGCGCCTCGGCTGGGAGTGGGGCTATGAGGGCGGCTGGCCGCACGGCCACGAAGTGCGCACCTACAACCGTCTCGTGGACTTCCAGCTCAAGTGGGAAGCCGTCATCGACGAGTGGTCGCAGCGGTGGGGCAGCAAGGTGCGCGGCTGGTGGATTGACGGGTGCTACTTCGCCGACGAGATGTACCGGGACCCGGAGCCGCCGAACTTCGGCAGCTTCGCCGACGCCATGCGCGCGGGCAACCCCGACAGCATCGTGGCGTTCAACCCCGGCGTGAAGTACCCCATCGTCACGCTGACCCAGGAAGAGGACTACACCGCCGGGGAGATCAACGAGGTCGAGCAGGTGGAGTGCACCGGGCGCTGGGTCGGCGCGGCGCAGTGGCACATGCTCAGCTACCTGGGGGCGACCTGGGGCAAGGGCAAGCCGCGCTACACCGACGAGCAGGCGGCGGGCTTCACCCGCGACGCCATCGCCCACGAGGGCGTCGTCAGTTGGGATGTGCCGATCCAGCCGAGCGGCCTGATCCCGGAGCCCTTCGCGGCGCAGTTGCGGGCCATCGGCCAAGCCGTCTCCCCCTCCCTTTAGGGAGGGGGCAGGGGGGTGGGACGCCGTTCCTCCAAGACAAGACAACAGGGGCAGAGCACACATGAGAGTCACGACACTGGCGCTGACATTGCTGACGTGCGGCAACTTGCTGTGGGCCGCCGGGGAGGCGCCCATGCGCCGGATCACGGTATTCGTTTCGCCGCGGGGCAACGACGCCTGGAGCGGCAAACTCGCCACGCCCAACGCGGCGCGGACGGAGGGCCCGGTGGCCACCCTCACCCGTGCGCGCGACCTCGTGCGCGAGGTGAAGCAGGCCTCGGGCGAACTGCCCTGTCCCGTCTTCGTGGAGCTGGCCGGCGGGGTGTACGAGTTGGCGGAGACCTTCGCGCTGACTGCCGAGGACTCCGGCACGCTCAGCCGCCCCATCACCTACCGCGCCGCCCGCGGGGCCGAAGTGCGCATCGTCGGCGGCAAGGTGCTGTCCGGGTTCGCACCGGTGCAGGACGCGGCGGCGCTGGCGCGGCTGGACCCGGCGGCGCGGGGGCAGGTGCTCGTCACCGACCTGAAGGCCCAGGGCGTCACGGAGTTCCCGCCGATGCAGACCGCGAAGACCTGGGGCAGCTCCGAGCCGGGTCTCGAGGTCTTCTTCGCCGATGAGCCGATGACGCTCGCGCGCTGGCCGAACACCGGCTACACCCGCATCGTCGAGGTCAAGGGCGCCAACGTCATGGACATCCGCGGCACCAAGGGCACCGTCGAGGGGGTCTTCACCTACGACGGCGACCGCCCGAGCCGCTGGGTGAACGAGCCTGACCTGATGGTCAACGGCTTCTGGATGTGGGACTGGGCCGACCAGCGCTACCGCGTTAAGTCCATTGATCTGGCCACGAAGACGATCACCGTGGACGATGAGAAGAACCGCCACGCCTTCGGCTTCCGCAAGGGCCAGTGGTGGTACGCCTACAACGCCCTGTCGGAACTGGATGCGCCCGGCGAGTGGTATCTCGACCGCCAGCAGGCCCTGCTGTACTTCTGGCCGCCCCAGCCGATTGACAGCGGGAAGACCATCGTCTCGCTGCTGGGCACCCTCGTCAGCCTCAAGGACGTCTCGCATGTCAACCTGCAGGGGATGACGTTCGAGTGCTGCCAGAACACGGCCCTCACCATCGCCGGCGGCGAGTACTGCCAGATCGCCGCGTGCGTGCTGCGCAACCTCGGAGGGACCGGCGTGAGCGTAGGCGGCGGGCGGCGGCATGAGGTCTTTGGCTGCGACCTGTACAACCTCGGCAACGGCGGGGTGAATCTCAGCGGCGGCGACCGCAAGACGCTGACCCCGGCGGGGCACAATGTCGAGGACTGCCACATCTACAAGTTCGGCCGCTGGAACCCGGTCTACAAGGCGGCCATTCGCCTCGACGGCGTCGGCAATCGCGCGGCGCACAACCTGCTCAACGACGCGCCGCACATGGCCATCGGCTTCAGCGGCAATGACCAGGTCATCGAGTTCAACGAGATCCACAGCGTCGTGTACGAGTCCAACGATGCCGGGGTGATCTACACCGGGTACAACTGGACCATGCGCGGCAACCAGATCCGCCACAACTACATCCACCACATCTACGGCTTCGAGGGGCGCGGGTGCGTGGGCGTGTATCTCGACGACCAGTTCTCCTCGGCCACGATGTTCGGCAACGTCTTCTACAAGGTGCCGGCGGCCACGTTCATCGGCGGCGGGCGAGACAGCACCATCGAGAACAACATCTTCGTGGACTGCAACCCGGCGGTCCATGTAGACTCCCGTGGCCTCGGCTGGCAAGCCGGCGGCGTCGAGCGACTCCTGAAGGGCCTCAATGACGTTCCCTACCGCGAAGAGCCCTGGCGCAGCCGCTACCCCGAGATGCTCACGCTCCCGGACCAGAAGCCCGGCACGCCGTTCAACAACCTCGTCGCCCGCAACATTTGCGTCGGCGGGCGATGGTCGGGCATTGACGCGAAGGCCAAAGAGGGCGTCATCTTCGAGGACAACCTGCTCGACCAGGACCCGCTCTTCGTGGACGCGGCACACCAGGACTTCCGCCTCCAGCCCGAGTCCCCGGCCTTCAAGCTAGGCTTCAAGCCGATTCCCGTCGAGAAGATCGGGCTGTACGAGCACCGCCTGCGCGCGTCGTGGCCGGTCGTGGCCCCGGTGCGGCCCGAGCCCGAGCGTCCGCCGCATGTGGCCTCCCCGACGCGCGTCCTGCCGCCGGTGACGGCGCCGAAGGCGACGCAGGCACCGGTGCTGGATGGCAAGATCGCGCCAGGCGAATGGCCCGAGGCGACGTTGACGCTGCAGGAGGACCCCGGTCGGACGAAGATCACCGGCAGGCCGGTGGTGGCGCGGGTGGCGCACGACGGGCAGACGCTGTACGTGGCCGTGACCGTGCCGCTGGCCAAGCCGGGGGCGCTCAAGCGCGGGGAGACCTGGGGGCAGGACGACGGCATGGAAGTGTGCTTCCGCGCCGCGACGGCCAAGAACCAGCCCGCCTTCGTGCTGCACGGCTTCCCGACGGGCAAGTTCAACAGCGACGACCAGGCGGGCGTGAGCGCGGCCGCGGTGGAGAAGCTCGGCAAGGCCACGCGGTTCGCCGCGGCGGTCGCCGGCGACTCCTGGACCGGCGAGTGGGCCATCCCGCTGGCGGCGGCCGGGCTGACTGTCCAACCGGGGCTGCAGTTGGCGTTCAACATCGGCGTGATGCGCAGCGAGACGGGAGAGTGGATCATCTGGCAGGGCGCCCTCGGGCCGACCTGGCAGGTGGACAACGCCGGCGTGCTGGTGTTGCAGTAGACACGCAATCCCCGCAACGACACGAGGCGAGCCATGCCCCAACCCAACGTTCTGTTCATTCTCAGCGACGACCAGCGCTTCGACACCATCGGCGCGCTGGGCAATCCGCATGTCGTCACGCCGAACCTGGACGACCTGGCGTACCGCGGCGTGGCCTTCAGCCGCAACTTCTGCACCACCCCGATCTGCACGCCGGCGCGGGCGGAGATTCTCACGGGCTGCAACTCCTTCACCAACCAGGTCCCGTGGTTCGGGATGCCGATCAACCCCGAACTCACGCTCATGCCGCAGGCCTTCGGGGCGGCGGGCTATCACACCATCCATGTCGGCAAGTGGCACAACGACGGCCACCCGCGCGACCGCGGCTATGACGTGACGCACACGGTCTTCCCGCACGACAACCTCAACGACTACAACACCTGCGGCAACATGATGCGGTTCAAGGAAGAGGAGGGCGAGGTCGAGGGCTTCACGGCCGATGTGTTCACCGACTACGCGCTCAAGGCCCTGTCGCGCACGCCAGCAGACCGTCCGTGGTTCTGCTTCCTGGCCCACACGGCCCCGCACGACCCGCACGACACCCCGCCGCAGTTCGCGGCGATGTACGACCCCGACGCCATGCCGCTGTTGCCCAACCACATGCCCGAGCATCCCTTCGACAACGGCGACATGCTCATCCGCGACGAGTTGCTGGAGAACTGGCCGCGCGAGCAGCCCGCGATGCGCCGCTACCGGGCGCGGTACTACGCAGCCATCACCCACCTGGACCACAACATCGGGCGGCTGCTGGGGCACCTGCGCCTGACCGGGCAGCTTGACAACACCATCATCGTCTTCACCGGCGACCAGGGCCTGGCCATCGGCAGCCATGGCCTGCTGGGCAAGGAGAACATGTACGACCACAGCATCGGCTCGCCGCTGATCATCAACGGGCCGGGGCTGCCGGCCGGCGGGCGCTCCGAAGCGCTTGTGCATCATGTGGACCTCTTCCCGACGATATGCGAGCTGGCGGGCATCGAGCGCCCGGCGAGTTGCGCCGACGGCCATAGCCTCGTCTCGCTGATGCGCGGGGAAGTCGAGCGCGTGCGCGAAGATGTCTTCTGCGAGTTCTTCAGCCCCGAGTACCTCGGCGGGCCGATGCGCAACACGCAGCGCGCCCTTCGCACCGACCGCTGGAAGCTCACGTGGTTCCCGGGCATCGAGCGGTACCAGCTCTTCGACCTGCGGCACGACCCGCACGAACTGGTGGACCTGTTGGTCCCGTGGCGCAACCGCGCGCGGCAGTACGTCGCGGCCGGGCACAAGATGTGGACCGGCAACCCCCGCCCGCCGTGGGATGTGCGGCCGACGTACACCCAGGATGAGATCGGAGCCGTCGTGGCCGACCTGCACGCCCGCATGATCGCCCACATGGAACGCAACAGCGACCCGGCGCTGGCGCAGCAGCGCCCGCCGGCGCCGCTGTAAGCGGGCCGTCTGTAGGGCGGGGGCTTGTACCCCGCCCATGCCGTTTGGGTAGTGCCACGCGGGGCGGGGTACAAGCCCCCGCCCTACAGAACGGCCCCGGCCACATGACGGCTCGCACTCCCGAAGTTCAGACCGGATAGCGCACCGGGAGCAGGACATCATGCCTCCACGCCAACTCGACCAACTCGGCTTCTACATTGACCCGCTCGACCCGCTCCTGGGCCAGCGCCTGCGGTGGCTGCGGGCCCAGGGAGTCAACTACGTCGGCTTCGACGGGATGGGCCATCGGGAGCCGCCCGAGCTGGTGCAGATGCGCCGTTGCGTGGAGGACGCCGATCTCGACCTCGTCGTCATCCACGGCGAGCCGGGGATGGTGGCGGCCAACGGCGACGACGCGGCCCTGCGGCAGGCGCACCTGGGCGTGCTGCAACGCGCCGAGGCGCTCGGCGCGCGGGTCGTTGTGCTCCACTTCCGCATTCTGCACGGCTCTCTGCCCGGGGGCTATCGCGATGAGAACGAATTCGTAGACGCCCTCGGCCTGGCGGAGTACGACCGGCGCATGACCGACCTGCTGCGCTTCCTGGCCGCGGAGGCGGACGCGCGGGGCCTGCAACTGGCGCTGGAGAATCTGCCGCTGCAGTGGCAGTATGCCCGACGCATTACCGACCTCGTGGCCTATCTCGAGACGCTGGCGCTGCCGAATGTGCGCTTCTGCCTGGACAGCGGCCACGCCCACCTGTCCGGCGAGGTCATCGCCGACGCCATCCGTACGGGGCGGGAGTGGCTGCTGACGACGCACCTGCACGACAACTTCGGCGTGTGCGGCCCGGACAGCAAGGTGCTCGACACGGACCGCCACCTCGTGCCCGGGTTCGGGACGATCAACTGGCCGGAGGCGATCCGCGCGCTGCGCGAGATCGAGTTCGCCGAGCCGATCATGTTCGAAGGCGTGCGCACGATCCCACACGGCACGCGGCCGGACTTCGAGCCGGCGGCCGAACTGACGCTCGCGAACTGGGAAGTCTTCGAGCGGCTGGCCGACCAACTCGACCTGCCGCCCGCCCACAGGTGATGGATATGGATAATGACGCGATGATCGCCGCCCTGGCCGAGATGTCCACGGCCACCCTCAGCGACGCGATGTTCCGCATGGGCCACAAGAACGGCACCATGCGCCACGCCATCAAGCCGGTGGACCCGGCAATGAAGCTGCATGGGCCCGCCTGCACCGCCCACGCCTACCCCGGCGGGACCTACGCGACCGGGCTCGCGCTCAGCGCTGCCAACCCCGGCGAGGTGATCGTCATTGACGCCCAGGGCTGGCTGGGAGCGGTGATGTGGGGTGAGATCTGCAGCCTGCAGGCGCTGGCCGGGGGCATCGCCGGCGCCGTGATTGATGGCGCGGTGCGGGACATCGCCGAGGTCATCGAGCTGGGCTTCCCACTCTTCGCCGCCGGCATCACCCCGGCCGCGGGGACGGGCGATAAGCTGGGCGAAGTCAACATCCCGATCCAGTGCGGCGGAGTGGTGGTGCGTCCCGGCGACCTGATCTTCGGCGACGTGCTGGGCGTCGTCGTCGTGCCGCCGGAAGAGCTGGGCGACGTACACGACTGGTGCGGGAAGGTGCTGGAGAAGGAAGAGCAGATCAAGGCCGATCTGCAGACCAAACTGGCCCACCGCTGGGCCGGAGGAGACACGCCATGAGCGACCTGCGCTTTGCCGATGTGGGCTGGGCCTGGGAGGGGCAGGGGACTGATCCCGGCGTCCCGCCCTCGATCTTCGGGGTCGGCGACGCCGCCGCATTCCTGGGCCTCAGCCGCTCCATCTTCATCTTCCACCCGACCACGCCGCTCGCTCTGCGCAAGCTGTCGGACAAGGCCGAGGTGGCCGTGGACATCTCCAAATGGATCCTCGAGGAGCACCGCCTGTCCGACAGCTTCTACGACGTGGCGTGGAAGAGCCGCCGCGACAGCCGCCCCGAGGTGGCGCTGGCCGAGGCGGAGCTGCTCAGCCGTCTGTCGCTGGATTTCCCCAACGTCACCGGGGGGTTCATTGACGACACCACCTGCATGTTCGAGTATGGCAGCTACAGCACGGAGATCCCCGAGCAGCTCCGCGAAGCCCTCCACAGCGCCAACCCGGACCTGAAGCTCTGGATCGTCGTGTACGTCACGCAACTGGACCAGGGCTACTGGGAGCCCTTCCTGCCCTTCGTGGACATCATCAGTCTGTGGATGAGCGCCGCCGACATCCCGAACCTGGAGCGCCACGTGGACCGCTGCCATGAGGTCTTCCCCGGCAAGCAGATCAGCGTGGGCAGCTACATCCGCGACTACCAGGCCATGCGCGCGAACCCGCTGGACAAGATCGAGCTGCAATATGAGACGATGCTGCGGCTGTGGCAGCAGGGGCGGATTGACGGCTACAACGTGCTGGCCTCCTGTGAGTTGGACATCGCGACGGCGGAATGTGAGTGGATTCGCGACTTCATCGCGGCGCACTGAGCCTACCGCGCCAGCTTGCCCGTGATGACCAGCTTGCTCAGCCGGTTCGAGACGTTCGTCGTCTTGCCCGAGCCGTTGGCCATCACCAGGTGCACCCAGAACTCCCGCGCGCCCTGGGCCTTCGGTTCGCCCGCCGGGTCCACCGCCAACTCCCCGGAGAACAGCCCATCTGAGGCGCGGCCCTTGCCCGCCGAACTGGTCGAGGCGAGCGGCGTCTTGCCATCCAGCGAGAACGCCAGCTCGTTGTGGGCGCCGAGGGCCCCGACGCTGGTTCCTGTCAGCGCCACGCCTTTGAGGTTGAGCGGGCGCTGGGAGGTGAAGTGCTGTCTGATCTCCACGCGCACGCCCCGGCCGTTCACGCCCTGGATGCTGAGTTCCCCCGGCCGCCACTGGAGGTCCTGCCCACCGGTGATCTCCCCGATGTGCAGGTAGCGCGGGGCCTGGAAGTCGTCGCGGTAGAGCACTTCCCCCTCAAGCGACTCATCGAAGATCTCGTCATCCTTCACGACCGGCAGCAGAGCCATCGCGTGATCCTCCGGCCCGGCGAAGCCACTGGTGACCGCGAGCGAGCGCAGCGACGCGCCCGGCTTGTCGCCGCCAACGGATGAGAGCGTCACCCGCGCCCAGAAGTTGCGCCCGCTCAGGTCGGGCAGGCTGTCGGCCTCGATCCACTTCAGTCCGTCCGCCGACAGCTCCAGCTTGAGCAGCCCGCTGCCCTCCAGCTTCACTTGGGGGCGCTTGAGCGTGAAGGGACTGGTGAAGTGGTAGGTGAGGTCGGCCGAGGTGGCCTCGGTGGCAGGCTTGAGGAGCACGGCCTGGTCCTGGCCGGACCATACGACGTTCAGGAAGCCGTGGATCGTCGCCTGGCGCAGGAAACGGTCGGTGGTGAAGTCCTCGGTGAAGCGCGCGACGTTCTCGGCGTCGCCGGCCAGTTCGACCGGCCCGGCGTACGAGAACTGCGCCTCGGGCGCCGGCAGCGCACCGGCTTTCAGGCTGTGGCAGTGGCGGATGACTTCCAGCACCCACGAGCGCCACTGCGCCGTCACGGGATGGTCGGTGCTCAGCCAGTAGTTGATGCTGCCCAGGCGGCTGTGCACGGCGAAGTAGAAGACCGGGATGTTGAACTCCTCGCACACGCGCACTTGCTCCTGCGAGCACGCGAAGGTGTTGACCCCCGGCGTGGCGTTCACGCACACGATCACCGGCTTCCCCAGCACGATGAAGCGCATCAGGTGGCGGCGGAAGGTGGCGTAGTCCATGCCGTAGGCGTCGAGGATCCAGCCATCGGCCTTCTGGTCCCAGCGCGGGCCCATCGGCATCGAGTACCACTGGTACACGGGCCCGGCGTACTTGCTCTTCACGTGGTCGTAGATGGCGTTGAGGTAGTCGAAGCCGCCCTGCCAGTCCACCTCTTCCTCGTCCAGGAAGATGAGGTCCACTTCCTTCAGGTCCAGGGCGTCGAGGATCTTGTCGGTGTCGGCGAAGACCTGCGGGAGGGGCTTCTTGTGGCTGACGCGATCCCACGTATACAGGCCCGCGGTCACGATCTGCCCGCGCTGCTTGGCCTCGTGGACCATCTTGGCGTACCGCGCCGCGCCTTCGGGGCTGGTGAACTTGTAGTTGGTGAAGTCCAGGAACGGATAGTCCACTCCGTAGATGCCGACCTTGCTGAAGTCGAGCACCGCGCCGGAGGGGGCGGCGCCGACTGCGGAAACCAGCAGGAATAGGACCAGGAGTGACAGGGCGTGTCGGGCCATTCGGTCTCACCTCGCAGATTGCTGTGCCTTCGGCGCGGGGCGCTGGAGACCTGCCCGCGGGAGGTGCGGACGGCGGCGCGGCGAAACGGGCGACATCCCAACGCGAGGGCAACCCATGGAACCGCTCAACCGCTTCCCGACGATGATGCAGGACGTCTTCATGGCGCGGGTGCGCCAGACCGAGCGCATCGGTGAGGCGCTCAAGTTTGGCTTCAAGACGAAGCGCGAGGTGCTCGCGTACCAAGAGCATGTGCGCGACCGCATCTGCAAGATCATCGGCCCGCGGCCGCGCAAGGTCCCCTTCAACACACGGATCACGGGGGGCTTCGAGCGCGAGCACTACCGCGTCGAGAACCTGATCTTCGACACCCGCCCTAACTTCCCGGTCACGGCAAATCTCTACATCCCCAAGGGCCGGCCGCTGCCAGCGCCGTGCGTCCTGGGCGTCTGCGGCCATTCGTTTGAGGGGAAGGGCTACGACAGCTACCAGGCCTTCTGCCAGGGCCTGGCGACCAAGGGCTACGTCGTACTGATCTTCGACCCCATCGGGCAGGGCGAGCGGCTGCAGTACCCGACCGGCGTCGTGCCCGCCCCGGGCGAGCCCCACCAGTCGCGCTACGGCGGCACCGTCGGCGATCACATCCAGTGCGCCAACCACATGACGCTGGTGGGGGAGTGGTTCGGAAGCTGGCGCATCTGGGACGGGGTGCGGGCGCTGGACTACTTGCTCTCGCGGCCGGAAGCCGACCCGCGGCATGTGGGGCTGACGGGCAACTCCGGCGGCGGCACGATGACGACGTGGCTGGTGGCGGCCGATGACCGCTTCACCATGGCCGCGCCCGGATGCTATGTCACGACGTGGCGACGCAACCTCGAGAACGAGATCCCCGCCGACAGCGAGCAGAACCCGCCCGACGCCCTCAAGTACGTGCTCGACGTGGATGACTTCCTGTTCCTGCACGCCCCCAAGCCGCTCATCCTGCTGACCCAGGAACTGGACTCCTTCGACCAGCGCGGCTCCGTGGAAATCTTCAACCGCCTGCGGCATCTGTACAAGCTGCTGGGGCACGAGAACCACATGCAGCTCTTCACCGGTCCCGGCCCGCACGGCTACTACCCCGAACTGCGGGAGGCCATGTACGGGTTCTTCAACAAGCACTGCGGCAAGCAGCGCGAGGGCAGCAAGGAGCCGGAGCGGCAGGCCGAGCCCCAGCCAACGATCTGGGCCACGAAGACGGGGCAAGTCTGGGAGCTGGGCGCCGACAACGTCCCGGCCTTCACGGCGCGCAAGGCCAACGCCCTGGCGGCCAAGCGCGAGGCGCTGAGCGGCGCGGCACTGAAGAGGGAGCTGGCGAAGGTGCTCGGAATCCCAAGCCCCCGCCCTGCAGTCCCTGACTACCGCTACCTGCGCTACGGCACGGGCGACCGGGGCTATCCGGCGGCGCCGACGTACTACTCCATCGAGACCGAGCCGGGCATTCAGGTCATGCTGACGATGCTGGACCAGGAGACCCTCGGCTCGCGCCTCCCGGCGGGCGGCCCGGAAACGGCACTTTACGTGCCGCACCTGTCCAGCGACGAGGACCTGCGCGACGAGCCGCTGGCGCGCGACCTGGCCGGGCGCTACGAGCGCTACTTCGCCGCCGATGTGCGGGGTCTGGGCGAGAGCCGCCCCAACGCCTGCGGCGCGAGCAGCTTCCTGCGGCCCTACGGTTCGGACTTCTTCTTCTCGTACTTCTCGCAGATGTACGGGGAATGCTACCTGGGGCGGCGCGTGCACGATCTCCTGTGTGTGCTTGACGTGCTGGAGAGCCGGGGCTACCGCAAGGTCGAGGTGGCGGCACGGGGCTTCGGCGCCCTCCCGGTGCTCTTCGCGGCCGTGCTGGACCAGCGCCTCACGACCGTGACGCTCAAGCATGTGCCCCTGTCGTACCACGAGATGACCCAGGACGAGGACTACACGTGGCCGCTGTCGAGCATGGTGTGGGGGATCCTCAAGCAGCTGGACCTGCCGGACTGCTACCGGGCGCTGGGGAAGCGGCTGAGCATCGTCGAGCCGTGGAGTTCGCGGATGGAGCCGCTGCCGGCAAGGGAGGCGAAGCGGCGGCTGAAGGAGTTGGGGGTGGGATAGCGGTCGTTCCTGTGGGGGGTAGAGCGGGCGTCTCGCCCGCACGGACGACCCGCGGCGGGCGAGACGCCCGCTCTACCCCCTCGAACGGCACGGGGCGGGGTACAAGCCCCCGCCCTACAGCCGCGCGTCCGCCCCACGCGATTACTTTCCCTTCAGGTACTCATTGATCGCCGCGGCGGCTTTGCGCCCTGCGCCCATGGCCTCGATGACGGTGGCCGCGCCCGTGACGATGTCCCCCCCCGCGTACACGCCCGGGATGTTCGTGGCCCCGGTCTCCTCGTCGGTCACGATGTAGCCGCGCCGGTTGAGGCCCAGGTCGGGCGTCGTGCTGGAGATCAGCGGGTTGGCGCCCGTGCCGACAGCGATGATGGCGACATCGAGCGGCATCTCGTACTCGGAGCCCTCGATGGGCACGGGGCTGCGGCGGCCGCTCTCGTCGGGCTCGCCCAGCTCCATCTTCTGAATGATCCCGGCGCGCAACCGCATGTTCTCATCACCCAGGAAGGCGACCGGCGCGGTCAAGAGCTGGAACTCGATGCCCTCCTCCTCGGCGTGATGCACCTCTTCGGCCCGCGCGGGCATCTCCTCCATGGTCCGGCGGTAGACGATGACGGAGCGCTCGGCGCCGAGGCGCTTGGCGGTGCGGGCCGAGTCCATGGCCACGTTCCCGCCCCCGACGGTGATGACCGTCTTGCCGCGCATGATCGGCGTGTCGCCGTCGGGGTCGTAGGCGCGCATGAGGTTCGCGCGCGTGAGGTATTCATTGGCCGACAGGACGCCGATGAGGTCCTCGCCCAGCACGCCCAGGAACTTGGGCAGCCCCGCACCGGTGCCGATGAAGACCGCGTCGTACTCCTCGAGCAACTCCGGGATGGTCTGGATCTTGCCGACCACGAAGCTGGTCTGGAAGTCCACGCCGAGCTTGCGCAGATAGTCCACCTCTTCGCGCACGATGGCCTTGGGGAGGCGGAATTCGGGGATGCCGTAGACGAGCACGCCGCCGACCTCGTGGAGGGCCTCCAGGACGACGACCTCGTGCCCGGCCTTGGCCAGGTCGGCCGCGCACGTCAGGCCCGAGGGTCCCGAGCCGATGATGGCGATCTTCTTGCCGGTAGGCGTAGCCGGCGGCGGCACCTCGATCTGCGTGTGCTCGCGCTCGTAGTCGGCCACGAAGCGCTCCAGCCGCCCCACGGCCACGGGGTCCTGTTTGACGCTGAGGATGCACTTCTCCTCGCACTGCGTCTCCTGCGGGCACACGCGCCCGCAGATGGCCGGCAGCACGTTGGTCTCCTTGATCTTCTTGGCCGCGCCCGCGTAGTCGCCGGCCTTGATCAGGGCGATGAAGCCGGGGATGTCCACCGCCACCGGGCAGCCCTCGACGCACTTGGGCTTCTTGCAGCCCAGGCAGCGTGAGGCCTCCAGTGCGGCGATCTCGGGCGTGTATCCCAGCGCGACTTCGTCGAAGTTGTAGATGCGCTTCTTCGGGTCTTGCTCAGCCATGGACTGGCGCGGCACGCGCTCTTTGGCGCTCATGGTTCGGACTCCTGATGGGGGAACGTGGTGGCGCGATTCGTCGCACCGAATCCCGTGGCGGGCGCAGTGAATTGCGCCGCTACTCTTTCGTCGGCAGATCGAGCTTGCACGCGTGCTCGTACTGGGCGCGGGCTTCGGACTCGAACTCGCGGTAGACGCGCTGGCGGGCCATGAGCTTGTCGAAGTCCACGAGGTGGCCGTCGAATTCGGGGCCGTCCACGCAGGCGAACTTGCGCTCGCCGCCGACATCCACGCGGCAGCCGCCGCACATGCCCGTCCCGTCAATCATGATGGGGTTGAGGCTGACCATGGTGGGGATGGCCGGGGCGCGGGTCATGTCGGCCACGGCGCGCATCATCGGCGCCGGGCCGATGGCCAGCACGAAGTCCACGTTGCCGTATTCGGCCAGCATCGCTTCGAGCACGGACGTGACCATGCCGTGATGGCCCAGCGTCCCGTCGTCGGTGCAGATTTCCACCCGCTCGCAGAACTTCTCCAACTCGTCCACGAGGATGACGGCTTCGGCCGTGCGCGCGCCGTTGATGGCCACGACGCGGTTGCCCGCTTCGGCCAGCGCCCGGGCGATGGGCACCACCGGCGCGACGCCATAGCCGCCGCCCACGACAATGCACAGGCCGAAGTTCTCAATGTGCGTGGGCTGCCCGAGCGGCCCGGCGATGTCGCTGACCGTATCGCCGACGTTCAGCTTGGCCAGGCGCATGGTGGACTTGCCCACGGCCTGGAAGACGAGCGTGATCGTGCCCTCGTCGGGGTTGGAGTCCACGATCGTCAGCGGCAGGCGCTCGCTCTGCTTGTCCACCATGATGATGATGAACTGGCCGGCCTTGCGCTTGCGGGCGATGAGCGGGGCCTGCACCCGGACGAGGTACGTGTTGGGGGCTAGTTCGCGTTTTTCAACGATTGCATGCATGAAGGGCTCCCTTCCGAGCCGTGGTGCGCCGGGCCTCCGCCCGCCGCCCCCGCCAGGAACTCGCTGGTTCCTCCTTGGCCCGGTGATTCCTGCTATCAGTCGAGAAGATTCTTCAACTGCACATTGTCCACGTAGAACACGGTATTGGTAGTCGCGTTGCTGACCAGCCCGACCCACGTCAGCTTGCTCCACTTCGCGTCCACGCACAACAGGTCAAACGTGCGCGGCTGCGCGCCGGGCGGCGTGATGCTGAGGCGGTACTTCCCGTCCGCCGCCGCGCCGAGTTTGGCCGTGATCTCGACGTGGACCCACTGCCCGGTCGCCAGGGCCATGAGTTCTTTGTCGCGCGCGTAGAGCTTGCCGTCGGCGAACCTCAGGCTGGGCCCGACGAGATACGGGTTCACCGACCAGTCGCGGTACTCGTGCCACAGCTCGGCGCCCGGCTCGAGCCGCACGTCGAAGCTGCACTGCACCGCACCCTCGTCATAGCGGGGGTTGTAGACGAGATGGGGGTCGAAGCTGTACTTGAGGCCCTCGGCGTCGGTGAACTTCAGGCTCTTCGTGCCGGCGGCGGCCGTCTCATTCGTCACGAGGATCGAGTCGCCCTGGTTCCCGAGGTTGAGCGTGCCCTCGCCGGGCTTCGCGCCGACGGGGTACGCCTCGAAGTCCTCATTCAGCACCAGCGGCGGGGGCGGCGGCGGGTCGGGCGCCATCTGCACGGCAGCAAAGCTCAGCCGCGTCGCCCGTTGCGTCCACTCCGCGTCGCCGTACAGCCCGGCCTGCTTGTAGTCGAACGGCTTGAAGCCCAGCGTCAGCGCCGGCGAGTCCGGAGCCAGCGTGAAGTCCAGGGCCGCCACGTCGCGGAACTTCGGGTCGGCGATGACCGAGTGCTGGTCCTGACCGAGCGCCTGCCAGTCCGGGAAGCTCAGGCCGCAGAAGTCGAACGCGCCGCCACCCTCCCTCCAGTACACGTTGTGGTCGAAGCGCCAGTGCCGCTTCCCCGGCGAGGTCTGCCAGAAGAGCGTGCCGGTGGTGAAGTAAACGATGTTGTGCTCGAAGGTGTAGCCCAGGTGCGGCTCTTCGCGCGCGTAGGAGAGTTGGCGGTCCTGGCCATTGACGAGGATGTTGTTGCGAATCACGTTCTCGCGGCCGTAATGCTGGTGGTACGTCGAGTCGCGCGTGTTGTAGACGAGGTTGTTCTCCATCGTGATGCGCGAGGAGCCCTCGTCGTTATACAGGCCCAGGCCCGCGGCGCCGAACTTGTTCCAGGACATCACGTCGTGGATCACGTTGTGGCTGACGCTCGCGCCGTCCTGCAGCCCGAGCGTGTACACGCCCCCCATGTCGCTCATGACGCCCCAGCCGAGGTGGTGGATGTGGTTGAACTCGGTCTTGTTCCGCAGACAGATCGTGTCGCGGTAGCCCCAACTCCACCCCACCGACACGCCGGTGTAGTACAGGTCGCTGATGTCGTTGTGGGTGATCTGGTTGTCGCTGCTCTGGCCGATCCACACGCCGACGGCGCCGGGGAAGGTGCGGCCGCCCGAGTGGATCAGGTTGTTGTCCACGACACAGCGGTGGGTCTGCAACTCCTCCTTGGTCTGGATCATCACTTCGCCGATTTTGACGCCGCCGGCGCCAAGGTCATAGAACTCGCACTGCCGGACCGCGCAGTCGCGGCAGCCACGGCGGAACCAGAGGCCGTACGTCCCGCCGGTGTGGTTGAAGTTGCAGCGCTCGAAGGCCACCTGTCGCGCGCCGTCCACCATCACCGCCGCCGGCACGGTCACGGCCGCCTGCCCATCGCCGTGGCCCTGCGGCTCCAGCGTGTGGGCGGTGTAGACGAAGGTGAGATCGCGGAAACTGACATGCTCAACATACAGACCGGCGTCGGGCTCGCCCTGCAGGCGGATGAACTCCGGGCTGACCGGCGCGACGACCGTCGCCGTGGCCATGTCCATGCCGGGCAGCGGGATGACGCTGAGGGTGCCGTCGCGGTCCAGGAACCACTCGCCCGGGGCGTCGAGCGCGGCGCGGAAGTTCTCAAGGTGGTAACGGTGGTTGGCCCCGAGCCACTGGAAGGCCCACGGGGCGTTGCCGGTCGTGATGACCGCGCCGGTCTTGAGGTCCACCGACTGCAGGCGGTGCCGCGTCGCTTCCCAGGCGTGGTACGAGACGAGACAGACATCGGTGAGCCGCTCCTGCGGCACATCCGCGAGGCACTGCAGATCATCAGGCCGGGCGAAGAACCCGCGGCGGCTCATGTCCACCTGCTGCCCGGTGGCCGGGTCTACGCTGAAGGGCATCTTCTTCCAGACATACAGGAAGCGCGGCTGCGGCGTTTCGCCGGGGTCTTCGACGTTGGGCGTGCGAGCGCGGATCATGCGCCGGCCGTTGGTCCAGAGCTGTTCGAAGTGCCACTTCCCGGCCGCAGCCTCCGGCACGTGCGTCTGCCAGATGCCGCCGGGCCCGGGCTTGAAGCCCGTGAGCTTGCGTCCGCCCGCGAAAATGGACTGGTACGGCACGCCCTGGTAGGTGATCGGTGTCGCGGCGGTGCCGGAGTCCTGCGGCCCGAGCACGAGCGGCTCGGCCAGCTGGTAGGCGCCCTTGCTGACGCGCACGGTGATCGGCTCGGTGAGCGGGCCGGCGGCCTTGAGCTTGCGGATCGCGTCCCGCGCGCCCGCCAGGGACGCGACGGGGCCATCCGTCTTCGCCGGGTTGGGCGCGGCCAGCTTCCCCGACCAGGCGTCATTGCCGCCGGGGGCGACGTAGAGAGTCAGGGCGCAGACCGGCGCGGCGCAGAGCAGACACACGATCGGCAGGATAGTGTGGCGCATCGGGATCAGTCCTCCGGAATCGCGTAGGCCCGCCGGTCCCCCGGCGGGCGGGGCGTGCGCCGGGGACCGGCGCACCTACGCGACCTGTGCTTACGGCACCAACTCCACTTCGGCGATCATGATGAGCCCCAGACGCGCGTTCTCCGGGACGCCGTGGCTGCCGATGCTCATCGTGTTCAGCTTGGGCAGGTCGAGCTGTCCGTTGTCGTCCTTGCCGCCCCATGAGGCGGCCTTGAAGTCCGTGAGCGGGATCGTCATCGCGGTCCAGTCCGCCGGCACCTGGTCCGCCTGCTTCTCGACAAAGTACGTCCCGCCGCCTTGTTCGGAGGTCTGGATGAGCAGGCGCATCCCCTTGGGGATCTCGCCCTTGATCATCAGCCGCAGCGACTTGTAGCCTTCAACATCATCGGCGGTGATCGCCGTGTTGGGGCAGGCGTACATGTGCTTGCCGGCCGGGACGTCGAACTCGTACTTGAAGCACGGCTTGCCGCCGGGACCCTCGTTCGGGGTCGAGATCGTCGTCTTGACCGCCGGGTCGTGACCATCGCTCCACTTGCCCGCGACGGCGATGAGCGGGAGGGGCTCAGTCGGCACAACCGGGGTGTCCGTGAGGCGCACACCGGTCACCGCGGCGGTGCCCTCGGCCGGGCCGTCGAAGATGAAGCCGACCCAGAGCCGGTCCACGTTGCCCCACTCGAGTTGCCCGCTCGCGTCGGCGCTGAAGGCGGTCTGGGTGAGCCCGGCGGTCGAGATGCGCCCACTGCCGGCGGCGTCGGTCTTCACGGGCCGCGCCCCGACCTTGTACCAGCTCCCGCCATCCTTGTCCCAGGCGATGACGGCCAAGCGCGGCGCCTCGCCCTTCGTGACGCTCACCTGGTACTTCACCTCGGCGGCCAGCGCGCCGGAGAGGTTCCCCCCTGGCGTGCCGGCGACGGCCAGCAGCCGCCGCTCGTCGCCGGTCTTCTTGAAGGTAAAGGTGACCCCGCCGGCGGCCGACGAGGCCTTCGCCTCGAAGCCGGAGGTCACCGCCGGCTTGAGGTTTTGCAGCGGCACATCCACGGCGGCAAGGGCCATGGTGACTGCCAGCATGGCGAGTACGGCGAGGATCGTCCTGAGCATGGTCATCGTCTCCCTGGGCGCGCGCGCCCGCTATTGCTTGCTTGTGAGCTTCATGTTGTCCAGATAGAAGGCGGTCTTGTCGGTGGCTGAACTACTGAAGCCGACCCACGTCAGGTTCTTGAAGTTCGGGCTGAGGTTCTCGAACTCGAAGGCCTGCGGCTGGCCGCCCGGCAGCGTCACTTTGAGCTGCCACTTGCCATCCACGTCGTCCCCGACCTTCGCGGACACCTCGATGTGGAACCACTGATCCAGCGGCAGGACCACGATGTCCTTGCCGCCAACCTGCAGCTTGTCACCCCGGATCCAGAACGATGGGCCGACCTTGTACGGGTTCACGTCCCAGCTGCGCCACTCGTTGTACATCGCCACGCCCGCGGTCAGGCGCATGTCGTAGCTGCAGATGGCCACGCCGGACTTGTAGGCGGGGTGGTAGGCGAAGTGCGGGTTGTACTCGTACTGCAGGCCGGGGGCGTCCACGATCTTCAGGCAGCGCTTGCTGCCGCCGGCGCCGGTCTCGTCGGTCACCCCGATGCTATCACCCTTGTTCTCCGTGAGGCAGGTCCGGGCGTCGGCGGGCTTGGCCCCGACCGGCGACATCTCGAAGTCGTCGCTGACCTCCAGCGGCGGCGGGGGCGGCGGCTCGGGCGCGAACTGCACGTCGGCGTACTTGAAGCTCTTCGCTAGCGCGGCCCACTTTGGGTCGCCGTACACGCCGGCCTTGGTGTAGTCGAAGGGCTTGAAGCCCAGCTTCAGGGCCGGGGACGCCGGGTCGAGACGGAAATCGTAGCCCTCGGCGTCCTTGAAGAGCGGGTCGGCGACAATCGAGCCCTCCTCCTGCCCCTTGGCCTGCCATTCCTGCAGGTTGAACTCGTGGAACATCACCGGCTCGCCGGAGGTGAGCCAGTAGCAGTTCTTGCGGGTGGTCATGTGCAGGTTGCGCCAGTTGCCCCGCAGCAACTCGCCCTCTTTCCAGTAGACGATGTTGTTCTCGAAGTTGAACGAGTTGTGCTCTTCCGGGCGGGACCGCTGCAACTGGCCGTTCATGCTGAAGCACAGGATGTTGTTGCGGACGGTGTTGTCCTTGCCATAGTGCTGGTGGTACGTCCCGGTCTTCACGTTGTAGACCAGGTTGTTCTCCAGCGTGATGTTGGAGCTGCCCTCGTCGTTGTACAGCCCCCAGCCGCCCCCGCCATACCGATCGTACGAGTAGACATCGTGGATGACGTTGTTGCTGACGGTGGTGCCGTCGGAAATGCCGAGGGTGTAGACCCCGCCCATGTCGCTGAGCACGCCCCAGCCGAGGTGGTGGAGGTGGTTGAACTCGATCTTGTTGTTGTGCGATACCGTCGGCCTGTAGCCCCAGCTCCAGCCCACGGCGATGGTGGTGTAGAAGAAGTCGCTGATGTCGTTG
>CAZZDO010000032.1:0-21293 GCA_964653205.1 uncultured Armatimonadia bacterium | reverse complement strand
GTCTTGCGGCCGGGGCACCTGGCGACTGAAAGCTGCTGCAAAGCCTAGTTGCGGGGTGGACGGCCCGCAGGGCCGGACGGGGGCCCCGCAACGGTGTACCGCCACCCTCTGCGGGGCCCCCGTCATGCCCAAACGACGGGCATGACACCCCGCAACTGGGTCTTGAGACAGCTTCCAGTCAGCTACGGCGGCGACGACCTCACTCGATGATCAGCACCCCGCTGATGGGGTGGAAGTAGTGCACGATGGTCCAGGTCAGCAGCACCACCGCGTTGCCGACGACCAGGCCCACCGCCGCGGCGCGGGCGGCCTTGTAGGCGGTGAAGCCCCCGAAGCGCACGATCAGCTTCCGCGCCAGCCACCCCAGGAAGATCGAGTAGCCGTAGCGGTCGCCCATGAACTGTGGCCCCATCAGCGCGGTGAAGCCCAACGGGTGGAACGGCCACCACAGGAAGCGCTGGCGCATGAAGTTGAGGAACAGCACCATGACCGCGCCCAGCGCCATGTTGCCATAGTTGCCGAGGCTGAAGGTCTTGCTGGTGGCGATCAGGCGCGAGATGCCGCTGCCCAGGGAGTTCGCCGAACCCTTGGGCCACCAGCCGAGGCTCGGCACGGTGTGCGAGTAGATGGCGTAGAGCGAGGGCGCGTGGGACGCGAACAGGCCCACCACCAGCGCGGCGGCGGTCAGCCACCACACGGACTGTGGCCGGAGGGTCGCCAGTTCGCTCATCTTGAAGCCCTGCAGCACATTGGCCGCCGAGAGCGAGGCGGTGTCGCGGATCTTGTAGCCCAGGTAGGACAGGGCGGTGATGCTGCGCGGCCCGAGGGCGTTCGCCCCCAGCACGCGCACCAGCAGGCGCTCCTGATCGCCGAAGGGCGTCCAGACGGCGAACACGCCGGCCTCGGACACGATGCGCGTCAGCACGACCACCGAGACGAGGTAGATGCCCATGACCGCGAGCACCGTCCACCAGGCCGCCCCGATGGCGTGCCCCCACAGCACGATCACGGCCAACGAGCCGACGAAGCCGTAGAACGCCAGCTTCGCCGACATGGGCTCGCGGCTGTCGTCGCCCCCGCCGTGCCTCGCCCGGTGGGCGGTCTCGGCGAGGCTGTGCCGCGCCCCGTAGAGCGTGAGCCCCGCGAGCAGCAGGTACGCGCCGAGGCCCTGGTGCTCGAAGAACTCGGCGTGGTTGGTCAGGCCGAACATCTCGCGGTACACGCCCCCCAGCCGCCGGAAGATCCAGAAGAACCACAGGCTGAAGCCCACCTCGTCGCTCACCAGGTACGTGATGCCCATCATCTCGAAGTAGTAGTGGTACGGGAAGTGGTTGAGCTGGTTCCACGGGCGGCCGGGGAAGACGATGCCCAGGTCGGGGGTCAGGTCGGTCTCGGGCAGGGCCGGGAGGTAGTGGTGGAGGGCGTTCTTGGAGTACAGCAGCACCGGCACCGCGAAGGCCACCCAGAACAGCCAGTGGTGGAAGACGCGGGGCAGGCGCGCCCGGTCGCCGTCGTAGCTCACCATCTCCACCGGGATGTGGGCCAGCGGGAACAGCATGTGCTCTTCGTCCGCCCAACGCCGCCGCAACAGTGCCACGGTCGTCGCCCCGAGCATCAGCACGGCCAACAGGAAGGGCGTCCACACCGCGAGCGGGAGGATCCAGTCATGCCACGGGATCGAGTGCCCCGGCGGCAGGCCGTAGAAGGCCCAGCGCACCGCCGGAGCGTCCGGGTCGAGCGAGGGCACCAGCCAGCGGGGGATGTACTCAAAGAACGTCTCGACGTACTTGTTCTCGGGGGTGGCCGAGTGCTGCGCGCCGATCAGGCCGATGTACAGGTATGTCACCAACTGCTGGCCCGGGAAGCCCGACATCACCATGACGGCGATGAAGACGAACACGAGTTGCGCCGACGGGAACAGGCGCTGGCCGCCTCTGCGGCGCCAGAGCGCGTTGAGCAAGAGCAACAGGAAGCACGCGAACACCGCCGAGCGGGGCAGATGGCCGAAGCCCACGAGGTCGTAGCGCACGAGCGCCGAGAACGCGCCGCCGGTCGCCACCGCCGCCACCAGCAGCAGCGCCACCACCCAGGTGCGCTTCTGCGGCACAGCGCCGGGCGTGTCGGCTTCCGGTGCGGGAACCTGATCGTGACTCAAGTTGGCCTCCGACAAGGGGTGTGTGCGTGCACGCGGGGAGGGCGCTGCGGAGCCGATCGTCGTGCCTCCCGCCACAACAGTGACTTCGCCCTCGGGGCCCGTCGTCCTCCCTGCGTCCCGCCCAGGAGGCCAACCCCCGGCCCACGGGGAACTACCCGCCGCCGCGCTCGCCCACGTCGGCGCAAACTCCGCATGACACTGAAGAGGAACGCTCCATCATGCCACAGACACATGTCGCCGAGACGGATCATTTCTGGTATCGCCTGGGGCCCGAGGGGATCTACATTGATTCCCAGCGGGACAACAAGGCCTTCGCCCGCACGGACAGCGAGGTCATGCTGTCCGAGGACAACGGGGTGACCTGGCCTCATCGCCTGGCCTTCCCCGACGCCCGCAACGTGACGTTCAGTTGCATTCTCGCCGGCGGGAACATCGTCTTCGCCACGCGCGAGACGCTGTACGTGAGCACCGACAACCTCAAGACGTGCGAGCAGGTGACGGTGAAGGGCTTCGACGGCAGCGACTATCTGCCCCACACGCCGCAGGACCCGGACCGCCCCGGCTGGTATTTCCACACGCTCCCGGGCACGAACTCGTGGGATGTGAACGGGACGGAGATGCTGGTGTGGGGGAACTACTGCAACGTCGTGGGCGGGGCCGCGCCGGTGAACATCTACTACTCCACCGACGGCGGCGTGACCGTCAAGCTGGCCTACGGCTTCGGGCAGAACCCCTTCACGCGCGACAACGGCTCGCCGAGCGGCGGCCCCGAAGGGACGCTGCTGGGCAACCCGGACAACCCGGTGCTCACCCGGCACCTGCACACGGTGGCGTACAACCCGTGGGAGGATGCGTTCTACGCCTGCACCGGCGACTCGGACCGGGACGGGTACTTCGAGTGCCACTGGCTGCGCGGCACCTATGACGCCGCGGCGGATGCTTGGGACTGGAAAGTGATCATCTCCGACCATCTGAACTCGCGCTACAAGGCCGGGGGGATCAGCTTCGTGGCTGGGGAGTTGTACTGGATCAGCGACTCCAACGGCCCCGAGCCGTACGACCGGGGGATCTTCCGCTGCGCCCCCGAGGACATCGGCAACAAGGACAAGCACACGCGGCTGTTCAACCCGGAGGTCGAGTCGGGCGCGCTGCTCATCCAGGACGGGGTGTTCCTGGGCACGCACTGCGCGCCGGCGTCCCCCCTGGCCTGCGGCATCATCGTCTCGACCGACAACGGCGCGACGTGGGCGCAGTACGACCTGAAGGAGCTGGGGCCGCGCTCGGGCACGCGCATCCATGAAAAGAACAGCGACGGGTGGTTCCGCATGGACCTGCGGACGGGGTGGGTGGACTACGGCGACGTGCTGTTCATCAAGCCGAAGCCGGCGTAGCGAGCCACCGCCTCGCAAGCCATTGCAGGCAAGTTCGCCTGCACCGGCGAAGAGTGCCCAACTCATCCATTTTCAGGCCGCGTCGGCAGCTTCAGCCTGTCCGACGCGGCCGAGCCACTGGGACTTACATGTCGCAGCCCTGTACGCGTCCTCTCCTTGCACTCCTCCTGCTCCTCGTCGCGAAGCTTGCCGGTCCGGCCCAGGCCGCTACGGTCCTCAGCGACGAGACCTGTGAAGCGCCCTTCGTCCTCTCCATCCCGGCGGACGTTGTGCGCGCCAACCGCGGTCTGACGCTCGTGCTGCATGACGACGGCGCCGGGCACGGGGTGCTCTTCGACCTCCGCCCCGACGCGGTGGCCGTCCGCCTGCGACGCGGCGCCGAGACGACCGAACTGGCGAGCGTGAAGGTGGCTCTGCCGGCGAAGGGCGGGGCGGTCGTCATCAAGCGCCTGCCCGACGGCTTCGCGGTCGCGTACGACGCCGTCACGATCCTCCGCCAGAAGGCGGACCTGCCGAACAGCGGGCGGTGGGGGGTGGTGGATGCGCCAGCCAAGACGCTTGACGAACTCAGTCTGCAGCCGGTGGACCAGGTCCAGTTCAGCGACGACTTCATGCGGCTGCCCGACCAGACGACCGTGTGGGAAGACCGGAGCGGCACGTGGCGGATCGCGCAACTTGGCTCGGCCCGGTACAGCGCCAACGCCTTCACGCTTCTGGGCAGCGGCACGGCGGCCCAACCCGCGCTGACTGCCGCCGGCTACTGGTTCTGGGAGGACCTCACGGTCGAGGCGTCGGTGCAGCCCTCCCCCGACGCCACCGGCTTCGGCCTGGGGCTGGCCTGCCAGCCGGAGGGGACAGTCTATCTGCTGCGTTTCGTGGCGCAGGCGCCACCCTCCGGTGTGCTGCAGCTCGTGCACGTGCAGGGCGGCCGCGAGACCGTCCTGGCTGAAGCCCCCGCCGTGGCCAGCCCGGACGATTGGCACCGCCTGGCGCTCAGTGGGGTGGGCGGTCGGCTGGCGGGCGCGCTGAACGGAGTCGAGCTGTTGACGGCGGACGTCCCCGGCCTGGCGCATGGCCAGATTGCCCTGTGGGTGGCGGGGCCCCAGCCGGTCGCGTTCGATGACATCGAGGCCTACTCCGGACCGCGCGAGGTGGCCCGGCCGGTCGTGCTCTCGTACGAGGCCCAGGCCGCCGACCCGGGCGCGCAGGCGTTCATCAACGATCACTACATGCAGCAGTGGGCCGACGAGCGCGACCAGTGGCTGACGGGCGCGGGCGGGCTCTGGCACGCCGGGCACTACTGGGGCGATGTGGCACTCACGTGGGAGATCACCGCGGGCGCGCTGACGGACAAGACGCAGTTGCACCTCTGTGTGCCAGCCGCCGCGGACACGCTCAGGCCGCCAACTGATGTGGCGGCCGGATGTCACCTCGAGCTGGCGCGCACGGCGGACGGGCAGCTCGCCCTGAGCCTGCGCGAGGGCGCGCAGGCGCGGGCCGACAAGCAGGTCCCGATGCCCGACCTGCCCGCCACGGTCACGTTGCGCCGGGCCGGCAACATGATCGAGGCGCTCCTGGGCAGCGAGGTCGTGGCCAGCACCGAGACGACGCTCCCCGCCGCCGGCAAGGTCGGACTCACCGCCGCCTATGCCCGTCGCCAGGCGAGCCGGCTGAGCCTCACCTCGCGGAACGTGGTCGACTCGACGTTCCGCTCCGCACCGACGGACTGGACGATTGGTTCCGGCGAATGGGGCCTCTCCAGCCGCTGGTCCTGCACCCCGCGCTGGTCGTGGTTCCAGGGCCGTTCGCCGGACCTGGCGTCCGTGTGGACGCGCCGGCGCTTCCCCGGGGATGTGGTGGTGGAGTTTTTCGCCGGGGTCTCGATGGACCAACCGTGGGCGCCGTTCTACCGGCATCCCGGCAACATTGCCGTCACGCTGTGTGGCTCAGACGGCACGCCGGGCAGCGGCTACTCGCTGGTCTTCGCCGGCTGGGGCAACTCCGCCAGCGGGATCTTCCGGCGCGGGGAGCTGGTGGCGAAGGTCCCCGGGTTCGTGATGCCCGACATCCTCGACTCCCTCGGCGGGACGACGGGCCGCGACGAGGCGCACAAGCTGCACAACGAGTGGCAGCGCCTCCGCGCCGAGCGGATCGGCGGCACGGTGCGCCTGCTGGTTGATGGGGCAGTGGCGGCCAGCTTCGACGACCCCGACCCGCTGCCCGGTGGCGCTGTGGGCATCTGGACGCTCGAGCAGGCCATCACGGTCGCCCGCGCGCGCCTCTACTTCCAGCAGGCTGAAGACGCGCCCGCGCCGGTCGCCCCTCCGGCCGCCCTCGCGGCCCGTGAGGCCCTGCCGCTGCCGCGCCTCGGCCCGCCGCATGTCGCCTGCACCTTCGAGGCGGACGCGAAGGGTTGGCGCGCCGCTGCGTCCGGGTCGTGCGAGGCGAGGCTCGCGGTGAGCGACGCGCCGGGCGGGGGCCAGTGCCTGCAGATCACGAACCCGACGGCGGGGGGAAGCTTCGCCCTCGCGGCGCCATTCGCGGCGGTGGACCTGCGCGATCATCCCCTGCTCGCGTTCGACTACGCCATCCCGGAAGACGTGCATGTTGACGTTTTCGCGACCGTGGCCGGGCAGCGCTATCGCGTCATCCTGACGGGGCCGGATGAGCCCGTTGGCGGCATTGAGGACATCGGGCGAGTCGGGGAGGTCCGCGCCGACGGCCGCTGGCATGAGGCGCGCGTTGATCTGCTCGGGCTGCTGAGCCCGTACTTCCCCGGGCAGGCCCCCGTCATGCTGGAGGCGCTGGAGTTTGCCGCGTACGCCGCGCCCGAGTACCTGCGCGCGGGGATCGGCGGCAACCCCGCGCATGCCCGCTGGCGGCTGGACAGCGTGTATCTGGGCGGCGTGACGTCAGGGGCTGTGAGCCTGCGGGCCGAACGTGGCGTGCAGATCGAGGCGCCCGGCTGCGATGTCTCTCAGGGCGTGCCGATGGGTGGCGCGACGCATCGTCTCACCCCGCGCCAGAGCGGCCTGACAGCCGTCACGCTGTCCTCGGCGGGGCGCACGGCGACGGACCTCATTGCGTTCGATACGGAGACGCCCACGTTGGCGGCGGTCGAGCCGCAGCCGGGCGCGTCGTGGCTCGGGCCGAGGCTTGTCGTCGCGATCAGCGACGCGGGACCGGCAGGCATTGATGAACGCTCGCTTGAGCTAACGTGCGCCGGCAAGCGCTTCGCGTTCGGCGACGCGGCTCTGCACTGGCAGGCGGGCGAGGGCAGGCTCGTGCTCGACTTGCGGCAGGCTGACTTGCGGCTCGCGCCGGGGAAGCCCGTCGAGGTCGTTGTGAGCGCGGCCGACCGCGCGGGCAACCGCGCCGCGCCGCTGCAGTTCGTCTTCACCCCGCAGCTCGCGGCCGACACGACGGCGCCCGACCCGCCGGCGCTGACCGGTGCGCCTCCGGCGCTACTCGACTGCGACTTCGAGGCCGACGCCGGCCCGATCACGGCGTGGGGCGCGGATGCCGGGGTGGCCCTCCGGCGCACGCGTGGTGGGGTGGCGGGAGGTTCGCGGAACGGCGAATGGTGCCTCGAAGCCCGGGCGACGAAGCTCGGAGGGCTCTGCGGCGTCTCGCTCGTGGGGACACCGTTCGAGGCCTCGCGCACTCCTGTGCTCGAGTTCGACTACCGCGTCCCGGCGGAGCTGCGGGTGGACCTCATCGTGGCCGTCGCAGGCAAGCGGCGCACCATCAAGTTCACCGACAACGATCAGACGTGGCCCGTCATCGGTCGCGTTGGGGCCACTGCGGACGGCGGCTGGCATCACGCCGTCGTTGACCTTCAGGGGGCGCTTGGCCAAGTGGCGCCGCTCGTCATCACGGACCTCGCGTTCGCGTCTTCGGGCTGGCCGGGCAACCGCGAGGGCACGTGCTGGTGGCTGGACAACGTGCGGCTGCGCGCGGCCCTCAACGTGAAGAGCCTGCCCGAGGGGCTGGCGCTGCAATCGCGCGACGAGTCGGGCCTCAAGGGCTTCGCCTGGGTGGTGGATACCGCCGCCGCGACTGCACCGCCGGCAGAGCTGTCATCTCAGAACCTGCGTGAGGCGCTGGCGAAGCAGCCCGAGGGGCTGGCCTGGCTCCATGCCGCGGCGATTGACGGCGCCGGGAACCGCTCGGAGGCCGTGGCCATCCCGCTGCGGTTGGGCGCGAGCGACGACACGAAGCCGCCCGTGGTCTCATCGCCGACACCCGGCGACGGCGAGGCCGCTTGCCCCCACACGTTGTCGGCGGCGGTCGCCGACGAGGGCGCGGGAGTCAGCCCGGCCGATCTGCGCCTGAGCATCAATGGTCGGACGTGGACCGTCGCCGATGAAGCGCTGGTGTGGGATGGGGCGGCCGGGCGTCTCACGTGGACGCTGCCCGCCGGCGTGTCGCTGGGCGCGAACGGGGCGCGCGTGAACTGCCGCGTGGACGCCGCCGACCTGGCGGGGAATGCTGCGCCGCCGCTGGAGTGGACCTTCACGCTGGACTACTCGCGCGACGAAACACCGCCCGCCGCGCCCGTCGTGAGCTATGTGCCGAGTCGCTGCGCCGATGGCAATGACTTCGAGCGGGGCGCCGGTGGGTGGGGCAACTTCCTGGACACGCAGATCCTGCGCCAGGCCACAGGCGGAGCGACCGGCCCCGGCTGCCTGGAACTGCGGCATCTGGGCGGCTACCGGCACAGCGGCGGCTTCGTGCTGGTCCGGGACTTCGGCGAGGGCTGGCGGGAGTTCCCGATGATACGCTTCCGCTATCGCACGGTGAACGCGCCCGGTGCGTCCCTGCAGATCCTCGGCACGACCTTCGACGGCGCCACGGAGAACTGGACGCCGCTGGGCACGTTGCCGACCGACGGGGGGGAGTGGCGCACCGCGGAAGTGGACATCGCGCAGGCCCTCGCCCGCGCCAACCCGGCGCTGGACATCCATCGCGTGTTCCTGAGCATCGCTCTGCCCTACGACGGCGCACTGCTGGTGGATGACTACGCGATGTACTCGCAGGCCGCGAACCGGGCGCTGTTCCGTTGGGCCGAACCGGCGTCCCCCAGTGGCATCACGGGGTACTCATGGGTGCTCGACGCGGCTGACGACACGGTGCCGCTGGAGAAAGTCCGCGGTACGGCGCGGGAGGCGGAGTTCACTGGCCTGAAGCCGGGGCGCTACGTCTGCCACGTGCGTGCCTGCAATGGGGCGGGGCATTGGGGGGCGACGAGTCATGTGCCGGTGACACTGATGGAGTCGGCCGGCCCGAAGTGAGGGGATGCTCTCATGTGCCGCGGGCGCGGTCGAGGACTGCGGCGAGCCGGGCCAGCACTGCCGCGTCCGGCGGGACGACATCGGGCATCGTGTCCGGCCGGCCGACCGTCTCGTACTTGGAGCGCGCGAGGTGATACGGCAGCAGACGCGCGCCGAGCACGTTCGGCAGCCCGCGCAGCGCTTCCCCAATCGCGGCCATGCTGTCCTCGTCGGCGTTGAAGCCGGGGATGACGGGGACGCGGACCTCGACGGGCACGCCACACTCGGACAGGCGGCGGAGATTGGCGAGGAGGCCGCGCGCAGGGCTGCCCGTGTGCTCGCGATGGCGCGCGTCGTCCGTGTGCTTCACGTCGTAGAGGAACAGGTCCGTGTGGGGCAGGACGACCTCGAAGCTCGCCCACGGTACCGCCCCGGATGTGTCCACGGCGCAGTGGATGCCCTCGCGCCGCAGCAGCGTGAAGACCTCGGCGCAGAACTCGGCCTGGCACAGCGGCTCCCCGCCCGAGACCGTGCAGCCGCCCCCGGACGCATCGTAGAACGTTCGGTCTTCGCGCACCGCCGCGGCGGCCTGCACGGCGGACAGCTCCCTCCCGTAGTACTCCAGCGCGCCCGGCAAACAAGCCTCCACGCATCGGCCGCACGCCGTGCAGCGTTCGCGATGGAACAGATGCACGCCGTCGCGGAACTCGTGTGCACCCTCAGGGCAGACTTCCGCGCACTTGCCGCAGCCGCGGCACTTCGCCTTGAGCAGACCAATCTCGGGCTCGGGTGAGACGCTCTCGGGGTTGTGGCACCAGCGGCAGTTCAGCGGGCAGCCCTTCAGGAAGATCGTCGTCCTGATGCCGGGACCGTCGTGGACGGACAGGCGCTTGACGTCCAGCACGCGCCCGGTCATCACGCGACCTCCGCCTTGACGATGAGCATCTCCTGCTCGTCGGGCCCCAGGTCCACGAAGCGCACGTTCCAGCCGCACAGGCGCACCTGCAAGTTGGCGTACTGCTCCGGATGCTCACGGGCGTCGCGCAGCAAGTTGGCGTCGAAGATGTTGAACTGGAGGGCCAGGCCGCCCTGGGCGAAGTGGCTGCGGATGATGGCGGCGATGGTCGCGAGGCCCTCGGGGCCGCCGGCGACGCTGGGGTGGAGCATGACATCCAGCACCGTGCCATTGGGGAACTGCGCGAGGTCAATCTTCGTGACGGAGTTGATGAGCGAGGTGACGCCGCCCTGGTCCATGCCGACGGTCGCGCCGGTGTTCATCGTTAGGGGCTCGCCGGCCCGGCGGCCGTCCGGCAGCGCGCCGGTCTGCTTGCCGTACGAACCCACCGTGCCGATGATCCCGTAGAGCGCCGCCTGGAAGACGCCGCCGCGCGCGTTGGGCTCGTGATTGATGCGCGAGCCGAGGAAGTCGGTGATCTGCACGGCCAGCGCGTCCACGCGGTCGTCGTTGTTGCCCCACTTCGGGACGCGGCACTGGGCGGTGAGCCGCAGTTCCTCGTAGCCTTCCCAGTTGGCGGCCAGCGCGGCGCGCAGTTCGTCGAGCGAGCAGCGCTGCGCTTCATACACAAGCTGCCGGACGACGGCCAGCGAATCCACGGCATTGGCCAGACCGCTGCAGCAGCAGCCGCTCGTGTTGTACGCCGCGCCGCCCTCCGAGACATCCCGCCCCTGCGCGAGGCACGAGTCCATCGTGCCCGACAGCAGCGGCGCGGGGGCCACCTGTGGCCAGAGACGCTCTTCGCGGCGCACGCGGTCGGCCGCGCGCGTGAAGTGCGCGTCGAGCAGCCCCAGATACGCGGCCATGAAGTCGTCGAAGGAGGGCGGGGCGCCCTCGGCGAGGACCTGCTCGACCGGCCGGGCCAGATTGAGCCCGCACGCCCCCGAACAGTTCAGCTCCCGCCCCATGACCGCCGGCTCGTAGCAGCCGATGAGGATGTAGTCATCGGCGTCCTCGCGCGTCTTGCCGTTGGCCTGCAGCATCGTCACTTGCGCGGCGTCGTTGACCGCCACGATGCCAGTGCAGCCCGCCTGGATGCACTCGACGACCTGCGCGAGCAACGCCGCCGGCGTGCCCTCGCCGACGCGGAAGTGGAGCTTGGGGTCCACGATGTGCATCTCGCGATAGACTTCGAAGGCGAGCCGCGACAACTCGCTGCCCTCGGGGCCGAAGAGGAAGGGCTTGCCGAACATCTTGCCTTGCGTCCTGGCGAAGAACTTGACCCAGAAGTACTTCAGCAGCTCCTTGGCCTGTTCGCGCGTGAGGCGCCCGGCCTGCATATCGCCCACAAGGAAGCGATTGTAGAGCTGGTCGAAGCGCCCCATCGAGCGCACCGAGTAGCCGTTCTCCATTTCGTGCAACTCGTGATAGAGGTACGCCAGTTGCAGCGCTTCGTGGAACGTCTGCGGGGGCCGCTCCGCGAGGGCTTCGAGGACAGGGCGGGCCGGCGCGCCCTCCGGCAACGCCGCGGCGAGGCGCCGGCACAGGATGATCGCGCCCTCATAGACGAGTGCCACGGCCTCGTAGAACCTGCCTTCCCCCGCCGCCGCACGGTCGCGCAGGCCGGGGAGGCCGTGCTCGAGGAGGCTGCGCCAATCCGGGCAGGCGTGGCCGGTGTCGAGATGGGCCGTCCAGGCGCCCGGCGTGGCCGGCGGGTCGCCGCCGAACTCGCGGGCATCCTCCTCGCGCCGCCACTCTTCGCGCAACGCGACGCAGAGGTCGTGATGCTCGAGCTTGTCGGCGTAATAGTCATCCGGTTCGACGGCGATTCGCGCTTGCGCACACAGGAGGTGGAAGAGCCAGGCGCGAGTGAGGATACGGGGCTCGTCGGGATGCTCAGCGCGATGGCGCTCCAGGGCGGCAGCCAACTCCTCCCGTGACCTGCCGGAGGCGGGGTCGAAGCGGACTTCGAGATACTGGCGCTCAAGCTGCGGGCGGGCTTCGTCAAAGGGTCTGGGCATGGTACCTCTCCGCGATCTCGTCCATGCGTCGGTCGAAGTGCTCGTCCACGACCTGGAACTGGGGGTTGTCCCAGTAGAACTGGATTGTGCGCTTGACGCCCTCGGGGAAGTGGGTCGTGCAGACGAATTCCGGCACGGCCGCCCGGACTTTGCTGCTGTCGTAGACGCCGTGGCGGGAGAAGGAGATGAGCTTCTCGCCGAAGTCCCCGCCCAACTCGAAGCCCAGGTCATGCGCCGGGACGTGGCATAGCACGGGCCTGCGCCCGAGCGCGTCGCCGACCATCTCGGCCACGCGGTTCCACGTGTGGCACTCATCGGAGGTGATGTGGTACGCCTCGCCGTACGCGGCCGGGTTGCCGCACAGACCCACGAACGCCTTCGCGAAGTCCTCGGTGTGCGTGACGGTGCACAGCGCCGTGCCGTCGTCGTGCATCAGGAGGGGCTTGCCCTGCAGGATGCGGTTGGCGATGGTCCACGAGTACATCTGGTGCCCGGGCCCGACGGGGTGCAGGATGCGGAGCTTGTTGTAGGTGAAGGCCGGGCGGACGATGGTGAAGTGCAGGCCGGTGCGCTCGTATTCGGCCTGCAGCCGCCGCTCGCACAGGATCTTGTTGCGCGCGTATGACCACAACGTATTGCCGACCATGGTGCGGGCTTCGGTGATGATCTCGGCGTCACTCTTCGTGCGGTAGACGGCCCCCGAGGAGATGAAGAGGTACTGGCCGCAACGCTCGCGGAAGATCCCCAGGTTGCGCTCGAGCTGCTCCACACCATAGGTCGGGAAGTCGGCCACGACATCGAAGGTCATGCCCTTGAGCGCGGCGTTGACCTCATCGGGCCGCTCAAGGTCGGCCCGCAGACAGCGGGCCCGTTCGGGAACGAACATCGGTCGGCTCCCGCGGTTGAGCAGCGTCAGCTCAATGTCGGCCCGCTGCGCGGCGAGCGCGGCAATGTCGCCGCCGAGGCAGCCGGTGCCGCCCAGGAGCAGAAGCTTCATGATGGCGCCTCCCAGACTACAGGCTCCACACGGCCGCTCGCCAGCGAGCGGAAGATGGCGTCGGTGATGATCTCGGTCTTCACGGCGCTCTCCAGCGCGCACACGGGCGGGCGGCCGGTCAGCAAGGCGTCCACGTAGTCCTCGATCATCGGCAGATGCCAGTTCGCGTCGGTGTGGGCGGCGATCTCCTCGACGCCAGCGCCGGTGATCTTCACGACCGGGCCGTTGGCGTGCGGGGGCCAGGCTGGCCAGTAGATGCGCCCCGCCGTACCGAACAACTCGAACTCGTGCCGCGTCCCCGGCGACGTGCAGTTGAAGAGGATCGTGAACATCTGTCCGCCCGGGAACTTCAGGATGACGGAGGCAATCTCCTCCACGTCATTCATCACTTCGGGGTGCAGGATGCTGCCCTGGGCCAGGGCGCTGCACGGCATCCCGAAGAAGTTGTGGACGATGTCAATGAGGTAGTAGCCCAATTCCTTGATGCGGCTGAGGCCGTCGGCCTGGCAGATGGTGGCGTTGGCGGGGTTGTAGAAGGGGCTCGAATAGATGGCCCAACCGCCCGTCAGCTCGCCAATCTCCGCTCGCGCCAACATGCCCTCCGTCAGCTTGACCTGCTCGGACAGGCGGCGGTAATTCGAGCAGCTGGTCACGCGGTCGGACTGCCGCGCCGCCGCCAGCAGGCGCAAACATTCCGCGCCGTTGAGCCCCAGGGGCTTCTCGCAGAGGAGATGCTTGCCGGCGGCGAGGACGGCGAGGCTCAGCTCGATGTGGGTGCGCTGGGGGGTGGCGATGTAGACAGCGTCGGCGGGGCAGTCGGCGAGGGCCGTGGCCGCGCTGTCATACACGGTCGGCGCGCCGAGTTGCTCAGCCAGGGCTGCGGCGCGCTCGCGGCTCACGTCGCAGACCGCGAGGAGTTCGGAGTTCGCGGCGGTGATGAGGGCCGGGCCGACGCGTCGGGTGGCGATGTCCCCCGCCCCGATCAGCAGCCATGTGACGTGGGCCATGAGGACAGCACCGGTCTCTCCTGGGGTTGCCGGCTCCCATCGCGGCCACGGGTGCGGACGGCGGAGCGAATGGGAGGCAGTGGCTCGATATATAGCCCTCCGCGCGGCGGGTGTCAAGTCGGGGGAGCCTGGGCGCCATCGGAGTGGCCTCCGGCAGGAGAACCCGCCGACGAACTCGAAGCCTGAACACCGTCCTGCGCACGCGACGGCCGTGGCTCGGGGTCCACTCCGGGCGCGCCACCACCGCTGCCGCTCCGCAAGTGACTACCGGACAGGAGTGCACCCCACCATGCCATCGCCAGTTCCGAGTCTGCGACGAGGCGCACTTGTTGTCATCGCGATGGCCGCCCTGGCCCCGTCGTGGTCGGCCGACAGCCAGGCGCCGGCCGCGAAGAACCTCGCCCCCAACCCGTCCTTTGAGACGGGCGACAAGGGCACGGCCGCGGATTGGCGCTTCTGGGCCTATGCGCCGGAGGGCGTCGCCCGCACCGCCGCCGGCTCGTGGGATCAGACCGTCGCTCGCACCGGCGTCGCCTCGCTGAAGATCACCAACGGGGGCCCCAGGGACGTTGGCACGTGGTGCAACCGCACACCCAGCGGCTTCATCTCCGTCACGCCCGGCAACGTCTACACGGTCAGCGTTCACATGAAGGTGGCGTCCGTGGACGCGGCGGTGTCCACGAACTTCCGCATGGGCTTCTGCACCATCGCGGCTGATGGCAAGGTGACATACTTCCCGGCGGAGACCCGGCGGCAGATTGATCCCTCGCAGGGGCGCTTCACCGAGGCGGGGGTGTGGAAGCGGCTGGCCGTCGCGGGGCGGGCTCCGGAGGGGGCCACGCACCTGGGGATGGATGTTGACCTGATCGGCCAGGGCACCGCCTGGCTTGACGATGTGTCCGTCACGGAGGGCTATGACCTGGCGGCGTTCGGGGGCAAGCTGCCGCCGGTCGAGTTGGCCATCGTGAAGGACCCCGACAAGGACCCAGTCTCGGCCGAGGCCCCGGTCGCGATCACTTTCCGCGTGGCCAGCCCGCTGACGGCGCGCGACCTGACGCTGGAGTGCGAGGTCGTGGACTACTGGTTTCGCCCGTCCGTGATGCGGCAGACGCTGGCGCTGAAGGCCGACGAGACGCGCGAAGTGGCCGTCGAGTTCGATGCGCCCACGCGCGCGCGGCTGTTCAAGATGCGGCAAGAAGCCGGGGCGAATGAATACAAGGTGCTGGCGACGCTGAAGTCGGGCGAGGAGAAGGTCGCCGCGGTGACCCGGGTCTACCGCTTCGCCAACCGCGTCCGCAAGTACGAACCGCTGCCGGCGCTGCCCGCGACGACCGAGCGGATTGATGACATCTTCGGCGCGCAGAAGCTGGTGGATGTCATCCACTGCGCCGACCCGCAGGACTCGCACCCGTACATGGAGGGCGGCCGGGGAATGGACGCCAAGAGCACCGGGGCGGTGCCGCAGGAGGACTGGAAGAGCCTCTTCCGCGAGCGCGAGCCGGCGTTCACCACCATCGAGACCGTCCTGGGCCAGCGCTGCCGCGTCACCCACGGCTGGGGCTGGTTCGGCTACAAGCTCAATCGCCAGGGCCTCAAGCCCGGCAGCGCCTACCTGGTCGTCATGGAGTACCCCGAGGACGTCGGCCGCACGTACACCATCTTCAACACGGGCATCGTGCTTAGCCTCGTCGGCGGCTACGGCTTCCACACGGGCAAGACGCTCGGCGACCACTGGACGCGCACGCTGAACTCCGAGTACACCGACTATCCGCTCAGCGGCAAGATGCAGCGGTGGACGAGCCTGTTCCACCTGGGCGCGCAGACGTGGGCGCCCGGAGACCCGTGGAACAACGCCCCGACCGCCGGTGACAGCAAGGAGGGCTTCTGGTTCATCGTCGGCGGTGTGGGGCCCAGCCAGGACCCGCTGGCCGCCGGGGCCGCCGTGAGCACCATCAAGCTCTACGAGATCAGTGACATGGACGCCCTGTTCCCGCGGATCGAGGAGCCGCCGCTGGAACTCGGGCGCCGCGAGCTGTTCATGACCGCCGAGAGCGATGGCATCACCAAGCTCGTCGGCAAGCAGGAGCTGGTTGACCAGTGGGCTCAGTACCGCTTGCAGGACGCGCGCTTCATGGGGCTGTCGGGCGTCTCGCCCAACGGCCGCGTTGATCTGCAGCCGCTGTTTGACGCCAACGATCGGGGGCGCTACGGGGTGAAGGTCTTCCCGCGGTGGATGATCGAGCGGGACGTGCTGGGCAAAGTCGGCGTGCCGCCCGAGGCCCTCGCCAAGAATGCCGACGGGGAGGACATCGCCCCGCCCGAGGGCGCCTACACGCTGGAGAAGATGCCGGACCTGCTGCACCCGGCCACGCTGGAAGCCATCAAGCAGCTCATCACAGAGGAGTTGGCGGGCCTCGCCGACCACCCGGGCTTCGCCGGCCTGATGCTCTACAAGCACTACGGTGGGCCCTTCCCGGTCAGCTTCAGCGACTATGCGCTGCAGCTCTTTGCGAAGGAGACCGGCACGCGCCTGCAAGGCGAGGGCCAGGCGCGGCGCGACTGGCTGCTGGCCAACCGCAAGCAGGAGTACTACAACTGGTGGTGGGGCAAGAAGCACACTTTCCTGCTGGCCTTGCGCGATCATCTGCAGGCCCTGCGGCCCGACCTGAAGCTCTTCTACTTCCCGTGGCACAGCGATGACGACTTCCCGTTCTCCTGCGGGCGGCTGCGCTATTCGGGGCGGCCGGACATGGACAAGATCTACGTCCCCGGCACCAACATCCTGCTCGTCCCGAGCTACACCGTCCCGCCCGACCAGTGGACCGCCGAGCAGAAGAAGCACCCGGCGCTGGCGCGGCAGTACTACCGCGAGTCCCTCGCCCCCGAACTACAGGGCAAACTCACCTTCGAGGACCTGCTCTACGGCCGGCTCAAGGACATGCCGCAGTTCTGGGGCGCCCCGCGCAGCGGCGAATTGCCCCACCTGCGCTACCCCGACCAGATGGACCTCGTGGCCATGCTCACCGAACCGGGCAGCGTCTACGCCAATGGCGTCGGCCACAACCCGCGGCTGTACCTGGAGGACAAAGGGATCGTGTACTGGGCGCCCGTGCGCTACCGCTTCACGGCGGACAACCCGAAGTTCCTCGACCTGTTCCGCACGGGCGAGGGCAGCGCCATCGCCGTGCACATGCCCTACAACGAGGAGACCAGCCACCTGAATGTGCCGAGCATCCACGGCGCGCATGGCGTGGAGCACGGCGGGCCCTTCTGCATGATGGAAGAGGTCGTGGCCATGGCCCATTCCGACCCCATGTACATCATGGACAGCATGTGGGAGCCGCTCAAGCGGGGCTTCCCGCAGGTCGCACGGGCCTTCGCGCAGGCGTACCGCGCCCTGCCGGCGGCGCCCTCCGTCGTGCTCAAGGAGGCCATCGCTCCCGCCGACGAGGCGGTCGTCGTCCGCTCCTACGACACCGCCTACGGCCAGTACCTTGCCGTCATCAACCGGGCCTTTGATCTCAAGGAGCGACAGGTCCAACTGACGCTGAAGCCATCGGTACAGGCCGTGGATCGCGTCGTCAATCTCGGCACGGGCGCGACCGTTGCTTTCCAGAGCGCCGGCGAGGGGCGCATCCGGATCGGCCTGACGCTCCCGCCGATGTCGCTGACGAGTCTGCGCGTGCTCGACCGCGTGCCGCGCGCCGCCGTGCGTGACGTGGACTTCGGGCCCGGCGTCTTCTCGCCCAATGGCGACGGGAACGACGACACGCTCGTCGTGACGGGCCGTACGGTCGAGCAGGTCGGCACGGGCCAGTGGTCGGTCGCCGTCCGCGACGCCAACGACCGTCAGGTGCGACGCTTTGAGGGGACGGGGCCGGAAGTGGGCTTCACGTGGGACGGCAAGACGGACGCCGGCGCGCGCTGCGCCGACGGCAAGTATGCCCTGTGCTTTGCTGCCGCGGCCTACCCGAAGCTCGTGGATCGGCGCGAGGTCGTCCTGGACACGGCGCCTCCGGCGGTGCGGCCCGTGCTGCAAAGCGACACCATCGCCCTGTCCGCCAACAACACTGTCCTCCGCGGCCGCATGACGGGGCTGGCGGCAGGTGAAGTGCTCCTGCTCCGTCAGACGGGCCTGCCGGACCGCGTCGTGCCGATCATGGCGGACGGCTCCTTCGCCGCGGCCGTGGAGGGGCTGAACCTCGGCGACAACCCGCTCGCCTTCCTCGTGCGGGATCGCGCGGGGAACATGGGCCAGCCGTTGCCGGTGCATCTGCAGTTCGCCCTCGACTGGAGCAAGCCGGTCGGCTTCGACTTCGGCGCCGGGCCGATCATGGCGGGCTTCAGCGCCATCCGCAACGACACGCGCTATTCGGAGGAGCGCGGGTACGGCTTCATCAAGTACGAGAATGTGTGGAAGGGCGACCGCGGGGTGGGGGATGATCTCGTCCGCGACTACTGCAGCGGCAAGGACGACCGGGAGTGGGCGGTGCGCCTGCCGAACGGCAAGTACACGGTCACGGTCGTGATGGTGGACACGCTCTTCGACCACTTCGCGCCCGACATCGTCTTCGAGGGCAAGCGCGTGGCCGAGCACCGGCCGATCAAGAAGAACGAGCCGCTGCGGCTGAGCCTACCGGCGGAGGTGACGGACGGGGTGCTGAACTGCGAGTTCAAGAACCCGGGCAGTCTGCCGTACTTCGCGCTCAACGGGATCATCATCGAGCGGCGATAGCAACCGCCGTTCCGGTCGTGGCCGACTCCTGGGCGGCTACCACGACGGCCAGCGAGCGAGCGCCCTCCTCCGCGCTGACCAGCGGCGCCTCCAGCCCGCGGACGACGCGGCAGAAGTGCGCGAGTTGCGCCTGCAGCGGGTCCGCTGCCGCAACGTGTAGTTGCTCCCGCACCAGCGCCTCCGTCCAGCCCCGCGCGTGCTCGTCGGCGTAGCGCCACAGCTCCATCCGCGGGAAGGCCAGGGAGGCGGCCGTGCCGACGAAGTGATAGCAGTTCGCGGGCACATGGGGGTAGGTGGGGTTCTCGGCGGTCGTCAGCTCGTACGACCACGGCGCCGGGGTCGCATCCGAGGCGAGCACCGTACCCAACGCCCCGTTCTCCAGCGTGAGGGACAGGCTGAGGGAATCCTCGACGGCGAAGCCGCGCACGGCGGCGCTCGTACGTGCGTACACGCTGGTGACCTCGCCGCAGATGAAGCGCAGGCTGTCCAAATCGTGGATCAGGTTGATGAGCAGCGGACCGCCTCCCGGCGGCTCGCGTCGCCACGCGACCCCGAAGTAGTCGTCCGGCTTCAGCAGCGTCCAGAGGGCGGAGAAGCCCATAAGTTGGCCGAGCGCCCCGCCGCGCACGAGGTCGCGCGCTCGTTGCACCAGCGGGTTGTGCCGCCGGTGGTGCCCGACGAGCACCGACGCGCGATGCTCCCTCGCCGCCGCCACGATGCGCTGTGCGTGTTCGAGCGTGTCGGCGATGGGCTTCTCCACGAGCATGTGAACGCCCCGCTCCGCGCAGGCTACGGCGACGGCCGCATGGGTGGCGTTCGGGGTGGCGATGATGACGCCTTCGGGATGCACGCGGTCGAGGAGTTCCTCGGCGCTGCCATGGAAGGGCACACCGAGTTCCGTCGCGACGCTCGCGCGGGCGGGATCGGGATCGGCGACTCCGACCAGCACACAGGAGTCGTACGCGGACACCATCGCCGCGTGCTTCGCGCCGATGAGCCCGGCGCCCAGAATGGCCAGCCGAACCGGCTCCATGTGATGCCTCGTGAAGGGCGAGCGGGCGCCGCCCTCTTCCGTCTCGTCAGAGCACGATGGCGGCGTATCCGTCGAGCGGCTCGACCTCGACCACGCGCCGCACGCAGCCGTCCCCCTCGTTCGCCCAGATCGTCAGCGGCGAGGGGCCGTCGGTCCGGCCGCAGAACTCGCACTGCAGGCCCTGGTCGGTCACGTTGGCCCGCACCAGCCGCGAGTCCAGCAGCCGCTTGCAGATGATGCCGACCTGCTCGCGTTCCGCGCCGGTGTATTCCCAGCCGTCCAGCCCCGCCATGATCGTCGTGACGATCGTCTCCCAGTCGTCGAGGCTGATGGCGTTGATGCGTTCCTCGTGGGTGAACAGCAGGCCGTACGCGAGCGCGTCCAGGCCGAGCTTGATGTTCGCGATCCCCACCTGGGCGGCGGCATCGAGCTGGGGCGTCGGGGCCTCATCGAGGAATGGCACCCGGCCGCTGAGGATGTCGGTCCGCATGTGGGTGTCGCCGACATGCGCGGCGCTCATGGCGATGTACGTCATGCCCGGATGCTGCGGGCAGCGGTCAATCGTCAGCCCGTGACGCCCGTTGGGGCCGCGTATGCCGTAGGGCCGCGGCCGCCACACCGGCTGGTTGCCGTAGAGCTGCCCGATGGCGGAGTTGTTGCAGGGCATGTCCACGCCGCGCTCGAGGAACAGCGGCACCGCCGGCCAGCCGACCTCGCCGAAGTGCGCGTTGAGCACGCGGCTGTGGCGCAGGCCCGCTTGCGCGAAGGCCTCGTCCATGCGGCGGAAGTTGCGCCGGATCGTCTCGAGGGGCAAGTCCAGCCCTGTGTTGTGGTCGAGCGACAGGCCCTCGAAGCGCGTCTCCTGCCCGCCGCGCGACAGATCAGGCTTGTCGGCCAGCACGGCATAAGGCCTGTAGTTCGGCCGGGCCATGTAGAAGTCGTCGCGGAAGGCGTGCATCGAGAAGTCCGCGCCGCCGGCGTCGTACAGGCGCCTGGCGGCGGCCCAATCGGTCGGCCCCATCTCATCGGTGAAGAGCCCCAGGTTCGGCCCGACGCCGTAGCGGTTCATCACCCGCACATAGTCGAAGGCGTTGTAGGTGCCGTTGCAGTCGTCCATCCGGGCCGTGACGAACGGCGGGAGGCAGCGCATCGGGAAGGGCTTGGCGGCGGCCCACACCAGCGCGCGCCACATGAGCCCGTCTAGCCCCCGCACGTGGCCGAACACGCCCTCGGCGTACAGTTCGTTGCCCGTGCCGAAGAGCACGACACGGCCGTCGCCAACGGTGGCGCAGGACACGAGGCTGCGCCCCTCGGCGTCGGTCGCGAGCGCCTGCCAGCCGCCCTCCCCGGGTGCCGTGCAGGTCGCGATCTCCGCACCCAGTGTCCGCTCCTCGCCGACCTCGTGGCCGAAGGTGATGAACGGCGCCCCGCCGGCGAAGCGCAGCGTCCCCGTCCGCCCCGGCGCGAGGCCTTCAGGCAGCAGATCGCGCAGCGGCTGCGGCCATTCCTGCGGGCTGCGGTCGAAGCTCACGAGCCCCGCGCCCGCCGCAACGGCGTCGGCGATCTGCCGGGCTGTCTCCGGCTTGAGCCATGCAGCCGCGCCGTCGTGAGCGATCACGTACAGGGCGCGCGGGGCGACGTAGGCCGGGATGAAGCCCATGTAGTCGCCCCCGTCCAGCACCTCCCACGCCATCCCGAAATGATCGAGCGCGGCGAACACGGTCTG